>CAYXWO010000021.1:0-9612 GCA_964468825.1 uncultured Candidatus Saccharibacteria bacterium | reverse complement strand
TAACTTAGACACAGAAACTGTGACAGCTAGATGTGCTTCGGGTGGGTGGGATACTAACTCTGAGACTTGTGTTAACCCGGTTGTGACAAGCATTATAACAACTTGCCAATATGGGTACTGCGCTCCAGCGATCAGTAACGCTAATCTTAGCGTTACCTGCAGCAACGCTACACGCTACAGGGTAATACTTACTGACACCGACCCTGACACTCTGATAGTTGAAGCCCCTTATACTGGCCCAACAAATGTTTCTATTAGCGCTACCGGCAATTATATTGTTTACTGTCTATCAGGAAACTATGTAGGGGAACCTTTCCCCCCTGTCTTTATATCAACAAGCCCTCCTCCTTCCCCTTCTATCGTCTTAACAGCTTCCCCAAGAACAATCCCTAAGTCTTCTAACTCTGCAATTTCCTGGACAATACAACATCCTAAATCCAACTGTACTCTAGAAGCTAGATCTATCTGTTCTAATGGTGCTTGCAGCGAAGACCAGGTAGGTGAAACAGCGTCACTTAACAACAGAATCCTTAACGAGTTCACGGACTCTCAAACCATCCAAGATTTAATGAGTCCAAGAACTATTCTTAGCTCACTAAGAACTATCCCGGCAAGTAGACAAGATACTGACTGGAAGACAACTGGCAGGAAGACCTTTAACCTAAAGTACAGCACCGAATTCGTCCTTAGTTGTGGTGCATCAGTCAGTCAGACAGCAAGGGTGCTTATTACAACGACTGGGGAGAGGTAGAAGTGTAGCTTCCCCTCCCCTCTGTAATTTCTTCATTAAGAACGGGGGATGAAATCGGTACACCATCTAGAAAGATAGACACCTGCTTTCCGATATTAGCCTTAGTGATGGCTGCGAAAAGATCTGAACCTTCGTCATTAAAGGTGAGCTCCACCATTGGGCGGTTAGTAGTTGGGTCAAACATAAGCGCAGCACGCTTCAAGTAACTACCTGTTAACGGTGTCTGCTCATAGTTCTGAATGAACTCAAACATTGTGGAAGAAGAACAGAAAGTAACACACCGCGCCTTCTCTCTATTACTCTAAACAAAATATATTCTTAGGTGAACGGTGTGACTACTCAGAAGGACCTATCGCCCACAGAGGGCTATCTCGTGGCACTGCTATGACATTCTTGTCGTAGAGAACAGAGAGAGACGTGTGCCAAGCAAATAAATTTACTAAAAACCATTTATTGCCGTGAAATATTCGATTGGATTGGATAATATATATATCCTCCTCTTTAGTTTGAGAGAAAAAACGACCACTAGGTTTAGACCAAGCATCAGAACAAAGGGCAACTAAGAAAGAATACCCGTCCAAGGTAATACTCTTTGGCCCGCCCAAAGTAGTAACAGAATATTCGCGCATCTCTTTTAGAGATTCGAAATGGTCTCCTAAAAATAAAAAATCTCCTAACAAGGAAAAAAAGAATGGTACTCTCTCTCCAAATGGAATCAGGAAATTTTTTGATGTCAGAACTTCTTTATTTCCATCAAAATATAAAGTGAGTTGATTGTACATGCGACCATTACTAACAACAGTCTCGCCATGTATAACATAGAACATCTTCAGTGACGACAGTAGCTCTTCAGATAAATAAGAATCTTCCGGGAAAAAAATAATGCTCTTATCCGGTAAAGACATTTTGTCAATCACATCTAACACATCTCGATAAAAGTAAGCATCTTTCCCTTGTGAGGAAAAGACAACGACTTGTTTGCCACCTTTTGTAAGAGATCGGAAATAAGAAGGAGATGCATCTGGCTCAATACTTAACAACGAGATAGCGAGCAACGCTAACGATGTTACTACAACAGTGGCTACTTTATTTTTTGCAAAGCATAATCCTATACCTATAAAAGTAAAAGCTAGTAACGCAGTGCCAAAGAAGTACCCCAAATGAAGAAGTGGTGTTAATGCAAACGATAAGAGAGGCAGCCCGAACCCCCAATGCACATCAAACCCAGCAGAATCAGAATAAAAAAGCAGACTGAGTGCTACATTCTTTACTACATCAAATATAAAAAAAATAAAAATAAAATAAACCATCCTATGCCATACAAGACGCAATCGCTTACTATAGATAAAAATAAGGAGCGAACTTCCTGCTACACTGCATACGATTAAATAAAATATAAAAATCACCAATAAACCAATATATTTTGGTAATAAAAAATCATCCAAAGGGTAAGCGGTGAGTATCCAAGAAAAAAGTACGCAATAATATAAAAAACCAAAAAACCATATTCTCTTCCAGGAAACCAAGGCATGGAGAGCAATCAACCTATACGCCATAAAAGAGAAGAGTAGTGTACTTATTCCGCCTAATATTAATGTGTACAGGAAAGAAAGCATGATATTCTATATAGCAATATCGTAACTATAGCATGTTTTTATACAGTATTTTTTCTCTATTACTTACGTCGGTAATACTTTATTTTTGGAAGAATTCGTCTGTTCCAATTGAGTATTCTTTTATAATTCTCGGACAAGCCCATTTCTTGCTTGGCTATTACTATCTGTACAAAAAGAGGGGTTTCTCTTTTAAAAAAGTCATGCTCTACATGTTCTTAATGGGGCCGATATTCTTACTTTTGCAAAGAGACATTTTAAACTTTAATGAACTTGCAATTGTGGCTGGAACACTTTTCGTGTTACACGCATTAATGGACGAGTTTCATTTAAGAGGGGTAACTATTGTTAAGAAGCACATACCTGCACTTATTGCTTTTACAATCCCTTGGACGTGTCTACTTATTGAAGGGTACTATGACATATCACATATAACACTTCTTGCCACAGCTTTTCTTCCATTTATACTCCTAGTTACATACAGTGTTTTTATTTTCTTTACCGAGAAAGAACTTGTTGGCAAAACAATTATGCTTGCATGCGCCACTGGCTCTGTATTTCTTTTTTTAGGAACCCCGTTTTTAGCAACGTTACCTATTGAGGTTTTGTTTGCAGTAATAGTGACATATCATATATCTTTTTGGCATATTTACTCATTTAAAAAAGAAGCATACTCACCACGATATCTTCTCCACATTGCTATATCTAGCATCCCTCTTTTTTTTATATTCTTTTGGAAAGAACAGGGTGTTGTCGGAGAAATAAACACATTACTACTCTCACCTTTTTTCTACTTTGTTTGGGCAATTATACATATACTTGTTACATTTCGATACTATAACCAGATTGGAATTTGGATAAAAGATAAAATTCTTATTGACTTGCAAAAAGAAACATCTTTGTGGACCGACAAGACTTTTGCTTTCTTTGCAATAATCTATGTGATGTGTTTTGTTGTTGCTGTCATTATTCATTCCGACCTTGCGTATGTTGCTACACAAAAAGCCCCGAACGGGGAACTGTACGACACTATCTTAGCTCATATCCCCTACTATGATACTCACTTTATCCATGACCATATAAGTAATATCGTCAAATGGTTTGGGCAAACACTTCTCTTCTTTTTGCCAAGGTTTTTACCTTTTATGCTCATCTCTCACTGTTTACTTATTTTTGCTCGTGGTATAAGCACTAACTTAACAGCACTTCCACCGCCAGAGCTAATGAATCCAATACAATCATATAACACCTTTGGTGGGGACCTCTTCTTCTCAGGGCACGTAGCGTTGCCGTTCCTTTATGCTCTCGTTTTTTGGAATATAAAGTGGGTAAGATACACATTTATAGTCTTTTCTGTAGTGTTTGCAATAACAACACTTCTTGGCCGATATCATTATAGTATAGATATCATGGCTGCATTTTTTATTAGCTATGGAGTTTTCTCAATTACGAAGAGTGTCTTCAAAAAGACCTACCAACAGACTTTTACCACAGAGAATATTCTTCTGAAAAAAGATTAAAATATAAGATTAGGTGAAGATAAAAGAACTATTATAGGCCTGAAAGTATTAGAGATATTTACCCGAGAGTATTGACTTTTGCTGAAAGTTTGTTATAATTAGAGTAGTCAGCAATGGTTCTTTCACAAACATTGCTCCGAAAAATCAAGAGTTTGTGGTACCTTAACCCCTACTCTGCAATTCAAGGACTCCATCATGAACATGAAAAACTTTGTGCGCTTTTTCCTCGCGGTCATCCTGCTCGCCCATGCTGTCATTTTGTCGGCTAAGGAGCGAGAAGATGTGACCATCCCGCGCTACAGCGCAACCGGCGAGAAAATTGCCGACTTGAAAGTGGTCATCTTTTCCCCCAACAAGGAGAAGTTCCGTCCGCCATATAAGGTGGTGCTTTTCACCCACGGCGGAATGACAGACGTCAACTTTGCCATTAGCAAAGAGTCCATTGACTCTCAAAGATACAGTGCTTTTTTCACAGATCAAGGTTACGTCTTTGTGGCATTGATGCGACAAGGATACGGTGGATCAACCGGGAGACGCATGAGTGAGGATGAAAAACGATGCTATAGGGAGCCTCACGCAAACGTAGCAGAAGAAGGTGCACTTGACCTTGATGCCGGGCTTTCTTTCATCAAGTCGGATACCCGCTTTAAGGAAAGCGGCGCACTCCCTCTCCAAGGAAAGGGCATTATCTTGAGCGGCCACTCAGAAGGCGGGTTCCTCGCACTTCACCTTGGGTACAAGCATCAAGACGCCATCAAAGGGGTGCTAGCTTTTGCTCCTGGCTTGGCAATCTGCCCCTTAGTTCAAGCGGACGTGACTTGTACCAACTGCGTCTACAAATCAGAGGCGAGCTACCTGGAGGAGGAATACTGGGCAAAGCTTGGACTGTCGACCGTACCTGCTCGCATCATCTACGCATCAAACGACCCGAAGTTCCCAAAGGTGCGGCGTGACTGGATACGAGGAGCTTACAGCAAGAGCAGACGAAATGACTTTGTAACCCTCGAAAGGATTTGGCTTGGGAACGCTCACTACTTGTATGACCACACGAGTAAGTGGGAAGAGGTCGCCAAAGAATTCCTGCTGCGAGTCAACCCTTAAAAACGAAACTAACTCTATCAGAAAGGAGAAGAACCGGCTAGCCTAAATAGGCTAGCTTTTTATATGTGAATAAACAATTACAATACGGCTCATGAAGAAGGTATACTTTGGAAAAGCTATATTTATGGAAACAACTCAACCTGAACAAGTATTACCAAATTCAACTATTTTAAGAAAGATTCTTTTATCGGGGATAATTTTTATTTCCTTACTAAGTTATATTGCTTATAGATACTATAAGGAAAGCACTTCCCCAACCATTACCTCTATTAATGCGCTCATTCAGTCTGGGGATACACGGGCATTAGATGAAGCAAAAAAGCTTTTGGAAAATAAAAAGAAAAACTCCAGAATAAGCGAAGAAGCTATGCAAGCGCTCATTATTGCCTCTTTTAATGAGAGTCCTGGCAAGAGTGTAGACTACATACACGATTTCCTAAGCAGAGATGACGTGTCGAAATCTTCTCGGGCACGCGTACTCACATTTATAGCTGAAAATATAGCCAGTAAAAAGTTTTCACCTTTTGAGACAAAGCTTCTCTCTGGGCCGCTTAATAAGTACTTAAAGACTACTGAAGACGGGAGTATTAAACATCATGAAATTGCTTACTATTTATATCGTGACGCAGTATCAACTGACGCCTCAATGAGCGTAGGAGCTCCATGGATGCACCTCGCTTATTACGAGGCAGCACGTTTAAAAAGTGCGCTAGAAAAAAATGAAGTGAGTAAAGAAAGAGCACTTGAAGTTTTTGGGTACATTGATACTTATGTACAAAAAGCAGATGCATTTATGTACATAAAAGAGGATGATAATATAAGAAACGGTACACCAGAAAATATTATTAGTGACATGAAAATTAAGAACCCTACTTACTTTTTAATGTACTCACTCTCATCTTCTCTTGCCACATCGTCAAAGTATTCGTTAGATACTGTGGAGGAATCATTCAAAAGGGCTATTTCTTTTGCTGATGCTTACGCAACGAGCAGTAATCACATCATGGAAGAGTACACAGTAGGTACACGCCTTTATCTAACAGAAATGTACTGTAATATAAAAGGAGAGAGCAATTGTACCAAAAACCCTTTAGTGGAGACATTAGGTGACGATATCGCGCGTATTGTAAAATTAAAAAATAAAGGTTCTTTACAGCATCTTTTAGGGAAAAACAGCGGCCTAAGTAACGAATATAAAGAAGCCATAAAGGTGCTAGGTATCAAATCTCTTTCTTTACAAGATATACTCATAGCGGAGTACGGTTGGGGTAAAGAAGACTTTTCGAATTAACAATTACTAATACTAGAACAATAATCATGCAGACCATTAAACACTTTTCCTTCCTCTCACTTTTAAGTATTATTCTTTTTTCTTTTTCTTTAAGTATAGTGAGTGCGCCGGTGTACGCAAATGCAGGCGGAGGCGGAGGCGGAGGCTCAGGTGCTTCATGTACCGCTGCGTCCGTTTCCTCTGCTGCGACGTCTTGTACCGCTGATGCTGCCGCAGCTGGCGTAGCCGGAATCGGTGCGGGTGGCGACGGTGATAACTATTATTTTGTGGTAGTAGCAACAGAATGTGATGATGATACCGTTAGAAACCATAGAGAGACCACATTCCCACCAAATGTTGGATGGAGAAGTGAAGGTGATAGTAAAATACGTGTAAAATCACAAAACAGGGCAGTATTTGCAACGTACGGCAGAAATCCATCTGGTTGTCTAGTTTTGGTTTCCGTAGAGGAGAAGGCTTTGGATGTTACTATTACGAGATAGATTCAGCTTCACTGTCTTACACTACCCTCTTATAAACGCTACTATTATACAAAGAATCTGATAATAGATAGCAAGATGAAAGAGATAGTTGGGTGATTTCGATGTAATAAAAATCGTATAAGGAATTAAAAAAAGGAGTGGCACTAGTGTTAGACTGGCAACGGAATCACTACTAACAAACGCTAAAAAGAGAGAGCACATAGCGACACCTTTTGATATCGTCTCACCAAAAAGAGTTGCTACTGTTTTTGTCCCGAATGCCATGTCACCTTTAATATCTCTAATATCCCAAAGCACTTCATAAAAGAGCACTATAAAAAAGTTTGGTAGTAGTTCGTGAAAAGCATCATATAAAGAAGCTGCCTCTTCATACCACGCAATAATAAACACCCACGACAGGAACCAAACACCAGCAGCGTATATATTTTTTAAGAACCAAATATCTTTTATCCTTATATTAATCAAGCATCTTGGTGAGGTACTATACAGCACAGTCAGCAAAGCCAAAAAAAGATACGGCAACACAGGTCTGCCAGAAAATAAAAAAACGAGAGAAGGTAGGGTTATGAATAAAAGCCCTAGATGAAGTATATTTTTTGAAATAACAGCTAGGTGTTTTTCATTGACACTATCCGCCGCCCTGTCAAAAAAACGATTAATAAGATAACCTCCTACACATAAAAAACTAAAGCAAAGAACCACGATAACACTGTTATATGACAGTCCATGAAATAAATGTACAAACAAAAAAGAAGCGAGAACGTATACAGCTGCAACATGTAACCGATAGGTGTGTACCATTATAAAAAAGTACTGTATTTTACTTAGAAAGGACCTGCTAAGCATAACTTACTTTGATAAAGTATCTTCGCTGCGACTATGTTTACTTGTTGTGCGGTAGATGTGATCAAATAACGACGTAGTTAATCCATAAAATACACCAACTTTTTTATGGTGGTCATGGTGCAAAAATGGAGATGCAAAAACGTAATCTAAAATACCATAAGAAAATGGAACATGGTGATGCGTAACTGCAAGCAGTGTCTTCCAAAAAACAATAACTAATGCCACAACACTCAGTGGTGCGCTTATTATATAAAAACAAAGTACGTAGAGTCCGACAATAACTAGCTCAAATAATAATGACTCCTCAACACTATTAGTAAAGTAAAGTTTTTTTAGTGCATGATGCTGTTTATGCATAAAAGAAAAGAGTTTGATGTCATGTGTACTCATGTGAAAGAAAAAAAGTAAAAATTCAAAAGAAAAAAAGAGAACAACTGCTTGAAAAAAATAATTATCTTGAAATACAACTACGCGTATAACATTAAAATGCTGCAATATAAAGAAAAGCAAAACCCCGAACCCAATACTCACTATCGGCCTAATAAAAAAATAATACAAATTTTTCTTATATGAAATAGCCTTTGAAAAAAGGTAACCCTCCCCTCTTGCGCAATGTAACAAGAAAAGAGTAGTAAAAACAATAAGAGAGGACCCAGGGAAAATCAAACAGAGGTAGAGCACATTCCAAGCATCCAACGAGAAGATATATGAGGTAATTGTTGTTAAGAGATTCATTTCTTAATTTAGAATGAATTTATATTATTATGCCAAAAAAGAGATACTATACTCCCTAAGTATATACTATTCACCTCTTAACTAAAAGATTTACAGTAAGAAGTTTTGACATACCCGCTGAATTTTAATTAGACCAAACGAAAGAAAGTACTTGTCGTAATCTTTGTACAAAAATAATGTTGATATCTAATATAATTAAGATAAATAAAAGATATACTGTAACGAATATGCAATCACATTTCTTAAAATTAGCAGCAGTTATACTGATACCTTTTTACCTCTTTGGGATCAAAGTTGCCTTTGCGGGTGGCTCTGCAACTATAACACAAGGAGAATCTGTTACGTTGTCTTGGTCAATCTATGGGAATAACAATTGTTCCCCGAGCACCACCTACCCTTCTTCACCTGACGGGGTTACAGCTATCTGGTCAGGTGCAGGAGGGTCGCCATCTGGTTCTGTATACTTCCCCAGCGTACACACACCGGGCGGACCTTATACTTTTTCTTGCAGCTATAGTTATAACGGTCAATCTCTTTCTGACCAATCATCTCTTACGGTAACTAGTTGCGAGAGTACTTACGGGCCAGACTTTAGGTGGGTGGCAGCTAGTGCCAGCTGTCAACCGATAATGAAAATAAACTCATTCACGTACTCGCCAACTTCACCTCCAGATATCGACACCTCAGAATCAGTGACATTATCTTGGAACACAGAAAATGCTACATCTTGTTCCATCTCAGGAGGACAGTATGGCGGAACAGCTATCTCACCTCTTGCTTCAGGAAACATCGTCACATCTGGCCTACCACCCAGCCCGTCATCTGTAACGTACACACTCACATGTCAAGGATTAGAAGGACCAAAGGTTGCGCAAGTGACAGTCCCCATTGCCTCTGGGTCTATCAGTAGCGATGTTTCCTCATGCGTAATAGGTGTTAATCAATCAACATGCCCCGCAACCCTTTCCTGGAGTAGTACTAACATGACGAATCCTAATATCACGAACCAAACAGGGTTAGTTGTCTCTTACAGCCCCGCTGGTAGTGCGCCTGTTAGTATTAGCTATGGCACACAGACTTTTACATTAAAAAATCACAGCTATGGCCATGGCTCTGCGAGTGTGACTGGTTACTGTACTGGTGGAACTCTTTGGAATGGTTCAATATGTGAATCAGCGCTCAAAATAGGAACCCTAACATATACGCCTCAGGTTCCATCTGACGTTGATTACGGAGAAAGAGCCGTCCTTAACTGGACTGGGGTAGAGAATGC
>CAYXWO010000020.1:0-9616 GCA_964468825.1 uncultured Candidatus Saccharibacteria bacterium | reverse complement strand
CGACCCAAAGCGCAGGCTCAAGTCCAGGGCCTTCAGTTACAGCAATCGCATCAATTGCAGGTTTCTGTATACCTTCAAAGAGAACTTTCATCGCGCTCATCATCTCAGGTTCCTTTTCAAGGAGCGCTTCTAGCTTTTTCCTGTCGCCATTTGGAATGTGATATGCATTCGTTCTTTCTACTAGGACTTCAGCTTCTCCTAGAGCTTCTGCAATGAGCTGTGTGATGGCTTTTGCATGTTCGCGCTTAGCGAGTGCCGGGAAGACTCCACCGTATTGTTTGTGCAGATCAATCTGTGAAAGGATGCGATGGGATAATACTTCAAAGCGTACGTTTTTTCCCCTAACTCTTTTTACTATGGAGATAGCCGTCTCGTCACAGCTAGTTTCGATTGCGAGAAGTAACATGATTTTGTCATTATAGCAAAAAGAAGAGAGTGACGCTTGCACTTTCATTTTGGTTTAGTTAGGCTAAGTGGCATATGAAGCTAGTCGTCGTAAGCGTTGGGAAAAATCATACAGATGATACCTCGAGCCTTATCTCTTATTATCAACTCAAGATTCTAAGACATCTCCCACTTGAGTGGATATTTATTCCGCACGATGCTACGAAAGAAAAAGAAGCGGTAAAGATAATGGGCTTACTTAAAAAGGAAGACTATGTAGTACTTCTGGATGAAAAGGGAAAAGAGTTAAAAAGTGAAGCATTTGCAGAACTTCTTGAGAACCGTATGGTGGATTCGGTGAGGAGAATGGTTTTTATTATTGGTGGTGCGTACGGAGTGAGTAAGGAGATTGAAGAGCGTGCTAATTATGTCTGGAAGTTATCCGCACTTGTTTTCCCTCACATGCTCGTAAGAGTCATTCTCGTAGAGCAGCTCTATAGAGCGCTCTCGATACTAAAAGGGGAGAAGTATCATCACGATTGAGGAGCGAAGATGAGATAGCAATCGAGTGCTTTGAGCTCGACGAAAGGGTCGGGAGTCAGCAGACGGACAACCGAAATAACTAGCCGCGCCCTTGTTTAAGTGTTTGCATAAAAAGAGAGGAGTCGGTCACAAAGTCTATTTTTGATTACAAAAATATAAGACTTCGCGACCCCTATTCGACCCCTCACGAAAATGAAGCAGTTTACGGAGTCGGTCACCAAGTATAGTCGCTCTGCTCCTTATTTCGCGACCCCGCTTCGATGCTGCCATTTTGACTACAAAATGGACTTCGTCAGCATCTCAGTTCGACTCCTCTATCGCCATAAAAATAAATCACCAGAAGGATTACTTCTGATTCATTATTTTTCTGTGGGCGATAGAGGAGTCGAACCTCTGACATCCACAACGTCAATGTGGCGCTCTACCAACTGAGCTAACCGCCCTTTTTTTATTTTTCTACCTGCCGGTTATGTACTGGTTTGAGCAGTCTACCAACCGGGTCGAAAGTTTGCTAACTTTCGACATCTTCGCAGCCGAGCTGCTCGAGCTAGTCGCCCTTATAGACAAAACTATATCATATTTATTGGAATATCGTGATATTGAAAACACTGACATTTTGTGGTAGTATTTTCTGCACTGGACCACATCATTCTGATGTAACCCTGTAAAGACGGCCCCATCGTCTATCGGTTAGGACATCGGCTTTTCATGCCGGTAAGCGGAGTTCGACTCTCCGTGGGGTCACAAATACAAAAATGAGCTCAAGCAAAACTGCTTGGGCCATTTTTGTTTGTGACCCCAAGAAAGCCAACTGCTTGGCTTTCGGCGGAGAGTCGAATAGGGGTCGCGAGAGCTTCTCGAGCGAAGCGAGTGTTCTTGTGACCGACTCTCCGTGGGGTCACATCGGTAAGAAAAACAATCAAAGCATTAGCTCTGATTGTTTTTCTTAGTTCGTTAATTTCCTGGAGTTTACTCGTCTGTAACCAACAGGTCGAAGTTTCTGTAAGGTGTATACTCTCCTTATATGGAACCATACATAACTTTTACGGGAATACTATTAGCAACATGTGCGGCGTACGTGCTCGGTGCTCTTTGGTACTCGCCACTTTTATTCATGAATCTTTGGCTTAAGGGGAAAGGGGTCACAGTTGAGAGTCTTCCAAAGCGGTCCAAGCTCTACATGACTACGATTATGAGCTACGCTTTCATCGCTCATGCGTGTATAGCAACAGTGCTCGCAGTTGTCTTAGAAGTTACACAGCCAGAGACTATGAAGGTGGCGCTCAGTCTATCAGCTCTCCTCGCTGTTGGTTTTATGGTGAGTGCTCGTTTCATTGACATGGTGTATACAGTTGAAGGGAAGCACTATGACCTAAAGAATCAGACTAACTTCGTTATTACTTCGCTCTATTATGTAGCGATAGTTCTTCTCATGGCCGCGGTACTTTTTTGGGTGAGGTAAAGAAGATTGTTTGTGTATAGCTAGTTAGAATTTTCCCCAGTATTGAGATACACTTAGGGTGTATTTACTGTATGTAGCAACATGAAAGAAACGACACAAAAAAGAATTTTAATTATCGAAGATGAAAAACCTCTTGCTCACGCCTTACAGCTCAAACTTGAACACGAAGGCTTTTCGGTTGTGGCTCTCGGGAGTGGGCAAGAAGCGTATGACCTCCTCTCAAAAGAGAAGTTCGACGCAGTTCTCACCGACCTTATTATCCCCGGCGTCGATGGGTTCAGCATTCTCACTCTCATTAAAGATAAGAAAATGAAAATACCAGTTATTGTCATGACCAATCTCAACCAAGAAGAAGACAAGAAAAAAGTCTTCGACCTCGGAGCGTCTGACTATTTTGTTAAATCTAATATCTCGATAAGTGACATCGTCGCCAAAGTAAAGGAGAAGGCTTCTTGATTTTTATACTACACCCTGACTACTTATGATCGTTGACAACCAAAATATAAAAGAGATTCTCATACAAGGAAACTACATTAGCGAGGAAGACGCTAAGCGGGCTGAAGACCTGGCAAAGAAGGGGGTAATTTCTTTCGTTGATGCACTTTTGCGTGACGGTGTGGTCAACAGCGATATTGTTGGTCAGGCGATAGCAGAGAGCTTTAAGGTGCCTTACGCTGACCTCAACTCAGCGGCGATTACTGCAGATCAGGTGCGCATCATTCCAGAGGAAGTAGCCAAGAGACTGCGTGTCGTACTGTTCGATAACAATGACGAGAAAGAAGTAATCATTGCGACGGATAACCCTCAACTAGAAGGACTTGAAAAAGAACTTAAAGAATTATTTAAAGGGAGGAAGATAAATATCTCCTACTCTTTGTCTGATGATATTAATAGTTTCTTCGTTCACTATCAGAAGCCACTTGATACTAGGTTCCAAAAGATTATTGAAGAGAGTGACAGAGTCGCTCCAGAAATCCTAGAAGAAATCTTTGATGATGCTCTCACATATAAAGCATCTGATATCCACTTCGAACCACAAGCTAAGATTGTGGTAATTCGTTTCCGTGTGGATGGCGTACTCCACGAAGCAGGTAACCTTCCAAAGGAAAACTACGAAAACGTTCTTAACCGTATCAAGGTAAAGAGCGCTCTTCGCATTGACGAACACTATGCAGCTCAAGACGGTTCGCTCCACTATGATAGCAAGCTCGGCATCTCAGTAGACATGCGTACCTCTATTGTGCCAATCGTAGAAGGGGAGAAGGTGGTGCTCCGTATTCTCGGCTCGTATGTACAAGGGCTTACGTTTAATGACCTTGGTCTATCTAAGAAGAATCAAGAGCTTCTCCGTGAGGCCTCAGAAAAACCATTCGGAATGATTCTCGTGGTTGGGCCAACTGGATCAGGTAAAACAACAACCCTCTACTCGCTTCTTAAGATGCTTAACACGCCAGATACGAACATCACCACCGTCGAGGACCCTGTGGAATATAAGGTACAAGGACTTAACCAGATTCAGGTAACCCAAGCAACAGGGCTCACCTTTGCTCGTGGGTTGCGTGCTATCGTGCGACAAGACCCAGACATTATTCTCGTGGGTGAAATACGTGACCTTGAGACCGCAGAAATTTCTGTGAACGCAGCCCTAACAGGTCACATGCTACTTTCAACTTTCCACGCAAACGACGCAGCAACCGCGGTCCCTCGACTTCTTGATATGGGAATAGAGCCGTTCCTCCTTTCTTCGACCCTTAATGTTATCGTGGCACAGCGACTCGTCCGCAAGATATGTGAGCACTGTAAGGTGAGTGTGGTAAAGAATGCTTCTGACTTCGATACTCCTCAGTTACAGGGTGTGGCTAGACACTTAGGAAGTAAGGCTATCACCCTTTATGAGGGGAAGAAGTGCGAGGCATGCGGCTTTACTGGTTACAAGGGGCGAACCTCAATCTACGAAGTGATTAAGATAACTCCTAATCTTCAAGAGCTTATCATTAAGCATCCGTCAGCTCAGGAGATATGGGAACTGGCTCGCAAGGAAGGTGCGACTTCTGTATTTGACGATGGACTAGAAAAAGTAAAGAACGGCGTTACCTCGATTGAAGAGTTGGTTCGTATTGCCCCTCCACCAGATAAAGTGACTGAAGACAAAGCCGAGGCTAAGCTAAAGGCAAGAGGGAAAGCTCCAAAATAATCCTATGTCTAAGACAATAGCATCTAAAAAAATAACTAAAGAAGAAAAGCCAAAAAAGAAAGACACCAGGAATCCAGTGGAGGGAGAGAAGGAAGAGACACTCCAGGTAACTAAGACTGAAGAGAGAAAAGCAGAACCCAAAGAGGAAAAGAAAGAGCAAGAAAAGTCAACTGAGCGTCCGCAAAATGCCCCAGATATTTCTGCGCCCGTAAAGGCAACACCGATAGAAAGAAAGAAGGTGGAACGAAAAGCCATCTCAACCTTTGGCCTTTCTAAAGAGCGCGATCACTTCATCGAAAATCTTAGTATGCTCGTACTTTCTGGTATGACGATTACTGAAGCACTGCGTTCTGTTGTGAAAGAGACTAAAGATGATCGCATGAAAGAAATCCTCAATCGAGTGATGGAAGACATTGAAGCAGGGTCACCAATATGGAAAGCGTTTACTGAGACTAAACTTTTCCGCGGGTATACACTTTCACTTATTCGTCTTGGAGAGGAGTCTGGTAAGCTCGCAGATAACTTGAAAGTGATTGCGATGCAGGAAGAGAAGGATAGAGAGTTCAAAGGAAAGGTGAAGTCTGCGCTCATGTACCCAATATTCGTACTCTCCCTCACTGCATTTATCGGTATTGGTATCTCATGGCTTATTCTTCCGAAGCTTGCTAAAATCTTTACCGACCTAAAGCTCGACCTACCGCTCATTACCAAAGTTCTTATTGCGTTCGGAGAATTTCTTAACGAGCACGGCCTCATCGCTGTCCCGCTAGGGATGATGGTAATAGGCGCTATATTTTATGTTGTCTTCGTCTACAAAAAAACAAAGATAATAGGAGAGTATATTATTTTTTCGATCCCAGGTATTAAGACACTCATGGGTGAGATTGAGGTGGCAAGATTCGGATATCTTCTCGGCACTCTCTTAGACGCCGGTCTTCCAATAACAAGAGCTATTGAGTCACTGGAAAACGCGACAGAGACTATTAGATATAAGAGATTTTATGCTCACTTGAGAGAGTCGGTTGATATGGGAAATTCGTTCCAAAAAAGCTTTGAGTCATACACGAAGATACGAAAGATACTACCTCAGTCTGTGGAGCAGCTCGTTGTCTCAGGTGAGCAATCAGGTAACCTTGTGAAAACATTGATGAAAGTCGGGCAAGTACTCGAGGCTAAGTCAGACCAGACAACTAAAAACCTAACTATCATCATGGAACCGATACTACTCGTCATCGTATGGGCAGGGGTGGTTACAGTTGCGTTTGCTGTGATCCTTCCAATCTATAGTCTAGTAGGCGGGCTTAATCAATTCCAATAATTATATGCGCTCACCAAAAGGGTTCACTATAACAGAAGTTCTGCTCTCGGTCGTACTCCTTGGCATGATAGCTTCGATGTCTATTCCTTTCTATAGAACTTACTTAGATAGAAATGAGCTAGACCAAACAACGATGACCCTCGCTCAGACGATGAGACGTGCCCAGTTCATGTCTATCGCTCAGGATGGGGATAGTGCTTGGGGGGTTAAGGTCAGTTCCTCGAGTATACTTCTATTTAAAGGAGCTAGTTACTTAACAAGAGACCAGAATGTAGATGAGAGTACTACGCTTGCGCCGACGATAGGTTTCTCTGGGTTAAGTGAGGTTGTGTTTCAAAAAGGGAGCGGTGTTCCATCAACAACTGGTACCTCAACCTTTATCTTAAATAACGGCGACACAAGAAATGTTACTATCAATCAAAAAGGAATGGTTAGCTACTAAGACAAGAGGGTTCCTTCTCGTTGAAGTGCTTTTATCGACAGCGCTTTTTGTGCTCTTACTCACTGCGTTCTCAGGTGTTTTTTATTACGGCATCGAGTCTTCTCATTTATCAGGTAATCGCTCAAGAGCTGTGATGTATGCAGAAGAAGGGCAAGAGGCTCTTCGTAGTATTAAGAATGCTAATTTTAATAGCCTAACTGCAGGAACATATGGCCTCTCATACGCTAGTGGCACATGGAATCTCATACCAGGTCAGGATACTATGGACGGATATACTCGTGCAGTTACGATTACCAATGTTGGAGCACATAGAAAAGACACGACAGTTACCGTTACTTGGCAGCAGACGCCTTCTCGTACAGGCACAGTTTCTCTCTCTGGGAGAGTAGCGAACTGGAAGACGATTCTTAACCCTGGACTTGGTATAACTGTAAATAAAGTTCTTATTAACAGAGGTTTAAGCTTAACAACGAGTAACTTTGCACCTTATCGTGTTGGGACGACGACTGTTACTCTTGCTTCGTCTACGATGTTTCCACCCGGTACTTATAATGTTACCGAAACAGTAGACGCTAGATACAATCAGACTTTTAGCGGTGACTGTAATGCTTCTGGTCAAGTAGTGGTAACGGCAACAGGGAGTGCACTAGTGTGCACTATAACTAACGAAGAAAAGCAGTCCTATATTACTATTAACAAAACAGTTATCAACCATGGTGGAACAAAAACAACTGCAGATTTTGCTCCATATAAAGTTGGATCAACAACAGTTACTCTTGGAAGTCCGACACCGGTTAATTCAGGGACATATATCATAACGGAGAACTACGACCCAAACTATAACCTTACGTATAGTGGGGACTGCTTTACTAATGGTTCAATTACTGTATTTTCTGGAGACAGCAAAATATGTAACTTAACTAATGAGCAGATTATAGTAGGAGGTGGACTAGATATTGCAAATGTTCTCATCTACGGAGATGGTAGTAACGTGCCTAAGTATAGAAGTTATAATAAAGTAACAGACCTGCTTTCTGCTGAAACAGGTACGTTCGTAGCTACCGTTGGTCCGACGTGGATAGTGCGCACTGCACCAAACCGGCATATCGCATTTGCTGGGTACTACGATTCGACAGGGACTCTTACAATTATGTGTTTTGATGGTGCTAATTGGAATGAAGAGTTTAGAGCTCCTTCAGGAGGGGTAGGGAACCGTCATAGATTCGATATTGCGTATGAAAAGAGCACCGGAGATGCCCTCGTTGTGTACAGTAAAGGCCAACATGTGTTTAGCCAGCTTGGGTATAGGACGAAACCTGGTGATTCAGGGTGCGGGGCTGCGAGTTGGTCAGGTGAAAGTCTCTTTAACCCAGCCAGAACTTCGAATGACATCATGTATGTAAAGTTAGCTTCAGACAAGAGAGCAAGCTCTAACTTAATCGCTATGTCGTGGGTAGACACAAGTGATGATATATCAGCTATAATCTGGAATGGCTCTTCATTTGTTAACGAGCCAGGCGCAGTCACCGACAATAATGTCGAGAGAGTGTCTGCATCCCATGACGTGGAGAACTTTGACCTAGAATATGAGTCTCTTTCTGGGAACCTTATGCTCGTATGGGGAAATGGTAACGGATCAAATGGCACAAATGGCGTAAGGTATAGAAGATGCACCGGCGGTATTGCTGCGTGTACGTGGGGGTCAGTTACCACCCCATCAACTTTTTCTGATGATGCTACTAACCTAGATTTGTCTGCTAATCCAAATACAAACGAAATGGTTTTTGCTTCAATAGGGAACGCAGGAGGAGATTTGCAGCTAGGTTACTGGAATGGAAGTACATGGACTAACACCGCTAATGCAGATACTTCTTGTAATGTGCCATTTACAGGGTCTAAATTAGTTGCAGTTGGGTGGTTAGTAGGAGCTTCAGCTACTAGGTCTATTATAGTCTACTCTGACCTTAACTCGCAGAATATTAACTGGTACGTAGGTAATGGTGGCACATTCACTAGACAGTCAGACTTTGCACCCACCCCACTTATGGCAATTGGTCGTGGGTATATGGACATACAAATGAGTCCGATCGATCAGAACATGCTCATGTTCGGCACATCAGATAGTGCAAGCGACCTCCACATAAAACGACTAACCTTGGCAAGTAATGGATCATTCCAGTGGAGTAATCCACTCACGACAGCCGTAGAGACTACGCTGCCTCAGACTATTTCCTCACCTTTTTCTTTCGCATGGTGGCATCAATAAAAAACAAATACAGTAGAGGTTTTACGCTCGTAGAGATGATACTCTACGTTGCTATTTGCTCGGTCCTTCTGCTCTCTCTTTCCTCAATGTTTTCATACTTACTCGCATCTCGTGTCAAAAGTCAGGCTATTACAGAGGTCAACCAGCAAGGCTTCTTTACTATGCATCTTATTACTTCAACTATTAGAAATGCAAAGAGCGTGGATATTCCTACGATGGGCAATAGCAGTAGCTCACTATCTATCACCGTGCAGTCTCCGCTTGTTAGTCCGACCGTATTTGATGTGAGTAGCTCAACTCTATTTATTCGTGAAGCTGGTGGGGTGAGTGTGCCTCTCACTAGTTCACGTATTTCTGTGAGTTCTGTGCTGTTTGAGAATGTTTCATCTGCTAGCTCGACGGATAGGATAGTTCGTATAAGGTACACACTTTCTTATAGATCAGGTAGCCCCAAACAGGAGTATGCTTATACTAAGACCTTCAGTGGTAGTGCTACACTGAGACAATAAATCTTATAAATAAAGATGAAGATTCTTCTAAAAAAATATAATAAAGGGTACATAGCACTGATGTCAGTGATTCTAATGGGCGCGCTTGGTGTTGCAGTTATGGTGTCTGTTATCTCTCAAGGGATTACAAGTTCTAAGACTGAACTTAGTCTGCAGCAGTCAGGTCAAGCTAGGGTACTTGCCACAGCCTGTGTAGAAGAGGCGCTTCAGATTATTCTAGAGACTGCAACAACTGCAAGAACCTCTGCGCTAACTCTTGGAACCGGAAGCTGTTCTTACTCTATTTCTAAGCCTTCTACCTCAGTAATCATTAATTCTACTGGCAATTATGGGACTCTGGTAAAGCGCGTTCAGGTTATCCTCTCGACAAGCAGCCCTTCTATTGTGTTATCCTCATGGCAAGATGTTTCTGACTTTTAATTAAAAAAAGTCTGATATACTCATTAGTATAGGTTTCTAAAGGATTTTCCTGTAATTTTTAAGTAGCTTAAAAATCCT
>CAYXWO010000019.1:0-9817 GCA_964468825.1 uncultured Candidatus Saccharibacteria bacterium | reverse complement strand
CTAGTATGCGCACTCAGAATGTAAAAGAAATACAGGACACAATCGCTATAGACATCCTTTCGAGTGAGACACAGTTCGACCTCCTAAAAGAAATCCCATGTTCTAATGTTAATGAAACGATGCTCTCTGAGCAGTTATCAGAGCTAGGTGAGAAGCTCTCACATACAGAAGGAGAGAGAGGGAGTGATGATGCTACTGTGGTCTATCTTAAAAAATATTACTCACTCCTTCAGATAAAAGACTATCTTCTGTCCAAGAAGCTAGCAGAAAAGTGTGGGCAAGCTAAAAAGTCTGTTTTCGTAATTTATTTTTATACCAATAAGGGAGACTGTGTAGATTGCGGAAGACAGGGGTATGTTCTCACCCGTCTTAAGCAGATGTACCCAGAGCTTCGTGTGTACTCTTTTGACTACGACTTAGACCTTTCTGTTATTGATTCTCTTAAGGCGATTTATAAAATAGACGAAGCTCTTCCTGCACTTATCGTAGAGGACAAGTTGTATGCAGGCTTTAAAACCATAGAAGAACTAGAAGCTCTCTTGCCTGCAAGTGTAAAAGTTGTTACCTCATCGTCTACTGAGGCTACGACAACTAAGAAAAAGTAACCTATGATCGAGTCCTTTCTTTCGGCACTCATGTACCCGTTCTTGTTTCTTTCGATGTACTTCCAGATACTGCTCTTCGTTTCACTTTTTGAAAATAAGAAAAAAATCAAGAACGAAGAGAATCTCTCTATTAGCAGATACCCAAGTGTCACCATTGCGGTTCCGTGCTGGAATGAGGCCTCTACTATAGGGGGCACTATAGAGTCTCTTATGGCACTAGAGTATCCAAAGGAAAAGCTTCATATAGTTGTAGTAGACAATAATAGTACAGATAATACACAAGAAATAGCGCAAACTTTCAAAAAGAAGTATCCAGAAAATGTGGAAGTTCTTATTGAAACAAAACAAGGTAAACATCACGCTGTGAACAAAGCTTTAGAACTCTCAAAGTCAGAGCTCTTCGGATGTCTTGATGCAGATTCATTCGTAGCACCAAATGCTTTAGCTAATATTGTTGGTTACTTTGAACATAATAAGGAAGCAATGGCTGTTACACCGTGTATTCATATTCGTAATCCAAGTACTTTTATACAGAGAATGCAGGCCATCGAGTATCTTATGGGAGTTTTCTTACGAAAGGCTTTTGGTTCACTAGATGCTATTCAGGTAACGCCGGGGCCATTTTCTATTTTTAAACGCGAAGAGGTTTTTGGCACATTAGGTGGCTATAAAAAGGCTCACAATACTGAAGATTTTGAAATTACTTTGCGCATGCATAAGAATCATCTTAAGATAATGAATTCACATAAGGCATTGGTGTACACAGTAGGGCCAGCATCTGCAAAAGGATTTTTCTACCAACGCTTACGCTGGGCGAGAGGTTTCTTAGAAAATGCACTCGACTACAGAGAGCTTTTCTTTAAGAAAAAGTATGGTAACTTCGGTATGTTTACTCTCCCTATGGCATTCTTTTTTATGTTCTATGGACTGTACGCCTCTCTCTTTGCTCTCTATAATCTACTGAAAGTTATTTGGTTACGTGTTGATCAGTGGTTAACGGTCGGGGTTCACCCACAGTTTCCTAGTTTTGATTTCTTCTATCTTAATACGACTGTGATGGGGTTCACTATTATGGTTATGCTCACCATGTTCCTTGCGGTACTATACATCGGCAATATCTTGTCTGACGATAAGCAAGAGCTGTATAAAAACTTCCCATTCTTCTTTTTCTTGTACCCAGTCTTTGTTCCGTTCTTTATAGCTAAGGCAATATTTGATACCTTCACTAAGCGTCGAAACGAATGGGTGCTTCAGGATACAAAGCAGTAGAGATATCTCTTTTTAAGAGAGGATAAATTTGGTATGATAAGAAAATGAGAGGACATATACATCCAGTACCGCTTGCAATTGGTAGGATTTCGGAGATTTTTTCTTCTATGGGGTTCCACACCGTTGATGGGCCAGAGCTTGAGGATGAGTGGCATAACTTTGACGCACTTAACGTCCCAAAAGATCACCCAGCACGTGATATGCAGGACACCTTTTGGATTAAAGACAAAGAGGGGGTAGATAAGTTCGGTGATACAACTGGGTATGTGCTGCGAACACATACGAGCAATATGCAGATTCGCACTATGGAGAAGTGGGTAAAAGAAGGAAGACAATTTCCGCTTGCTATATGTTGCCCAGGAAAAGTATTTCGTAATGAGGCAACTGACGCTACACATGAAGCACAGTTTCACCAGGTAGAGATGCTCTATGTTGGGAAAGACGCATCACTTTCTATGATGATTGGCGTTATTGAAAAGTTCTTCTCTGATTTCTTTGGTAGCAACTTGGTTGTTCGTCTCCGTTCAAGTTACTTCCCATTCGTTGAACCAGGGAACGAAGTAGATATGCAATGTTTTAAGTGCAAGGGTGAAGGCTGTACTATTTGTAAACAAACTGGTTGGATAGAGATCGGTGGTGCGGGGATGGTGCATCCAAAAGTTCTAGAAGCAAGCGGTATTAATCCGCATGAGTATCGCGGATTTGCTTTTGGTTGTGGAATAGACCGTATGATAATGCTCAAGTATGGATTAGACGATGTTAGGCTACTTTATAGCGGCGATCTTCGTGTCGTTAATCAATTCTAGATATGAAATTTTCTAAAAAATGGTTACAGGATTATATTGATATTGATTTTGGAAACGAGGTTTTGATAAATCATGCTTTCAGCGATAGGTTAATAGTCGAAACACTTAACAGAAAAGCCTTTGAGGTAGAAGAAGTAGTAAAGCTTCCTAATGATACAGTCTTTGACATAAAAGTTCTCCCAAATAGAGCTCATGACGCTCTTGGTCATCATGGTATGGCATACGAACTCTGTGCCTCCCTCGGTCTCACTTTTAACAAAGAAAAAGAAGTTCGCATAGATGATACATTTTTAGATGCCACCATTCTTTCACCACTTGTGAGTATAGAGGATGAAAAGGCGTGTACTCGTTTTATGGCGATGAAAATAGACGGCGTCACAGTTGGTCCGAGTCCTGTGTGGCTAAAGGAGAGATTAGAGGCAATTGGTCAGCGCAGTATTAATACTATTGTTGACATTACTAACTATGTACAGTTCTCACTCAACAAGCCGATGCATGCATATGATGCGCGAAGCATTAAAGGCACTCTTTCTGCTCGCTATGCTAAGAGTGGTGAGAAGCTGGTAACACTGGACGATAAAGAGCTGTCACTTGATGAAAAGACATTAGTTATAGCGGATGACGAAAAAGTGCTAGGTCTCGCCGGTGTTAAGGGGGGTAAATATAGTGGAATACAAGCAGATACAACCAGTATTATTCTAGAGAGTGCTAATTTCGAGCCTACTCTTATTCGTAAGACATCTGAAAAGTATGGTATACGCACTGACGCCTCTAAGCGGTTTGAGAATGGAATAGCTAACAGTTTGGTATCAGAAGGTCTTCACATGACAGCTAACTTGATTAAAGAACTATGTCCTAATGTTAAAAAGAGTGACGTGGCTGATGTCTATCCAAAGAAGGATGTTCCATACTATGTAGGCATATCAAGAGCTGAGCTTAATGCTATTTTGGGTACAGAGTATGACGATGAACTCATAGAGAAAACTCTTAAACAGCTTTCGTTTTCATACGAAGAAATAATTCCAGCAAAGTATATTAAAGATGAGTACCCACACCTCCTCGGTGCTGGATATAAGTGGGATGCAAGCATGCGATATGATGCGCCTACTACTTTTAGCTGCTCTTCGCTAGTGAGTTATCTCTATAAAGGAGTCTGGATGCCGAGCATTTCAATCGATAAATATATTTTTTCTAAAAGAGTTTCGAAAGAATCTCTACAGTTCGGAGATCTTATTTTTAGTAATTCAGGAGGAGATACAGTTAGGTATGAGACAATAGGTTTCTTGAAAGGTACAAAAGTTGCAGAGGGGGTTAATCATGTGTCGCTTTACATAGGAGATGGAAAAGTGGTGCATGCAACTAAGGATAAAAACATGGTGGTAGAAGAGGCGCTCGACGAGCATTTGGCAAATAGGGTAGTAGTGGGGTACGGGAGAATAGTAGAGGATATGAACGAGAAGAGATATGTAGTAAGAGTGCCTTCCGTCCGACTTGATATTCGTATCAAGGAAGACCTCGCAGAAGAGATTGGGCGTATCATTGGTTATAATTTTCTTACGCCAGTATTACCACAATTACACGGAGTCACCGGTCTCGCTAACAAGAGATTATATTACGAAAATAAAATACGAGACCTTCTCTTTAATAATGGTTTCTCAGAGATAATGACATATAGTTTTGGGAACGTTGGCGAAGTGAGACTAAAGAAGGGGCTCGCTGAAGATAAGGAGCTCCTACGTTCTGATCTGGCAAATGGGATGAAGGCTGCTTTTTCTGTGAATCTAAATAATGCGCCGCTTTTTGGCGAAAAAGTTATCCGCACTTTTGAATTCGGGAATATTTTCAAAGATGGGAAAGAAGAAAGACACTTTTGCTTAGCCATAGATGACGGAGCTAAGAAAACGTCATTCTCAGAAGAAGTTGACATGCTCTTTTCTGAAATTAAGCGAGAGCTTCATATTCCAGACTTTTCTTATGACACTATATCTAGTAAGCCGTATATTGTAGAAATTAATTTTGATGATCTTATAGACAAACTTGATGAACCAAAAGACTTTACGCCGTTACGTCAGGGGTCTAGTATCACTCGCTATCAGAGTGTTTCACCTTACCCACACATAGTGCGTGACATTGCGGTTTGGGTGCCAAGTACTGTGTCATGGGAAGAAGTGCTCTCTATTGTTGATGCACACAAGGATGAATTGGTTGTCCGAGTAGATGCTTTTGATACCTTTACAAAGACATTTGAGGACGGAACACAGAAGACATCTTTTGCTTTTCGTATGGTCCTTCAATCTCATGAAAAGACTCTCACAGACGACGAGGCAAACCAAGTTGCAGAGAAGGTATATGCAGCACTTAAAGAAAAAGGGTGGGAGGTGAGATAATAATTTACTTTTTGGTTATTTGATGTAGTATTAAATCTTTGTTCGTTATCAAACAAGGAGGGTTTCTGTGGCATACAACCAACAACAGGCGATCGACACCTTCCTAAAGGATGTCGAACAGGGTCTGAGACTAGAGCTTGCTCAGGCCAATCCTGAGATTCTGGAACTGATTTTCCTACATTTTCATCGCCGAATGGTGAGCAAGCTGGTAAATGAGCTACGGGTGACACGCCAGGGATTCAAGCTGGCAGGGAGGGTCAAAGCGCTGCCCAGTACTCTTCCTGAGAAGCTTTCCCGCCTGAAAGATCGCTCCATTCGCCACGTTATCGGTGAAGCTAAGTACCCCAATGCCGAACTTGGAGAAAGGACGGTTTACCTCGTTAGCTTTCCAGATGGGTTGAAGCTCGGTGCATACAGAGACTTGCTCAAGAAGTATCGGTTGAAGATGCTTGATCCGCTTGCGTTCCTCGACTTTCTCGCTCAGACAGAGGCGTCTCGCACAGAAGTTATTCGTTGTCTTTGGCACGTGGGAAGCCAAGCCTATTCAATGCTCTTCGACCCGGAGAGCATGAGCGTATCCATCTCTCTTGCGCAGTCATCTGAGAGAAAGGGTTGCTGGTATATCTGTGAACCTGCACAGTGATCCGAGCAGAGTTTAAGCGCGCCGCTTTGCGGCGCGCTTTCTTTTGTTACATCCTGGAATGGTATACTTTTTATATGAAATTAGACGTGCCTTACTATTCTCAGTTTATTGATGTTCAGGATCCTTTCTGGATGATCAGGGCATGTGGGGCCACTGCTTTTAAAGAGGTTGTTGAATTTTATAATGTAACTGTTCCAGACGTTCTCGCTCTTTGTAATGAAGGCAAAGAAAGAGGTGGGTATGACATGGAGAATGGGTGGATTCACGATTACCTAGTGATGAAAGCTAAAGAACTTGGGCTTGCTGCGCACAGGAAAGAAGGACTTGATAATCTTGATGAGATTATAGCGTGTCTGAAAAAAGGAAACCCAGTTATAGTTTCAGTTGAGAAGAGGGTTTTAGAACAAAAGCGTTTTCATATTATAGTGCTCACTGGGTTTGAGACAACCACTAAAGATGAAGGTGCGCCAATTTCCAATTTTTATTATCATGAAAGCGAGTCTACCGAAAGGGATAGGGGGGTGCATCGCACATGTGATGTGGAGACTTTAGAGAAGTACTGGAGAGGGAAGGCAATATTTATTGAGAAGCCTTCTGTGTAATTTCTTTTGCAGCCTTGTCTAGGCACTCTGGTGTTGTGACCTGTATCCATTCAGTCGTCTTGATTACGTGTACTGGGTGGTTTTTGGCAACACTGGCGAGCGTATGAGGTAGTCCATACTCTTTTTCACTAAACTTAACTTTCTCATAAGAAAAGTACGGCTTAGATATTGTATACGCTGCTGCATTTATGAGCGTAGTCTCAATTCCTGTTTGAGCAAAGCCTTCATTTAATCCAAGGAACAGCCCGTCTTTTTCTACGACTTTCCCTGCCTTAATACTTCTGGCTTCCTCACCTTTATCCATGACAAGCATAGAGAACGGATGTTGCGCTAATGTTGCGAGGTCTCTAGCATCATAGATATCATCTCCCATCATGATGAGGGCCCTGTCTTCTACCAGATGCTCACATAATGCAATCGCGCCACCTGTTCCGTCTAAGACTCCTTGCTCAACATATTCTATTGGGATTCCTTTCCAAGATGATCCGAAGTGTTCACGTATTTTTTCTCCTAAGTATCCAACAACGAACACTATTTTTGTTACATTTTGAGGGAGTGCCTCTAGCTTCCATTCCAATAAATTCTTATCAAGAACCTTAAGCATTGGTTTAGGTAATGTGTCAGTTAATGGCGCCATGCGTGTTCCGCGTCCTCCTGCTAAAATAATTGCGATCATCTACTAATACTAGCATTTAGGAGTCTTTTTTGGTACAACTTAGAATATGAAGATTCACTGTATTGGAATTGGAGGGATAGGGCTTTCTGCCCTTGCCAGGTACTATAAATCACAAGGTCATGACGTCTCTGGTTCTGATAATACTGTCTCTGATCTGACTTTAGCCCTTGAGAAAGAAGGGATTGTATTTTATAAAGGTCATGATGCTTCTCATGTTGGTGAAGGAGTGGTAAGAGTTGTCTACTCTATTGCCGTGCCAGAGAATAATCCAGAATATGAAGAAGCTAAGAAGCGAGGATTAGAATTGATGACGTACCCAGCAGCACTCGGTGAGATAACGAAGGAGAAGACTACCATAGCAATTTGCGGAACTCATGGTAAGACAACAACAACTGCGATGACATATTACGCAATGAAAGCTTGCGGCATTCTACCAACAGTCATTGTTGGTAGCCTGCTCGCCGAAGGTGGCACTAACTTTATTGCAGGTGATAGTGAGTATCTAATTGTTGAAGCATGTGAATACAAAAGGTCATTTCTCAACCTCCATCCGACACATATAATTGTCACAAACGTGGATGCAGACCATCTTGATTACTATAAAGACTTAGAGGATATCAAGAGTGCCTTCCAGTCTTTTACAGGAAGGCTCTCTGAAAATGGAGTCCTTGTAACACACACTGAGACCAGTCTTACTACTTCTGCTAAGCATGTTACAACAGAGGAGGTAACTAAAGATTCAATTAAGTTAAGCGTCTTGGGTGGTCACAATAGAGAAAACGCTGCACTTGTCATAAGCTTGCTAAGTGTTCTTGGGTTTGAAGAAGAGAAAATTAGGGCAGGTCTTTATTCTTTTCCAGGAACCTGGAGAAGAATGGAATATAAAGGAAAGACGAAAAATGGCGTAGATGTCTACGATGATTATGGGCATCATCCAGCCGAGATTAGTGCAACGTACCAAGCTCTCAGAGAAAAATATCCACAAGAAGAATGGCATATTGCTATGCTCTTTCAGCCTCACTTATACTCTCGTACTAAAGTACTTCTCTCAGATTTTGCGCGTGTCTTGAGTGATGTCGATGAGGTATACATCCTCCCTATCTATAAAGCGCGACTTGAAGACGATACAGTTATTAATCAGGATATTGTAGTAGACGCTGTCAATAAAAATGGAGGCAATGCGAAAAAGGTGGGCTCATTATCTGATGTTACTTCTTTGGTGGATAATTATAAAAAAGAGAAATCTGTTATTGTGAACATGGGCGCGGGGAATGCATTTGAAGAGATTAATAAGGTGAATTTTTTATAGGATATGAAGAGAGGATCGTACGAACAGTTTTTTAAAGGAAAGAAAGTTACTGTTATGGGACTAGGGCTACTCGGTCGAGGAGTTGGGGACTCTCGCTTTCTAGCGACACATTGCGATGAGGTTATTGTTACAGACAAGAAAAATGAAGCACAGCTCGATAGATCAGTTAAAGAATTAGATGGACTCAGTAATATTATTCTCCGGCTAGGAGAGCATAGAATGGAAGACTTTGAAAAGAGAGACTTTATAATAAAATCAGCCGGGGTTCCATATGACAGCGAATATATACTTCATGCAAAAGAAGATGGTGTGCCGGTGTATATGACTGCCGCACAAGTAGTGTCAATTATTATGCAAACTCTGCCGGACATCATTATTATAGGGGTAACAGGAACACGAGGTAAAAGTACTGTCACGCAACTCGTAGCACATATTCTTAAGGAGCATGGAATGCGGACCCACGTAGGTGGCAATATCCGTGGTGTGGCTAACTTACCATTACTTGATGAAGTGGAAGATGGAGACTACCTTGTGCTTGAGCTCGACAGCTGGCAACTACAAGGCTTTGGTGATATGAAAATTTCTCCGCACATTGCTGTGTTCACAAGTTTTATGGATGACCATATGAATTACTACAAGAATGATAAAGAGTTATATTTTAATGATAAGGCAAATATATATCGACATCAAAACGAATATGATGTGCTCATCACTAGTCCACAAGCAAAAGACGAGATATTAAAGAGAGACAAAAGACAGAGCCTAGTTGAAGCTTCTCCGAGAAAGATAAGCATGAAGCTAATTGGTTCACATAACGAGATGGCTGCAGGTCTTGCATATGAGGTTGCAGTGCAGTGCGGTCTAAGTGATGAGGAGGTGGATAGTGCCATAGCAACCTTTAAGGCCGTTGACGGTCGTCTTGAAGATATGGGTCTCTTCAATGATGTTCGTGTGTTTAATGATAACAATGCTACAACTGGAGATGCAGTTGTAGCAGGTATAAAAGCAATTGAAGAGACTTTTGGTAAAAAACCAATTGTAATAACAGGTGGCGCCGATAAAGGTTTACCAAAAGATGAGTATGAGAGGTATCTAGAAGGGCACACACAAGATGTCGTTTATTTGGCGGGGACAGGTACAGACAGCATCTCACTTCCTAAAAAGCATCTTTTTGAAAAACTGGAAGACTGCATTAAGGAATCATTTACTATAGCAAAAGAAGGGGATATTATCTTGTTTAGCCCAGGCTTTGCGTCATTCTCAAAGTATTTTAACAACGAATACGAACGTAACGACCTTTTTGTAGAAGAACTTAAAAAATACACCTAAAATACCTTGAAAAATAAGGGTAATATCGCCGATTATCCACTCGCTTTTTACTACTTAAAATGCTATAATTGAAGGACTAATTTCTAATACTACATGGCAGCAAAACAAGAAAAACCAACTGCAAAAAAAGCAGCATACGGAGCAGAATCAATTCAAGTTCTTGAAGGGTTAGAGCCAGTACGAAAGCGTCC
>CAYXWO010000018.1:5459-10433 GCA_964468825.1 uncultured Candidatus Saccharibacteria bacterium | reverse complement strand
TATAAAAGTTTATGAAACTAGCTACAAAATTACTAACACGCATCTACCAGTACACCACTGTTTTGATTGTTTTAGCTGCCCCACTTTTTTTCATCCCTAAGACCAGTTTTTCAGGGGATGCGACATATCACATAGCTATGATGATTCTCATAGCCCTTGCACTCGGAGCATATGTTGGAAGCGCTCTCATAACTCGAACTTGGCACACTGTTTCAAAGCTAGAATTTATTTCTTACTTTGCGTTCTCCTTTGCTGTTCTCCTGTCCGTAGCTTTTTCGGCCTCACCTAAGGTTCTTTTGTTCGGTGATGGACTTAATCAGTTCTCAGGTGTTGCCTTACTTTCACTTCCGGCAGTCATGTACTTGGTCCGAGCTCTTCCAGAGCAGTTGCGCCATAAACTAAAGGTTATCATACTTGGAGTTCTCAGCCTCTCTGCGCTTGTGTTCGTCTTCGCTTTGATGTTTGGTGGGGTGCTTCTCGAGTTTGCTCGCACTATGTTTGGTGGCTTTACTAGTTCTGTATCTTTTGCCGCATATATCGGTCTCTTTGCAGCTGTATCATTCTTTTATGTTAAGAAAGCGACTCTTAAAAAGAGGTATAAAGTTTTTATCCTCATAACTGGATTACTCTTTGTTGCTTGGGCCGTTACTTTGTCAACGCAAAATAGTGTTCGACCTAACCTAAAGAGTACCCTCTTGGTTAGTAAAAGTGTTCTTCTTGATGACGGTGTCTTCGGCATAGGCCCTGGAAACTTCTCTCGTGCTTGGCAGCTCCACCGCCCGCAAGATGTCATTAACTCACAGTTCTTTGGGTACGAGTTTCTTCAAGGGTCTGACACGGTCAGTACACTACTTGTAACTATCGGTGTCTTCGGTCTACTCGCGTTCTTCCTACTTATTTTGTCCGCTCTCTATAGCACCTTCGTTAGTTATCGACAGAATAAGGAGGGAAGAGAGCATATCATTCTAGGACTTCTCTTCGTTGCCCTCTTGTACTTTGCTGGCGTTTCTCTCCTTGTTCCCTTATCGTTCTCAATGCTTGTTATGTGGATGGTAATATCCGGTCTTGGTATAGCTCGTGCACGTCTAACAGAGTTTCATCCTAACAAGAAGCTTGCGTACTTACTTGTACCACTTGCTGTGCTACTAATTGTCAACGCGTTTATAACTATCAATAAGGCTCGCGCTTTTGCTACTTACAACAAAGCTCAGACTGCCACTTCAATAGAGGAAGCGGAAATGCTCACCAAGAAAGCGTTAGAGATCTACGCTTTTGATGGATTCCAAAGAGTGCTCGTAGAGTATGCAATTACATCTAACCGTAATTTGGTTTCAACTGAAACTGCAGACCAGAACGCTCTTAAGGATCAGTATCTTCTCAAGGCCCAAGCTGCCGTGGATGCTGCGCTAGCGGCTGTGAAGATTAACCCAGCTAATTACCAGAACTTCGTTTCTCTTGGAAGGGCCTATGAACTAGCTGTGCCTTTCGATAAAGAAGGAGGTTTTGATAACGCAAAGAACGCTTACTCTGAGGCAATTAAGCTCTATCCTGGAAACCCTTACCTCTATCTCATGCAGGCACGACTAGAAACATCGGCCGGTACAAGAGATGGTGCTAAGGAGTGGTTAACAGAAGCACTAAAGAAGAAGCAGAATTTTGCGGATGCGCTTTACCTGATGAGTCAATTGGCTGCAGGTGAGAGTAAGATTGAGGAAGCGATTAACTACGCAGTAGAGGCCGTAAGAAGCGCGCCTAATGATCCTCTCGCGTACACCCAGGCAGGCCTTCTTTTCTACGCTAAGCGTGACTACCAGAATGCGGTGCTTGCTCTGCGCGGGGCGCTTGAACGAGATCCGAATAATGAAAACGTTGCCTACTTCCTCGCTCTCTCACTTAGAGATGGTGGCAGTGGAGAACTTGCGTTACCTCTAGCTGAGGAGCTTCTAAGAAGAAACCCTAATAACCAAGACATTAAGAATCTGATTAACTCACTTAAGTCTGGTTCTGCGTCCACTGGGCAGTAGTCGGGGAGTAGAGAGAAAAGCAGTATACTAGTAAGCAATGAATCTTACAGATATAGAAAAAGCTGTCGTAGAGCTTTCTATTAGACATCCTTCATTAACTAAAGAATTTCTAAGGACACTCCTCGAAGCATCTGGGTGGGAGGAAAAGCACATAAAGGAGGCGCAGATTATATTTGCTGCACATACTTCAGTGTCTTCGCCAAATGCTACAGTAACTACTGAAAAAGTAGAACACCCAGTTGCAGGCGAGCACCCTACCACGCCAGCTTATTCTCAAGTAACTAATTCCAGTAATAGTAACGACATTACATTTCTTCGTTCCGACGGAGAGGAGGAAGGCGAGTTACATATTGATGAGTCTCAGAATGTAGAAAAAAGAGAAGACAGTGAACAAAAGGTTGCTCATTCTGCGACAGAAGAGAATGTCGAGGAAACAGTTTCGACTAGGGTGGAGCAGGTTGTTCCAGAAGAAAAGACGGAAGAACGTGAATCTAAGAAGAGTGAGGAGGTAACTTTTGAGAGTAACACACACCAAAGTGTAGAAGAACAGTCGCTAATAAGGGAGGTTAAGACTGTAAGACAAGAAAAGTCACAAACCTGGTCTGAGCTTCCCGACAACCTCCCACTTGTTCCATTTGAGTCTGCGCCACATGTCTGGTCTTTTGGTAGATATAAGGACACTTTCTTCGCTGAGTCAAAAGTAGAAGACAAGAAAGTTGAGTCAGTCAACACGTCAGATGTCTATGTTCAAGAGAAGAAAGAGGTTCCTCCGCTTGCTCCGACGGTGACAGAAATTTCCAAGCCGACAGTTATAAGTCAGCCACCATCTTCCAAAAATGGAACAAAAGTGGAAATAGACTTTGAAAAGACTCCTATTAGCAAAGGGGAGGAGTCCCTTGTTGTGTTGGCTGGCATCATGCTCCTTGCTATAATGCTTATACTCGGGTATATGTACGGTAACGGCAGGCTATAAGAATTATTAAAAGTAAATTTACACTTTAAATTATGGAATCAGGAAACTTTAAAAAATATTTTTGGATGGCGGCAACGGTTGCACTCTTTGGTGTTGCTTTTGGTGCGGTAGCGTTTGGACTAGAATCCATTCAGGCGGTTAAGCATCCAAACGGGATGGTAGCTTCAATTACAGTATCAGGAGAAGGCGAGGTAACTGCTAAGCCAGATATCGCTACTGTTTCTTTCACTGTTCGCGAAAGTGCAAAGACAGTTCCAGATGCTCAAAAGGCAGCAGAGGCGAAGATTAAAGCTGGGCTTAAGGAGCTAGAAGCTATTGGCGTTGATGAGAAGGATATCAAGACTAATTCATACATGGTTAACCCTAAGTATGAGACAGAGCAGGTGTACTGCATTAGCTACCCTTGTTCATCCGGGAAGACAACTATCACTGGTTACGAAGTAACACAGTCAGTTACAGTTAAGGTCCGTAAGATTGACCAGGCAGGTGAAGTGCTAGGTCTTATCGGCAAAGCTAACATCACCGAAATCTCAGGCCCTGACTTTACGGTAGATGACATGGATAAGGCTCAGGCGGATGCCAAGGAGATTGCTATCAAGGTAGCTAAGGAAAAGGCTAAGGCTACAGCTAAGTCGCTCGGGGTATCGCTTGGTTCAATCACTTCATTCAGTGATGATCAGGGAGGTTACTACCCGGTAATGTACGCACGTGACTCTATGTCTATGGGGGCTGTGAAGACAGAATCAATTACCCTTCCACAAGGTGAAAGTGTAATCAAGTCTCGTGTAACAATGACATACACTCTTAAGTAAATTAACATTATTAATTGTTTCTTGAAGAAGTAGGCGTCGTAAGACGCCTACTTCTTATTGGTGCTTATTTTGTTAAATTGAAGAAAACAGGGACTTGACTTTTCTCGTCATTTATATATAATGAGTGAGTATATCAATGCCCTCCGGGGTGTTTTTTAGAATAAGGCCAAAGGCCCACAATCATTATGAAATTCCTACAATATCTTAAAGAGACAAAAGCTGAAATGAAAGAAGTCGTTTTCCCTACTTCTTCTCAGACTATTATCTATACAGTTCTCGTTATCATTATTTCTCTTGTTGTAGCCGCTATGCTTTGGGCAGTTGACTTAGGTCTTAAGGAGCTGCTTACAAAGATAGTTAGTAGATAGTGTTTCTATTCGTTTACTTATTAAATAAAAACTTCTCAACTTCATGGCTAAACAAGAATTTACAGGAGAGCGTCACTGGTACGCTATTCATACATATAGTGGTTACGAGAACGCAGTTCAGCGTAACCTAAAACAACGCATTGAATCTCTTCAAATGCAGGACAAGATTTTTGATGTGGTAGTTCCACTCGAAAAGAAGATTAAAGTGAAGGGGACTAAGCGTGTTGAGGTGGAAGAGAAAATTTATCCAGGGTACGTTCTTGTAGATATGGTTGTGGACGATAATAGTTGGTATGTTGTTCGTAACACACCCCGTGTTACTGGGTTCGTAGGAGCCGGTACTACGCCTGTGCCACTTTCGCAGCAAGAGATTGATTTCCTTCTTAACCGTATGAAGACAAGCGAGGTTGAACACGATATTCAGGTGGCAGAAGGGGAGCTTGTTGGCATCATTGATGGTCCATTTAAGGACTTCGAAGGGAAGGTGTCTGAGGTTGACCGTGCTCGTGGCAAGCTCAAGGTTCTCGTTAATATGTTCGGCAGAGAGACTCCAGTAGAGCTAGACTTTCTCCAAATTAAGAAAGTTTAGTACAGTTTGTAGTCATTAGACGGTAACGTGTATCAAGGCATATTGAGTCTATGCTACAGGCTACTAGCTAAAGGCTAAAAGCTTTTAAAAAGGAGCTAAAAATAAAGGTTGAAATAATATAAAAATAGTGGTATAATACGCCAACTTAATACTATGGCAGCAAAGAAAATTACAAAGTACGTAAAAGTTCAGATAGAGGCAGGTAAAG
>CAYXWO010000018.1:0-5359 GCA_964468825.1 uncultured Candidatus Saccharibacteria bacterium | reverse complement strand
ATGGCAGCAAAGAAAATTACAAAGTACGTAAAAGTTCAGATAGAGGCAGGTAAAGCTACCCCTGCTCCTCCACTTGGTCCTGCCCTAGGTCAGGCGGGTGTACAGATTGGTGATTTCGTTAACAAGTTCAACGCTGCGACCGCTGGTCAGCAGGGAAGAATGTCAGTTAAGATCTATGTATACGAAGATCGTACTTATGATTTCGTTATCAAGACCCCGACTGCCACATCTCTTGTGATGAAAGGTGCAAACGTGGCTAAAGGTAACTCAAAAGGAAATGCAGGAACTATCACTAAAGAAAAAGTGAGAGAGATTGCAGAAATCAAGATGAAGGACCTCACCGCTAACACTGTTGAACAGGCGATGAAGATCATCGAAGGTACCGCGCGCTCTGCAGGTATCAAGGTAAAATAGAATCTTTATAAAAACTCTGCATTCGCAGAGTTTTTTGTTTTATGGTAGGGTAAATATCGTACAGTCCAAGTGGCTGAAAAGTTCTAACCAAATGAGGTGCTTATGCATATCGCACATTACCAAGGCAAGGGTGTCTATAGTGCAAACGACCTACGGGAGGCCATTGCCTCAAGCAGAATCGAAACCCTGAGTGGATTCAGGGATAAACATGTAGGACCAGCTTCGATCGATCTCACTGTCACCGGAGAAGAGATGTACCACGTCGAGAGGCTGTTTAGGCCGATGGGTCAGCGTGGCGAAACAGTTCGACAGGTGCTCGAGATCATGCAACCCCGCCCCATCAAACTGGGTGCTGAGCTGTATCCTGGTCACGAATACCTGATGAAGGCAACGGTGAACGCCAACTTTCCACCAGGTATGTATTCCTACAAGAACGCGAAGTCGACTTCCGGTCGCAACTTCATGCTTGTTCGAACGATCACCGACAAGCATGGTTGGTTTGACACGATTGACAAGCGCAATCAGGGTTTCACCGGCGAGGTGTGGCTTTCCATTCAACCACTCGGTCACGGCATCATTCTTACCCAGGATGAGTGCTACAACCAGATGCGGGTGTTTGACAGTGATACGCGCCTCAAGAATGACGACTTAAACCAACTGCTTGCGACGGAAAACATCCTTTTCCGCCGCGATGGTACGCCATATAAGCAGGGGGAGCTTTCCCTCTTCTCCAATGATGGCACAGTGTTCTGTACGCTTCATGCACCAGGAAAGAAGCTTGTTGGGTTCCGGCTCAAGCGCTCAAAGAAAATGCTCGACCTTTCGGCGCGTGGACTAGACCCGACCGATTTCTTTGAACCGCTTTTTGCAGAAGAGGCGATTCCTGGAGATCCTGAAAGTGGATTTGTGTCCTTGCGTGCCGGTGAGATGTACTTACTTTCTACCCATGAGATGTTCAAGGTGCCAGTACACCTGTGCGCGGAGCTGCGTGCACTTGATCCACGTCTCGGCCTTTTCTTCTCGCATTTCGCCGGGTTCTTCGATTCCGGGTTCTTCGGAACCGCCACACTTGAGGTGCTTGCGCCGTTTGATATGGTGCTTCGTCACGGCGATCCAGTGGCACGGTTCGAACTGGAGCGCCTTCGGAATGAGACGGTATCGTATGCCGATGCAGGCACCTACCATAGGCAGGTGCTTACCCAGCTTCCCAAGCAGTTCACTGCAAACGAAGACTGGGTACGTCAAATGACGTGAATCTTGTTTCGTGGCCCCCTCCGGGGGGCCTTTTCTTTTGATACACTGTATAATATAGACATGAATTTGAAAGTTAAGAAACTCAAACCAGGAGCAAAGCTTCCAACACGAGCACATCACGATGATGCCGGGCTTGATGTGTATTGTTGTGAGAGAGTGATTATTCAACCTCATGCAACAGTTAAAATTCCGACAGGAATTGCGTACGAAGTGCCAGATGGTTACTGTGTCTTTGCATGGGACAAAGGTTCTGTTGGTTCAAAAGGAATAAAAACTTTAGGAGGAGTGCTTGATTCTGGTTACAGAGGAGAACTTTTCATTCCTATGCATAATTTAAATAATGAAGAATTTGTATTTGAGGCAGGGGATAAGATTGCGCAGATGGTGATTCAGAAAGTTGAACTTTGGGATGTAGAGGAATCTGAAGAATTATCAGAAACGAAACGCGGAACAGGGTCTTTTGGGAGTACTGGAAAGTAGCTTTGCTTTTACACAACGAAAGCTGTAGGATAGAATCGGACAGTTTTTTACCATCAAACCATCACAATTTTTTGGAAGGAATCAAAATGGACATCAATCAACTCGTGCATTTCACCACAGGTACGCCGGGGAAGGGGCCTTTTGTGCTCGTCTTGAATGACGGCGCCATTATCACCGCGGAAGACCGGGCTATGCTGCAATCGCTCTATTCTCGTTCTCCGAGTTCGGTGCTCGAGCATCTCATGAAGCTGGCTGAAGTCGGCTCGGGAAAGTTCATGGAGCAGTTCTACGTGGGCTACGGCCACAAGTCGATCGGCGACTGCGGCACGACAACCATGTTCGTGGAAGGTGTCTCCATGTTGGAGGCAAAAGCCATCCAGGACTGGATGCTGTACGCAGGGCAGGAGGTTTCGACTCGATATGTCGATTTCACCCACGCACCTTTCATTAATCCGCTCAATCTGTCTGTCGGAGAGAATCCGCAGGAATGGTTACGCGAGTTCTATGTGGAAGCAATGCCGAAGCTCCTGATCGAGCTCAAGCAGCGCCACCCGATGAACCCTGGAGAAAAGGAAGGTGTGTATGAAAAGGCGATCAATGCGCGGGCATTCGATATCCTTCGCTCCATGCTGGCGGCCGGAGCAGCAACCAGTTTGTCGTGGCACACAAACCTTCGCCAAGCTGCAGACAAGCTTGCCTACCTGCGTGTACATCGGTTGGCGGAGGCACGCGAAGTCGCAGCTCTCATGGATGATGCCATCAAGCAGGCGCATCCGCATTCCTTCAATCACAAAACCTATGAAGAAAGTGAGGAATACCGTCGGTGGTTCATGGAAAACCACTACTACTTCGATCCGGATTACTTTGCGTACGAAACGCGCTTGACGCGTAATAATCTCGATACTGAGCTGCTTGCTCAGTATCGTGAAGTGATCGCTCGTCGTCCGGCGAAAACGGAGCTGCCGAAAGTGGTTGGGGAAGCGGGAATGCTTCAGTTTGAGTTTGCGCTCGACTTTGGTTCGTTCCGTGACGTCCAGCGCCAACGTGCTGTGATCCAGCGCATGGGGCTGCTTACTCCGAAGTTCAAGTTCCACAAGTGGTATTTGGAACAGATGGGAGAAGAGCTTCGTGACAAAGCAGAAGGGCTTGTGATGAAGATCAAGCATTGGCACTCGCGGCAACTTGCTGCAGGGGCCGATAAGAGTGTTCTTCAATACTACCTCCCGATGGGGTATCGTGTACCGTGCCGTATCACGGGAGACCTGCCTGCAAGCGTATACCTCGCAGAGCTCCGGTCAGGAAGCACTGTTCATCCGACGCTCCGCGAAGTTGCTCAAGACATGGGCGGCATCATCCGCGAGTTGGGTGTTCCTGTCTACATCGATGAATCTGACATGGGTCGGTTCGACGTGAAGCGGGGAACTCAGGACATCACGGAGAAAAAGCCAGCAAGCTGAAACCTGCGCAAGGTTTTCAAAAGGCGGATTGACACCCGCCTTTTTTATTTGTTTGTGAAGGATTTTTCTTTCATGTAAGCTTGTCGCAGGTTCATTCATTTACTTTCAAGCCCTTCGGGCAAAGGAGAAACAACATGGAAAAGATCAGCTTTGCAGTTGAGGGCTCTGACGGTGCTGGCAAAGAAACGCAAAGCAGGCTCATGAAGGAGGCTCTGCAGGCGAAAGGTTTCAAGGTTGCCGGGGTCTCATTCCCACGCTATAAGCAGACGACCGGCGGCTGGATCCTGCACGAGGTCCTAAAGGGTGACGACGCGGCCAAGTACGGATTCGCGAAACTCGACCCTTATGCGGCGAGCCTGCCGTACTCGATGGATCGCCGCGAATCCAAGGAGTACCTCGACGACCTCATCAGGAGTAATGATGTGGTCATCTTCGACCGCTATGTCGAGTCTAACCTTCTTCATCAAGGAGGTAAGATGAGGATGAGAGAAGAGCGTGAGAAGTATGGCGAGTGGCTCTACAACCTGGAATACGGTACGCTCGAGCTTCCGAGGCCTGACTTCGTGCTGTATCTCATGATCCCGTTCTGGCTCTCTCGAGCACGCGCAGAGCGCCGTGCACAGGAGGAGGGCGGCAAGCTTGATGCGGTGGAGTCAGATATCGACTATGTTCGCATGGGCCATGAGGGCGGCGTCTTCTATGCGAAACATTTCGGTTGGGAAGTTGTGCAATGTCTTCAGGACAGGCATGAACTTTCCCGTGGAGAGGTGCACGAAAAAGTGCTGGAGCAAGTACGTCCGCATTTCGCCAAGAGGGGGATTTCCATTTGAAGCGAGAAGCTTCGAAGCCGGCAGCAAGCCGGCTTTTCTTTTTAATAATCTTTAAATACGGTAGTATATACCAATGAATGCATACGACGTCATAAAAAATGAAATCAGTAACCTGACAGGGAGCGGAGTCGTCTTTGCTCTCGAAACACCGGCTGACATCGCCCACGGCGATTACGCTACTAACGTGTGCCTTGTTCTTTCAAAGCCACGAGGTGTTTCACCAAAAGTTCTTGCTGAGGAATTTGCTCCAGCACTCGAATCTGTTCTAAAAGATAAAGGAATTGTTTCTAAAGTAGAAATCGCTGGACCTGGCTTCATCAACTTTTTTCTCACTGATGAAAAAATAAGACAGAGTAACGAAGGGAGAGAACTGAACACAACACTCAAAGGTAAAAACGTTCTCTCTGAACACTCGTCCCCGAACCTCTTCAAACCATTTCACATTGGTCACCTCATGAATAATATTGTTGGTGAATTCGTTACTCGTGTTACAGAAAGAGGAGGAGCTCATGTAGTGGTGCTATGCTTCCCGTCTGATATTTCTTTTGGAATTGCAAAGGCAATTTATATTTGGAAGAAGGATAAAGAGAGTGGGGTCGCTCCAAATGTGGAGACAACAAAAAGAGAAACAGTTATTGATTATTTTGGAACATGCTACGTTCGTGGCGTTGCTCTCGCTAAAGAAAATAAAGAAGTCGAGATTTCTATGCGTGCCATTGCCCAGAATCTGTATTCGCAAGCAAAAGGGGAAGATTGTACGCTATGGGAGACATCGCGCAGCCTTAACACGGCATACTTTAGTGATGTTCTAGAAAGCATAGGATCAAAAATGGGTTCAGTTATCTTTGAGAGTGATGTTGAAGGTATTGGAAAAGACGTCGTACTTGCTAATACTGGAGAAGGGAAAGTCTTTACGCAAAGCGA
>CAYXWO010000017.1:0-10434 GCA_964468825.1 uncultured Candidatus Saccharibacteria bacterium | reverse complement strand
CTTCAAAAGACTGCTAAGAGACCTGTAATTATTCCGGTGATTATTAGTGTGTAAACTATTTCTCACTACGAGATTTCCCTAGATATACACCATCTAATGAAGGTATACTAGGCACATACCATGCAATCGATTTTAAAAAATCGTCTCCTTGTTGTGACGTACCTGATGACGTTTCTCTATGCAATGCATTACGCGATACCCGTATATGCCACCTCTTCATACCTTCATAAATTCTTTGCATCATCAATAGTAAGTGCAGCTTATATGGTAGGAAGTTTTTTTGCTCTCTTGGCGTCTGTACACATAGCTAAATCTATCAAGAAATACCACACATATAGATTTACTATGGGGGTAGCGATTCTAGAAATGATTGTAGTAGCGCTCTTTGGGTTAACAGAGAATATCTACTTACTCCCTGCGCTATTTGTCGCACACTTTGCTCTTCAAGCACTCCTCTTTGTATCGTTGAATGTCTTCATGGAGAGCTTTAGTGCTCACGCAAATGTCGGAAGTATTCGCGGATTATTCTTGGCGGTCTTTCACGTCGGCATCCTTATTTCTCCAGTTATCGGTGGTTATATCTTATCTATCTCTTCGTTTGCAGTGCTGTATACTGTATCTGCTCTCACGCTTATCCCGTACCTCTTCTTGGTTCACCACTACCTCGGCCACATTAAAGACCCTGCATATCACACGATAAACCTTATTGACGCTCTTCATAAAGCACTACGGAACAAAAATATTCGCGGTGCTGTTGTAGCTAAATTCCTAGTTGAATGCTTCTACGCGGTAATGGTCATCTATTCTCCGCTCTACTTAGCTACACTTGGAATCCCACTTACCACATACCTCGGTTTTATTATTCCTGTTGCCCTCATCCCGCTAGTTATTTTGCCGTACGAACTAGGCTATCTCGCTGATACCAAATATGGTGAAAAAGAGATGCTCCTTATCGGGCTTCTCATTCTTACTGTAACGACTTTCATCTGCGTTCTTCTTACCACATCTAGTGTACTTATTTGGGCTCTGGTGCTCCTTATTTCCCGTATTGGCGCATCTCTTGTAGACACAATGGCCTTTACCTACTACTTCAAAAAGATCGGCCCAGAAGACCCCTCTTTCACCGCTCTTTTTGTGAACATGTATAGCATGGCTATTATTACAACAGGTGCAGTCGGCGTTATGATTTCTCCATTCTTAGTAGAGAGACCTCAGCTTATGTTCGTTATCTTAGGTTGCGTACTAGCATGGGGAGTAACAGTTGTTCTACCGATGAAAGATACTCGTTAAGCTATACTAGCAGTAACCTAACCTTCTATGATTGAAATAAAAGTAACCGAAGAAACTCCAAAAAGAATTAATGCCTTCCTGCGCGATGCAGGGATTGGCTCTAGGCGTGCTATCGATGCAAATATTGAACAAGGTTATGTAACTATCAACAAAAAGACAGCAACCCTAGGAAGTAAGGTTATAAAAGGAGACACAGTAACTGTAAAGACAATCAAAAGAGACTTAGTGTACGCACTCTATCACAAGCCTCGAGGAGAAGTGACAGGCACTATAAGTGAACTCCCTGGCTGCCAGCCAATTGGAAGACTCGACAAAGAAAGTGAAGGCCTCCTTCTCTACAGCAACGACTATCGTGTTGTTGATGCGCTCCTTAATCCGAAGTTCGGAAGAGAAAAGGAGTATGAGGTTGTTGTAAGAGAAAAAGCCACCCCTCGTGTCGTCACTATTCTCAAAAGAGGTATCACCACACAAGAAGCAACCTACTCACCAGTAAAAACTATTTCTATATACAACGAAGGATACTCACTTCGCATTGTTCTCACTGAGGGTAAAAAGCATGAGATACGTAGAATGTTAAACGCACTTAATCTCACGATTGTTTCACTAAGACGCGTTCGCATTATGTCATTTGTACTTCGAGGAATTCCTACTAAGAAGCACCATATACTTACTCCTGCTCAAGTGGCCACCCTCTTTAAAGACCTTTCTATACCAACTGATATCCAGAAGTAGTTTTCTTTATAAATTTCTCCTTTAATAATTCACAGAGCACTCTTTCGAGCCTCTCATCTTTTGGTAGGTCACTCCCATGAGTAATTGCAAACAGCGTCTGCGCACGTAGCTCTCTCTTGGACCCTTTATATGCAGACTGCTTTTTGTATGTAGCACTTCTCTTATTGTGAGATATAGAGTTATTCTTTAAATGAGCACCGTAGTCCATAAGAGCGTAATACCAGTGTCGAGCGCCTAATATTGTGACACGATCTTCTTTCTCTAAGATACTAAGTAGGTCCTTAAGCGACTCATCTGTTACGACTCCCTTTCTCTTAAAAAAATGCTCAATAAGAACAGTTCTGATATTAGTTTCAATAACTGGGTGACTAAATTTGTTATAAGCAAATGCCATAAGTGCAGACGCTGTGTAATCACCGACACCAGGCAGAGTAAGTAGTTCATCAAATGTCTTTGGAAGTATCTTATTAGTTTGCGCAATGATAAGTAGTGCCTTTGCTCGCCTCTGATATCCTAAACCCTGCCATAAGGTCAGAATCTCCCCGAGAGTCGCAGATGAGAGCTTCTTTAGCGTTCCGTAGCTTTTAAGCCAGGTCGTATATTTAGGGATCACTCTCTCGACTTGTGTTTGCTGGAGCATTATTTCACTCACCAGTACTTTATATGGAGTAATATTTTTTCTCCATAACAACTCATGACGTCCGCACTTATCATAAAAATCGAAAACAATATTTAAAAATGTGCTAATTTTTTCTTTCTTAAAAGACACCTTTTGTTTCTTTTGCGGGAGACTTTTCATCTTATCTCTTTTTGTTTATGCAACCAGACTATACTAGTTATGTGTATAACTATGCTTTATTCACTTGAGTATAGCACGAAGTGTTGTTACACTTTCTCGTAGGCAGTTGTTTCATTATCAGCTTTTAATAGAAGAAAATAGAATGTCAAAGACGACAATCCTTGAAGTCTATAAAGACAAGAAAGGTATGTACCGATTCCGACTTCTAGCAAAGAATGGAGAGCCTGTGTGCGCATCCGAAGGATACGCTAAAAAAGCAGGTGCCATGGCTGCTGCCAAGAAGTTGAGTGAGTGGGTTACAAAAGCCACCCTTGTCGATGCCGATAAAAAAGCAGATGCGGCTTCAAAAACAACTGGAAAGCAACCTAGTAAAAAAGTTGCTAAACAAGCGGAAGCGTCAAAGGTTTCAAAAAAGACAACCGCTAAAGCAGTTGTTAAAATTGAAGCTTAAGAAGCAACCGTACGCATCAAACAAAGACGTCAGCTTCTCCTGTAGCAATACGAGAGAAAAAGATAAAGTAAAAACCGCCATACTTACCAGAGGGGCGGTTTTTGCTTTTGGTATACTAAGGTCAGTGATATCTATCTCCAAAATATTCTTATACCTTCCCTATATCCCTGCCTTTTTCCTGCTTTTTCTTGTAATCGCAGATATATTTCTCTTTAAGGGTGCTGTGCATACGGTTCTGCCCAGTAATCAAGAAGAAACTTTTCTCTACTATATCTTCTTTGGCCTACCTCATATACTGGCCAGTTTCTTCATGTTTGTGGAAAAAGAGTATAGAGATGGTGCATCATTTATCTCGCATAAGAAAGTGGCACTGTTTGTTGCTTTGGGTGGGACAGTCTTTTTTCTTAACCAGTTCCTGTTTTATGTTCTGTATGTTGGCTACACACTATACCACGTAGTCAACCAGCAGATAGGTATTGCAAAATTCTTTGGCCTCATAAAAGAGAGCTTGTTCCTCAGGGTTCTCTCTTATGTCTTTATTTTTGTTGGCTCATTCGGCTATATAACGAGCGTCACAACTGTAAGAGAGGACGCACTCTTGTTCATTACACTTACTGGAGTAACGAGTGCTGCTTCCTTCCTTCTCTTTGGTGGTGAGCTGCGGCAGAATAAGTACCTCTTACTCTTTGTCCTCAGCTTTCTATGTTCAGCCATACTCTTTGGTTTGGGGTATGGCATCCTCGGTCTTGTGTCTATGCGTATTGTGCACGATATTACTGCTTTTATTTTTTACAGTGTTCATAATGCCAACAGAAAAAATGATGGTAATAATATTCTATTCTGTTCTCCTATAGTTAAAAAAGTTTCACCGCTTGTCCTCACACCACTGTACGCTCTTCTCCTAAATGCTCTCTATGTCATAGTTGTTATAAAGAGTAATGGTCTCCCTCTACTAACAACATTTCTGCTTTTCCTCTACTACACCTTATCAATCACTCATTATTTTATCGAAGGCAGAATCTGGAAAAAAGGAACACCGGCAAGAAACTATATACACGTAGTCTAGATAAGACCAAACAGATATAAGATCAAAAAGGTAAGAATAGGCAGCCCGAGAACAATACTTAAAAGTTGTTTATCCTTTGATGTCATTGTGAATGCAACCATGAATATACTGACCAACGTCCACCCCGGTTGTTGCAAGCGACTGCATGAAGCGGCTTTCTTTTCTAAGTGATGGGTTGAGGTCTACGTTAACCACCACCTGCTCGTTATTATGATTAATAAAGTCGATACACACTGGAGTCTTCACACCGAGCGCCTTATACACCTTGGTAGCGAATTCTTTTACGTGCTCCTTTCTAAAGTCAGGTGCCTGTAGGTGCGGTCTCATCTGTGATTCTCCGTGAGGAAGCTCCCCATCTTCTGGGAATGTATCCACCCAAAGTGGAATATATACATCTTCCCCTCTAAAGTGTGGTAGCACTGCAACTGAGGTAACTGGGAGCTTAGGCTTATGAGTAAGAATATGGATATCGACACCTTTTTCGTGATATTCACGCACCACACTTTCGAGCTCGGTGAAGATCTTTACTATCCTTGACGGGAGCTCGTGATGGCGTCTCACAGGACGGATGAGAAGTGGCGTATGGTATGTGGTCCATAATTCCCTAAATATTGAATCCTTAAGTGGAGCAGTTGAACGGATGATGTAGGTATTCGGTACTTTAATATTCTGCTGACGAAGGAGTCTGTAGACAGACTCTCTGTCGAGAGGTATATCATGTGAGGCCGTGAAGTGAAGTTTCACTCCCATTCTCTTGGCGAGGTCGTGGTACTTTTCACTTGACAGTTTTGTTGTATCGACTATAGTGTGAGCTCTTGTAAAGATAGAGTGCGCGTCAGTTGTGACGCCAGAGGTTGTCCAGTTGCCATCCTTTTCGATCAGGACATCCACCGGGTCATACCCGATTCTTTTAAGAGACGCGAGCACATCACCACCATCTTGAAGAGACTGCTTAAAATGCTTGTGACCACCACGAAGAATGGCAATATCGGGAAGGCTAGAGGATACTCTTAACATATAGAAAGTATATCAGAAATCAAAAAGACTATGCTAGAATAAGCCTCACTGCGATCGCTGCAAACGCATCGGGATCTGCTCTCGGCTAAAGTCCGTTTGTAGAATCGTTTTGCGACAGCGAAATATTGTAGGGCGATAAATTAGCTCTAGGTGACGTATATATTCTTCTGCGGGTGTCCGCACGAGAACCACAATCGCAGCTCTGTGGCGCACTTAGCCGAGGATCGGGAGATCCTCGGCTTCCTCTTTTATAATGATAGCTTCTTCCGTGCGGGCAAGTTCGAGGACATGACCACACTCGCCTGCTTCTACAGCAACTGGAAGAAAGCCGCCAAGAAGCTGAAGCGTTAATCTTCCCAAATCACCCCATAAGACTAGAGACCAAAAATCTCTAGTCTGTTTGATTTTTCGATTTTCGTAAGACCCAATTATACTGAGCCATATATTCTTTTTCTAATTTACTTCTCTCTTTTCTTGAGCCAACCTCCTTTATAAAATCTTTTCTCAACTTTATTGTATTTTCATAACGAAGGTTAGTATTAGGTCCACCGGGAATCCTAGACTGAATGTAGACCGCGGGGTTTGTCTCAATCAGCTCGCAAAAAGATTTTGAAATAACGTTTCTAACGTCTTTTAGGATTTTATCTTCGGCTATAGCAATCGCAAAAAGTTCTAATTTATTAGCTAAGTTATAAGCCTCTTGTTTAGTGTCCTTATCTTCAAATACGGTCATCCACGCGATGAAAATATCTCTTTTCGGTCCAGCTTGGAACTCTAGTTCAGAAATAAAATAATCCTCTAGTTCTAAAACTGGGTTATTTATTTTTACTTTCTTCTGATGAAATTTTTGCAAATCCTCTATCAAAGACTGGAATCGACCTAAGTACTCAACTTTATCTTTATGTACTGAGTATTTATTCTGCTCAGCAAGTAAGCTAATTTGTTTACTTGCATAGACTGCCACCAATAAAGTACAAAAGTTAAAAATGCCGATAAAAACTGTAACCGTATCTTGGTTAAAGAAAGATCTTATTTTACTTATAAAGATAAAATCTTCTGGGTTCATGATTACTCTACCACTCTAACGTCCCTCCTGTTTTGTACTCGGTAACGCGAGTCTCGAAAAAGTTTTTCTCTTTGTTGAGGTCTACAGCTTCTGACATCCACGGGAACGGGTTCGCACTACCGTACACTGCCTCTATCCCTACACGCGCAAGTCTGCGGTCTGCGATATGCTCGATGTACTGCTTGAAGCCATCTGCGTTTAATCCAAAGATTCCCTTAGGGAATACGTCAACCGCGAAGCGATACTCGAGGTCTACCGCCTTCTTCACAAGATTAGTAATACGCTCTGCAAACGCTGGCGTCCAGAGTTCTGGTTGCTCCTGCTTAATTGTGTTAATCATATCAATACCGAAATTCATGTGAGTACTCTCATCACGCATAATGTACTGAATCTGCTCTGCACTTCCTACGAGCTTCTTTTGACGTTGGAACCCGAAGATAACAGCAAACGATGAGTAGAAGAAGATTCCTTCAAGGATAAGCGAGAAAACACACATATTCTCTAGGAACTTCTGATCAGCCTCAAATGTGCCAGTCTTAAAGTTGGGATCAAAGATTCCCTCGTTAAACGACAGGATAAACTCTTCTTTGTTATAAATAGCGTCCACCTCACGATACATGTTGAAGATTTCTGTACCATCTAGCCCGAGAGATTCTACAATGTACTGATACGCTTGTGTGTGAATCGCTTCTTCGTATGCCTGCCTGAGAAGATATAACCTAGTCTCAGGAGAGGTGATGTGCTTATAGAACGCAAGTACTAGATTGTTGGCTGCAATAGAGTCTGCGGTAGTGAAAAATCCAAGCACCATCTTAAATGCATGGCGTTCATCTGCCGTGAGGACAGTTTGTGATCGCCACTCCTCGATGTCTGTCTGCATGCTAATCTCTGTAGGAAGCCAGTGATTGGCGTTGCCTACGTTATACGCATCCCATGCGAACTTATGCTTTATCGGCCAGAGCTGTACCACGTCCGCCCCTCCTCCATTAATGATCTTGCGATCATTAATATCTACACGACCTGCACCACGCTCAATGATTGGGCGGTGGTTCGGGTCACCAAATGGAGGATTCGGTGTTGTGGCTGCAGTATTGGTGTTTGATGATAAAGGTGGCATAGGGATAGTTGTTAGTTAATAGTTAATGGTCAATAGTTAGTTGATGCTTACTGACAGCCTTCACAGGTAGCTTCTGGCATAACCGTGATATTGTATTTTGTCTTTACCTGAGGAGCAGTTATAGGCTGCGCTTCCATCATAGCTATTGGAGTAGAGACGACTGCGGCAACCACAGGAGACGGGACACTAGTTGCTACAATCTCTGACGCAACACCGGTTGCATTAGTGCTAGCACCTGCGTCACGCTTGTGGGTACTACCGAACTCTGAGGCGTTGACCGTACTCTTCTCTACCTGAGACGCACCAAGTGAACGAAGGTAGTATGTCGTCTTAAGACCAAGGTTCCACGCGTACTCATAGATATTGGCAAGCTCCTTACCTGAAGTTCCGGCGAAGTAGATATTGAGCGACTGTGACTGGTCTACCCATTTACCTCGGTGCGCTGCTGATTTGATAAGCCACGATGGATCAATCTGGAATACTTCCTTGTACTTATCCTTAAGTGACGCAGGTATAGATGGAATATCTTTTACTGAGCCATCATTATATTTAAGTAACCCTATCATTTCGAAGTCCCAAAGCTTGAGGGCCTTCAGGTCATTAACGAGATACGGGTTCACAATAATGAACTCACCGTTCATGTTGCTCTTTACGTAGATGTTCTTGTAGATAGGTTCAATAGTTGGAACAGACCCCACAATGTTAGAGATGGTGGCAGTTGGTGCCATCGCCATACAGTTAGAGTTACGCATACCGAACTGCTTCACTGACATGCGAACAGGTGTCCAGTCGAGCTTACCTGTCTTTGAAACTGGAATATCCTTCCCTCGACTCTTCTCGAGAAGCTCTAGAGTGTCTACTGGGAAAATATTCCTATCCCACTTACTCCCCTTGAATGACTCATACGCACCACGCTCACGAGCAAGCTCAGAGGATGCCAAAATAGCATGGTATGAAATAAGCTCCATAGATTCATCAGCGAACCTCACTGCGTCTTCTGTATCGAAGTTGATATCCATCATATAGAGAGCATCATGGAAGCCCATGAGACCAAGCCCAACTGGACGATGACGGAAGTTAGAAGTCTTCGCCTCTACTGTTGGGTAGTAGTTCACGTCGATAACGTTATCAAGCATACGCATACCTGTGCGAGTAGTCGCCGCCACAAGATCAACATCAAACTTGCCGTCACGCATGAGACGCTGGAAGTTAAGAGATCCGAGGTTACAAACAGCAGTCTCTTCGAGTGAGTTGTTAAGAGTAATCTCAGTACAAAGGTTAGAGTTATGTACGATGCCTGCATGATCCTGTGGGGAACGAACATTAGAAGGATCCTTCCATGTAATCCACGGGTGGCCAGTCTCATAAAGCATAGTAATCATCTTCCTCCATAGCTCACGTGCCTTCATTTGCTTAAAGACTTTCAATTTACCTTCTCTCGCAAGAGACTCATAACGTTCATAGTGCTTCTCAAACTCTGCTCCATAGGTCTCGTGAAGCTCTGGTACTTCGTCTGGCGTGAAGAGTGTCCAATCACCATCTTCTTGTGCACGCTTCATAAATAGGTCAGAAATCCAGAGAGCCGTATCCATATCGTGAGTACGACGACGGTCATCTCCAGTGTTCTTGCGAAGCTCTAGGAATTCTTCTACATCGTAGTGCCAGTTCTCGAGATACACGCACGTTGCTCCTCGTCTACGTCCGGAACGATTGATAGCGACTGTTACATCGTTCGCTATCTTAAGGAATGGAATAATACCGTTGGACTTGATACCTGACTTCTTCACGAGAGACCCTGATGCTCGGACCGCTGTCCAGTCACTTCCGATACCCCCTGCCCACTTAGAGAGCTGTGCATTGTCTGAGTAGACCTTAAAGATACTTTCGAGTGAGTCGCCTACTGTGTTTAAGTAGCAGCTTGATAGTTGTGGATGCTTAGTCCCTGCATGAAAGAGCGTAGGAGATGACGGAACGAAGCGAAGCGTAGACATTGCTTCGTAGAATTCAATGGCACGAGTAGTGCGGTCGAGCTCTTTCTCGGCAAGCGCTACTCCCATCGCAACGCGCATCCAGAATCCTTGGATATGTTCTATTATCTTACCATCACCTTCGTTATCTCGGACCAAATATCTTTCGTAAAGAGTCTGAGAGCCGAGATACATGAAAAGCTCGTCACGTGAACGAACTAGCGCAGAAGATAGACGCTCGAGGTCAAAGTTCGCCATGCGAGTATCAAGAAGTCCTCTCTCTACCCCGCGCTTGATACCTGAGATGAACATCTCCTTATATTGTGTGTCGATATTCTTGTAGTCGAGCTTATCCCCAAGGAGATCCTCATTAACCTGCGCGAGAATGAGGCGAGACGCAACGTATGAGTATGCTGGATCCTGCTCTATCATTGAGCGAATAGTCATGATGAGAGCCTTACTAATTTCCTTAGTAGACATACCTTCATACACCTCGAGTTTTACCTGATTAGAAATCTGGTCTACATTTATCTCCTTCTCATAGCCGTGGACAACGTGAATCACGGATGCTCTTACCTTCTTAATATCAAATTTCTGCTTACTGCCATTCTTCTTAGTGATATAAAGACCTCCCTCTTCTACCTTCTCCAAGGTCTCTAACTTTACTTCCTCGCGCTCTTTACTGCGCTCGTAGCGGTAGATGATGTATGCTTTTGCGACGTCGAAAAAGCCTGCGCCCATTATGTGCTTTTCTACAATATCCTGCACATGTTCCACAGTAGGAACATAGGCGTCTCTTGTGATAGCTTCGAGCTCTAACTCTTTAGCTACAAGTTCTGCTATGTGCTTAGCAACAGGAGCCTTTTCATCTCTTGTTACTCCTAAGAAGGCTTTCTTAATTGCTGTCTCTATCTTTACTTGATCAAAAG
>CAYXWO010000016.1:0-11337 GCA_964468825.1 uncultured Candidatus Saccharibacteria bacterium | reverse complement strand
CAGTGAAGATTGTTGAGGTAACACCATACCGTCTCGAGTCTACTTACTCTGATAACCGTCATCCAGATGAGGTGAAATGGAGTAATAAGTTAGAAGATGACCTCAAGCGTCGCGATTTCACGTGTAACGCCCTTGCTTTTAACCCGGTGACTGAGGAACTGGTTGATTTATATAACGGGCTTGGCGACATTGAAGCCAAAGTCATACGTGCGGTAGGGGATGCGGACACCCGTTTCAACGAGGATGCACTACGTCTCATGCGCGCTGTTCGCTTTGTTTGTCAGCTAGATTTTGATTTAGACCCCGTTACACGTGAAAGCGTAGAGAAAAACGCAGCACTCCTCAACAACATTTCACGTGAAAGGGTGAGGGATGAGTTCGTGAAGCTCTTGATGACTGATTTTCCAATGAGAGGCTTCGTTTTGATGAAAGAAACAGGCCTCATGGACTATGTTGTACCAGAATTACTACGCGGGGTAGGTGTATCGCAGAATCAGGCACATGCCTATGACGTTTGGGAGCACAATCTGCGCACACTTCAGCATGCAGCAGACAAGAAGTGGCCGTTACACGTGAGACTCTCTGCGATATTCCACGATATTTCAAAGCCGGAAACAAAGCGTTTCTCAAAAGAGAAGAATGTTATAACCTTTTACGGCCATGATGTAGTAGGGGGACGCGTTACACGTGAAATAATGGAGCGCTTAAAGTTCTCAAAAGACCTTACAGAAAAGGTTTCTATGTTCGTGCGCTGGCACATGTTCTTCTCAGATACTGAGCAGATAACCATATCTGCCGTCAGGAGGCTCATAACGAGCGTGGGCAAGGAAAACATATGGGATCTCATAGATCTTCGTATCTGTGACCGTATTGGAACAGGGAGGCCCAAGGAAGAGCCGTATAGACTGAGAATGTATCAGTCTATGGTAGAACAGGCGTTACAGGATCCAATAAGCCTGAAGATGCTTAAAACAGACGGGAAACGCATCATGGACGTTACACGAGAAACGCCTGGACCAAAGGTTGGGTATGTTTTACATGCGTTATTCGATGAAGTGCTTGAAAATCCAGAGGTAAATACAGAGGAATACCTAGATAGGCGAGCAAAGGAGCTAATTATTCTCTCAGTAGATGAGCTAAAGACGCTTGGTACTAAGGGAAAAGAAGAGATGCAAGAGAAGAACAAAGAGAAAGTGAAAGAAATTAGGAAGCAATTCAAAGTAAAAACCGGTGAGTAGTCGTTAAAAGACACAAAAAGACATTATAAATCAAGCAACAGCCTCTTGTCCTTTATAAAGGACAAGAGGCTGTTCTGGTATACTCTTCCTACTATGGTAGACACTTTTGAGGTAGATGAGCTGCACCCGATAACGAAAAAGATTTTGAAGAACAGGGGGATAGAAGGAAAAGAAGAAATATATGATTTCCTATACCCATCATATGAGAAGCACGTGGGTGACCCGTTTCAGATATATGGAATGGAGGATGCAGTGAACCGTATATTAGGAGCAATAAGGAACGGGGAAAAGATTGCTGTATATAGTGATTATGATTGCGATGGGGTACCGGGCGGGGTGCTACTGCGTGAATTCTTCGACACTATTGGATATCCAGTAGAGATGTATATACCTCACAGGCATAACGAGGGGTACGGGGTACATAATCATGCGATAGATAAGCTGAAGGAAAAGGGGGTTACCCTTGTTATTACGGTTGATTCTGGAATAACTAATATCGAGGAGGTGGAATATGCAAAGTCAGTAGGTGTGGACTTTATCGTAACTGATCACCACTTACCGATAACGAAGGAGTCAGAGAGTAGTGAGCAGGAGGTAACTGGTAAAAAGGGGGATTCGCCCAACTTAAAACTAAAAACTAAAAACTTAAAACTAATTCAGGTGGTGCCTGGTGCTATCGCTGTGCTTAATTCCAAGCAAGATGCGTGTGAATATTGGGACGACATGCTCTGTGGGTGTGCAGTAGCGTGGAAGCTAGCCTGTGCGGTGCTTTCTAAGGCAAGGATAGATATTTCACTCGGTGAGGTGCATCAGAAGGCGAAAGAACTGCCAGAGGGGTATGAAAAGTGGATGCTCGACCTCGTCGGTATATCAACCATTGCGGATATGGTGCCACTGCGGAAGGAGAATCGCGCACTCGCTCATTACGGACTAAAGGTACTCCGGAAGACCAAGAGGCCAGGGCTTCTACATATTTTTAATGAACAAAGGGTGAGAAAAGACCTACTCACTGAAGATGACATCGCTTTTACTATTGCTCCACGTATTAATGCAGCGTCACGCATGGGAGACCCGATACAGGCACACCTTATGCTTTATGAGAAGGATAAGGAAAGCGGGGAAGGGTATGCCAGAGACTTAGAAGAGCTGAATAATCAGCGTAAAAGTGAGGTGAAGGATATCGTTTCTGGTATTTCTTTTGATCATTCTGTGTATTCGGACGATGTCGTAGTAGTAGGGGATATGAGTTGGGGGCCTGGGATATTAGGGCTCATTGCACAGAAGATTATTGATGAAACAGGGAAGCCTGTGTTTGTGTATGGTCAGGGGGAAGATAAAGGTGAAGTGAAAGGGTCATGTCGGTCACTTGGAGACGTGCATGTAGTAGATCTGATGGCACACGTCGGACATGACGTGTTCCTCGGATGGGGCGGACATGAAGGGGCAGGGGGATTCTCGGTGTCAGTGGAGAATATCGATAAGCTCAGGCCAGCGCTTAACGAGGCAATTAAACATGTAGTTATCAAAGAGATTGACTCCCAAGAGGTTGTCGCGGATGAGGAGCTCTCTTTTGATGACGTACATGACCTAACATATAAGGCAATTGAGATATTAGCACCATTTGGCGAGGGGAATCCAAAGCCTGTGTTTAGCTTTAGCGACGTTGTACCACTCGCAACCAAGAGGTTTGGTAAGAAGAGTGAGCATTTAGAGGTGATGTATCAGAATAGTAGGGGAATTCGTACCAAAGCCATTCAATTTTTTACAAAAGAAGAGACCGAGAAAAAAGCAGGGGAGAAACACACGCTCCTCGCTCACCTTGAGAAGAGTTACTTCGGTGGGAAGACAGAGCTCAGGCTTAGGATTGTGGAGGTGAGGTAGGTTGTTCTGTTGGTAAGGCTTTGGTGCTAGAATGAAGAAATATATGACTAAAAAAATATCTAAACTTGGAAATAGTTTTTTATCTGAACGCGAAGGTCAAAATTCTTTTTTTAATAAGTTTGGTATTACAGACACTGAACTTAGTAATAATACTGATGGTACTTATAATGGAAATTTATTTGAATTTAAGCCCAACATTAATAATATTAATGTAGCACTTTTCCAAGCATTAAAGTACTTAAATCATATGCGCATTAAGGGTATCAGTATTCCCGCAAATATATTATTGGTTAGTTTAAATCAAGAAACTGCATATCTATTTAATTCTCAAGATTTTGCTAGCGACTACATAAACTGCCCTCCTTTTATAGGTCCGGCCAGTAAAGGTAATAACGAATTTAGTACGACAATTAAACCAGAAGTAATTAAATATGACAAACCGGCAGGTATTCAACGTGTAACTGAACTTCTTCAGACAAATAATTTTACTAAAGTTACAATCGATATATATGACGTTGTCGGGTGGTCCAATCGTTTCTATGCTGAAAATCCTAGAGCAACAAAAATAAAACTTTTTGAAGAACTTCGGAAACCAGTATTTTTTAAAAAGTTAATTTACCCATGGAAAGGTAAAGAAAATGACTTCAAATACATAATGGATCTTTTGAATGATCAAATGCACCGCAAAGAACTTGGTGCTTTCTATACACCGCCTGCTTACTGCAAAAAAGCTACTGAACTTATTCGTAAAGCTATTGCACAGATTCCAAAAGATCATGATTATATTATTCTTGATCGTTGCGCTGGTACTGGAAATCTTTTGGAATTTTTAACTGATAAACCAGTAAACGAAATTACGGTTAATGAATTACGAAAATATCTATCAGACGAATTCGTTAATAAGTATTTAAAAGACAAAGCAAATGTTCTTCCGCTTATTAAATTTGATGATCTTAATCAAGTAACTGTTGAAAAACTAGAAAAATATAACACGAAAATAAATATTCGTGATTATATTTTTGATAACGAGCTATCTCACACGGTTGTGAACACTTATGAGTTAAAAGAATGGATTGTTCTGAATGAACGCTTTGGGAATAAAGTAAAAATGATTATTCCGCCACCAAGTGAGGTTTCCGGTAAAGAATCTTTAGTTAATGGTGGCGATGCGCTTAGTGAACAATTTATATTAGCAAAAACAAAAATCAAGATAGGTAAAGAATACATTAATTCTATAACAGAGTTAAACAATTTTATTAAAAATAAAAAAATTAATATTATTTTATTTGAAAACCCTCCATTTCGTGACACTGCAAGTAACAGTCACACAACTGCCACGAAAGGTTATACAAGTTATGTAAAAGAACAACTAAAGGGAGAGTTAAAAGGGCCAGCGTTAAATGATCTCTCTAATCTTTTTATCGCAAGTGCTTATAAATATTATCTAAATAAACCAGACGATTATTATTTATTATTTAGTCCTGTTAAATATTGGAAATCAGTTGGTCTCGGAGATCATAAGTTTGTTGATGGGTACTTATTTAATCGTGCACATTTTCATGCAGGTTCATCTGCGATTAGTTGTATTTTATGGCAGAATTTAGATGAAATAAAAGAAGAACTTGTATTGATGGCATATGACATGGAAGCACAAAATGCTTCAAATTTTAACACAACGAACTTACTACCTATAGACAAAGTTAAAATAAAAAAAACACATAATCTTATAAGTAAACTATATGAAAAATATAATGTAACCGAGAGCGATAGTGTAGGGGTTCTGTTGGAGTTAGATGGTAGAGAAACACAAAAGTCATATACTACAGCGTCAATTAAACCAATTTTTAACAAATCTATAATTGGGTATTTAGTTTCAAGAGAGTTTAGTTTTGATCACCCTCGATTAGCGACGACATTAGTTCGTTGTGGCTTATACGATGGGCATGGTTTTTATCTACACACAGGTAATTATTTAGAAAAATTACCGCTCTTTGCTGCTGGTAAGTATGATTCAGGTAATCGGTGGTGGGAGAAGGGAACTATTTTTAAGTCATCAGATGGCGGTAATAATTATATACAGGATAAAGATTTTTTAAAGTCTTGTTTAATCTACACGTGTCTATCTTATTTTAATAAGTGTAGGTCATTTAACGGTTCTGATAAGCAGTTTTATAAAAATGAATTATGTTTTGACGGTGAGACGGTTGCCGCTAAAAAATTGAAATCATTTAAACTTTTAGAACTAGAAAAAGACCTTTTAGCGTCATTTAAAGAAGTATTAGATGAGGCAAAGAAGATAGATAGTTATAACCCTAATTATACTTATGGGACATATCAAATAGACGACGAGCTAAATACTAGCCATAAAGATGAAAATAATGTAACAAGTTATGACCATCCTCAACTAAATACAAAATTATTGTCCTTAAAAACAAAACTCAATAAGTATTATGAAGTAAAAATTCAACCGAAGTTATTTGAATATCAACTACTAAAATAATATTAATGAGCAATTTAAGTAAAAAAATAACATTATTTCTAAATGACGGTCTCCCGAAAGGGATACGAGAAGTCACTATCGACCAGTGGAGTGGCGGAGCTGTCTGTGGGCCTAGAAATAAAATTGAAGAGATATTAAAATTTAAGGAGTTACATAGTCCGTGTGTTTATTTCTTGATTGGAGAACCAGAAGAAGGAGAATTATTAAATATTTATGTTGGAGAATCAGATCCATTTAACGAGAGAGTGAAAGATCATTTAAGGAAAAAAGATTGGTGGCAACACGTTGTAGTTTTTTTCGGATCTAACAACAATCCAAGCAAGACTGGCATTCAGTACTTAGAATCATTCGTGTACACGGAACTTATTAAAGCTGGTAAATGTATTTTAGAAAACGGAAACAAACCCTCACTTCCAAACATACAAAAACAAGATATTCCTGGACTGCATGTTTTTTATGAAAATATCACACTCATTATGCCAGTTCTTGGATTTGATATTTTTGCCCCTGAAATTAAAGTAGATGAAGTAAAAAATAGTAAATATATTTTTTGCAGTGGTAAAGGTGCAGAATCAAAAGCTCTTTTACTTGATGATGGTAAGGTTAGAGTGCTAAGTGGTTCTACAGTAGTAAAAGATAATGCCACTAGTTTTGAGAAGCACAATTACAAAAAACTTAAAGAAGAGCTATTAAAAATCGGAAGACTTAAAGAAAAAGGTGAGTACCTGTATTTTACTGAAGATTATGTTTTTGATAGTTTGAGCGCTGCTGCTGCTGTGGTGCTGGCACGTTCCGCACAAGGTCCAAAAGAGTGGAAATACGAAAACGGAACAACTGTAAAAGACTCTACAGAAAAATAGATTTCGTTCTATAGAATTGTTACTAGCAAAAGGATACAATCCGTAGATGGAAGAGAAAGCTCGAGAAAAAGTTATTTTGCATATGGATGGGGATGCATTCTTCGTGGCAGTTGAGGTGGCGAAAGACCCAAGTCTTAAAGGACTACCTGTTGTTACTGGAGGAGAAAGGGGGATAGCATCTGCGTTTTCGTATGAAGCGAAAGCACTCGGTATTACTCGAGCGATGCCGATACACAAGATAAAGAGAGACTTCCCGCAGGTGATTGTACTTAATGGTGATTATAAGTCATATAGTAAATATTCCCGGGCGATGTTTGATATAGTGCGGAGGTATGCGGATGATGTAGAGGAGTACAGTATCGATGAATGCTTCGCTGAGCTCACTGGACTAGATAAGCCGCTTAAAATGCCGTATCTAGAAATAGCGGAGCGTATTAAAAAAGAGGTTAACGAAGAGCTTGGGCTCTCTGTAACAATTGGCATGGCCCCAACGAAGGTGCTCGCAAAGGTGGCGTCTAAGTGGGTGAAGCCAAACGGACTCACTGTTATCACTTTAGGTACAATTGAAAACTTTTTGAAAACGTTTTCAATTGAGAAGGTGTGGGGTATAGGACCAAGAAGTGCCTCATCACTCAAAAGTGAAGGAGTGGCGACTGCGCTTGATTTTATTTCTAAAGATGAGAGATGGGTGAATGCAAACTTTTCTGTTAACTTCTACGACATTTGGAAAGAGTTGCGCGGTGTCTCTGTTATGAAAGTTAATCAGGAAATAAAATCTTCATATTCATCGATACAACGCATGCATACATTTCACCCAGCGACAGGTGATAAGAAATTCCTTCTCATGCAACTTTCAAAACATATCGAAGACGTATGTGCTCAAGCGAGACGTTACTCGTTAGTGACGAAGAAGTTCACTATCGCTCTTCGTGACAAGACTCTTAGATATACTGTACTCCCAGTATCTATGCTTGAGCCAACTAACGCGCCTGAGATTATCCTCGGACTCGTAGAAGAGAAGCTTGATGAACTCTATGTTAACAGCATGACATATAGGGCTACCGGTATCACACTACAGAACCTGACTAAGCCCTACACTGCACAGGCTACACTCTTTGACGCTGAGGATACTAAGTCAGATAAGTTCCAGGAGATCCATAAACAGTTGGACGCCCTAGAGAATAAGTTCGGGAAGCATGTGGTGCATCTCGCGTCTACCCAAGGTGCATTAAAAAATATGACGGAGGATATCGATGTGGGTGCCGCGGATAGAAACTTACTATTTATATAAATAAGGTGTGAAACTTTGTAAAAGTGATAGAGTGAGATGAATAGACTAAGCACTAATGCAAAAAGAAATCGTGTTACAAGGGCAGGTGGTGAGTTATAGATATCGTGTGCATCCGAACGCAAAGAGGGTGGGACTGACTATTTCTAAAGAAGGGAATCTCTCTGTGACTGCGCCTAAGCTCGTACCACAGTATGTGGTGAAAGCTTTCCTAGAGAGTCATGCTGAGTGGATCCTCGGAAGAGTCGCATATTTTAAGGAGAGAGCACTCGCACATCCTCCTGTAGTGCATTCACCAAGTGAGAAAAAAGATACGGTAGCGAAAGCAAAGGAGCTCGTACAACAAAAGCTAAAGCAGCATAACGAAATGTATAAGTTGAGATGGAATAAGGTAACCATCAAGGATACGAAGACGAGATGGGGGAGCTGTTCCAAGCGAGGGAATCTGAACTTTAATTATAAGCTCGCACAGCTTCCGGAGCATCTGGTGGATTACGTTGTGGTGCATGAGCTTTGTCATTTGGGCGAATTTAACCATTCGCAGGACTTTTGGAATCTGGTGGCAAAAGCAATACCAGAGTACAAAGAGTGTAGAGAAGAGCTGAAAAAGGTCAGTCTTTAATTATCTGGTACAATTAAATGATGAAGAAGTTCCTCAGTGCTGTGAGTGTAGTAGCGATTATTTCTCTTTGTTTCTATGCTTTCTTTTTACAAAAAGAAAGGAAAGCTTCTACGGCTTTGCAGAAAAATTCTTTAAATAAAAATCAAGTCGCCGAGTCTGTGGACGACTTAGAAAAAGAGAAACAAGCGATACGCAACAAGCCGCTATTTAGCGACCAAGATACTGGCGGTGTTGAACCGACGAATAAACCAACCTTGCCTATGGCTTATAAAGTTGGAGGAACGTCAGTTGCAACGGAGAATAATGTAACTGTATCAACCAAGTTTTTTAATCTAGGTGATGTGGTGCGAGAAGGTTTTGGGTACTCGGCCATGAAAGTATCAAGAAAGTCAGGCGGACAATATTCCAAAGTAGAAATGTCTCTTCATAACGTAAACAAAGTTCCTGTAGAGGTGCTCTTTAGTTCAGTAAAACTGAGTGACCAAATGGGTAGAGAGTACTTGCCTATCGCTAAAGAAAATAAGTGCGTAGACAAAGATAACAGCTCTCACTCTGAGATAAAGGCAACAATTAGTCCAGATGTGCCTTGTCAGATTGACCTCCTGTTCGAAGTTGCTTCTACCTCTAATTCCTTTTTGGTTTACTTCGTTGATGAAGGCTAAAAAGTGCACAATGGTCAGATTAAATGATGTGATGACGGTAGTGGTATACTTATAGATATGAAAAAGATTCTTGGTGCATTTATTGCACTCGTCGTGATTATCGGAGGACTATATGGTTATTTTATTTTAGGTAACCAGTTGCGTGCTGCGCGCGGCATAAGCCAAGGAGAGAAGTATGCGTCCAAGATGTATAGCGACTATACGATAGCAGGGAAGAACTGCCAGGGCGAAGACTCAGATGGTGACGGGTATATCACCTGTAACTTTAGACTAAAGAGCACGGAGAAGGAAAAGACGATTGTCCTACAATGCCCGACAGTCATCAAAAGCTTCATGGCGACGAATTGTAAAGAGCCAGGCATAGTGATTAGCCAGTAGGAAACGGTGAGGACCAAAAGATGAAGTAAATAAAAAACCGCACATTGCTGTGCGGCCCCGTCTTTCGACAGTTGCAGTATTCGTTATCGGGAAGAACTACCCGTCACACTTTCGTATGAGGCCGCAAGTTATCTCTGCCAACTTACCCTGTAGCCCTGGTTCTTTATTTGCTGTTATGTGACTGAAACTGAAAGCGCTACCCTCTAGGCCTTTTTGTTACTTTGAGAGACTGCTTTTTCCAAGAAGAGTACAAACTAGAAGAATCTATATAAGATTTATACCACCTCCGCTTTGACTTCTTGATTAAATCTCTGGCTTCGTCTTTTGTCACGAGAACTCTCGTTGTAGCTTCGACAGAGCTTGTTTCCGCGTAGATGTACATGGTTCTCCCGTCCTGAATGTTGGACCTGCACTCTTCAAGGAAAGTTTTAAAGGCATCCTCGGTATATCTCTCACTTCTTTCGTAGAAAGGATACCAAGCAATTTTTTTGTTGAGGTGGGTGTCGCCATAACCGAGAACTTCCTCGCTAACCACAATCTCTATGTGCTGAATATACTTTCTTGACCTTTCATATCTCCTTGAGTGGGTTCTCTGATAGTATGTTGCCACTTCTTTTGCTTGCACAAAGATTCGAAGGTTAAACGGGTACTTGTCGGTTCTGAATGAACATGATGCAACAAGTTCGCTGTCCGGGTAACCTGAGTCAACTTTAACAATCGTCCCCGCACTCTCTCCGTTTGGTAATAGGAACGTTTCTCCTACAGCAAGGAGAGAACATTTCTCTACAAAACCAAGCGCATGACTATCTCTGAAGAGGAGTCCTGCTTTGCCTTCAAAGTTGGAGGTGGGAATCGTTGGTACTCGCACTTGTCTTCCCCTAAGTAAGATCGCTTCAGATGAAGCTTGACGTTATGGTATCACTGTGTTGTGAAATTTGACATAAAAGATGTCACTTTGTAGAATAGAAGAATGATTGGCCTAGATAAAAACGAGCTGAAGGTTTTCAAGAAACTCACGCTTAATCCGCAAAGCGTGGCGGAGCTTGTGCGAACGCTTAAGATGCCGCGCATGACGGTGTATACAAACTTACTTCGCCTCAAGAAGAACAAGCTTGCACAGGAAGTGAAAAGTGAAAGTGGTAAACGTGTTATGTGGCTAAGAAACAGTGATGTATCGTTACAGAAGGAAGTATCTGAAACAGCTGAAAGCATTCTCGGTAAATCACTTGGTACTGGAGGAGAAATACATCGCTATGCAGGAAAAGAAGAGATAAAGGCTGCGCTCATGAACCTAACAACAAGAAAAGATGGCGCACGCATGTACTCGATACAGAGTTCAAAGAATTGGCCTGTGTGGATTAAGCTTATGGGGAAGGAGTGGGTGAATAAGCATAACAGAGCGGTGGTGAAACATAAGCTGATTGCTCTCACGATACACAGCGCTGAAGCACCAGTAGAAATTAAAAAGGATAAAGAGGTGACAGAAGCCTACAAAGGAAGACTTGGAAACTCTCACTCGATTCCTGAAGAATTTTTGCCACAAGGATTATCGCTATATATCTTTGATGAAACGATACTCCTTGTCGATTTGCAACAACTAGAAGCAGTATCGTTCTCTGACGAGAACATGGCGCATTTCCTAGTACGAATGTTTGCGTATATGTTTGAACGAAGTGAACGAGAAGAATTTTTCCAGAAGTTCAATAGATAAGCAAAAAGAAAAGCGCACATTTCTGTACGCTTGTAGTTACTTCTGGCGTTTCCCCTCGGCGATCCCGGCCTCGATTTCGGCCGCCTCGTCAGGACTGAAGCGGGCCGGAGCGAACCGGCCCTCGCCCAGCCCCAGGGGGGCGATACGGGCCAGGACCGCGCCATCGGTGACCGGCGGCGGATTGGCGGCCATCAGGG
>CAYXWO010000015.1:0-11518 GCA_964468825.1 uncultured Candidatus Saccharibacteria bacterium | reverse complement strand
TACATCTCCAGAAAACACACCTACCAGAACTCTCTGACCCTATTCCTTAACATCGCCGCTCGTACGACTGTTGTCTGCCTTATGGGCCTCATTCAAGCCCCCACATTCACACTTATGTTTAAGAGGATCACTCTGCTATTAAAAGCAAGCTGGGATGGTTACACAAAATCAGTCTCTGATCGCTAAAAAGTTTTCCACTGATTTCGGTAGATAGCCCAGAGGGAGAGCCTCAAGTACTATATCTTTATCCTTAGCTATGGTGAGATAAACAGAAAAGCCCGCCTGATGCAAGAGAGCACGTATATCTGTAAACGAATACCCTGAACGTTCGTATTGTTTCTCATACCCTTCAAAATAAATTTGATGCGTCTTTTTAAGAGTGACGACTCCTCCTTCTAAAACAAATTTTTCAAAACCTTCTACATCTATCTTAAGTAGATCTATTTTGGACTCATCCCTAAAGAGCGCATCTAGTGTTTCTACTTTAACCGGAATACTACCTTTATCTGTCACGTAGTTAGCATCATTGGCTAACATGTCAGTCATATGAAGCTCTCCCTTAGTGACCCCCATCGCAAGGCAGAGCGGACTGATACGAGACCTGATGTGCGGGTTAAGGGAAATATTCGTTATAAGCTGAGCATAAGTAACAGGATGTGGCTCAATTGCAAAAACACGACCATTTTCACCAACTAAAACTGCAGCTCTTAGACTGGTGGTGCCAATATTCGCCCCAACATCAATATAAGTATCTCCTTTTTTAAGATACTTTGCTAAAAAAACCTCATCGTCACGAATCATCCTTGGGTTGATAAAAAGGTCGTCAAAGAAAGAGTTTGGGAAATACTTGAGACTATAGCCATCTCTCCTAATAACCAAACGCTCAACAGGGCGAGAGATAATTTTAATTAACTTCAGCAAGAACAGCCGTACAATACATTGCAAAAAATAGATAAATGTATATTTTTGAAAAAAACGCCGTAGACGATACATAATGTTGTAAATATTGTAGCATGTTAAAAATATCGAATAAAACCTAAAGTTTATGACCAAAATGGTAGAATAGAACCAAAGAGTAATACATGAAAGAAAACTTTTCAAAACTACTGCTTCAAAGCCTCAAAAAGACAACCTTAAGCTTTTCTAAAGAAGGTGTGGTTAAATACCTTAAAAATGCTCAATGGCTAACCCTGGCGAGGATAGGCACCATGCTCTTTGCCTTTGTAACAACAATGGTAATAGCTCGTGTTTTTGGTCCAGAAAAATTTGGAACCCTTTCTTATGTACTCAGTGCAGTGGGACTATTTGGAATAGTGGCTGGCCTAGGAATAGACAACGTTGTATACCGAGAAATAACCGCAAAAAAAGAAGACAGGGAAACCATTCTTGGCACAAGCATACTCCTTAAGACAATTACAGGGGCGGTTGCGATTATTCTCGTTTTTATACTAACCCTTATTTCAAATGAATCTACTGAAATAAAGATCTTAATGATTACCTGTTCCCTAGTATTTGTCACACAACCTATACTCCTCCTTTCTTACGACTTTTTAAAAGATGCTGAATCGAAATATGTAGCAATATCTCAAATGCTTACGTTACTATTTGCTAGTGTCGCTAAAATAGTTACTGCGTCTTTATTTGGTTCTGTCTTTTTTATTTTAATTATACTTGCTCTTGAAAATATAATCACTGGGACTCTTCTCTGGTTTACTATTACAAGAATTAAAAAAAGAGGCTTGCGACTAGTCTATTCAAAAAAGTACTTCTTCATATTACTGCAGTTCTCTCTGCCACTTACTCTCTACAGCGCATCAGAAGCTTTCTATTCAAAAATAGATCAGGTAATGTTGAGACACTACTTAGACTTACAAACCGTTGGCATCTACTCTGCTGCGGTAAGGTTAACCGAAATATGGTACTTCGTACCGAATATTATAATGGGAGCACTCTTCCCCGCTTTTATACATGCACAACAAAACACAGTGGAATACTTTAAACGTGTAAAAGCTGTAATGTTGTCACTTGCAATTTTTGCACTCATTATTTCTATATTGACTCTTTTATTTGGTGGGTTCGCTGTATCCGTGATTTTTGGCAAAGATTACACGCTCGCGACGCCCATCCTATCGCTTTATATCTTCTCCCTACTTGGAAGCTATCTCTCTTTTGTTATTTATCAAGACTTATTTATAAGATCTAGAATATCGCAGCTCGTTCTTATTTCTTTCTCTGCAGCATTCTGTAATATTGTTCTTAACAATTTCTGGATACCTCTGATGGGGGCAAAAGGTGCAGCGTTTGCAACTCTGGTAAGTTATACTTTTATTCCTGTGCTATATTTCCTTATAAGGTATATTTCTAAAAAATAATAAGAATGAGCCGTAAACTTACTGTCACCATTCCCTCATACAGGCAACCAAAAGAGCTATACAGAGCCCTTGTTGCCCTATCTCACCAAACATTTAAGGATTTTGATGTAGTAATCATTGACGACAACTCTGGTGTCGATGTAGAGAGTATTGCCAACCAATTCAAAGACAAACTTTCTATAAGAGTACACACCAACGAAAAGAACTTTGGTGCTATGAAAAATCTTGAGTTCAGCATTAACTTTCCCTGTACCTCTCAATACATTCTCTCTCACCACGAAGACGACTTCCTTGTCTCAAACTATCTAGAGGAAGCTGTAAAGATACTAGACGAAGAAAAAGACGTTGCCTTTGTTGTCGCGGCACCAGTTTGGGCAAAACGCGAACAAGAGTTTGTTTTAGAAACTATTTCCACAATCCCTCCAATCCTCTATTCGCCGACAGAATTTATGGAAGCTTCACTCTCTCGAGCACCTTTTATGTTCGGCTCTATCGTTTATAGGAGAAGCAACCTTACCGGTAACTTTGATCTAGAGAACTACTACACACTTTGTGACAAAATATATCTAAACACCATCCTCATTAACTCTTCATCAAAAGCTGCCTTCATCCCACGAGGTGCCATCTATATCACAGACCACTCCCAGGACGAAAATGACACTAGATCGACTGACGCGAAAGATACTCACCTCATTAACTACTTTCTTTTTTATAAAAAATACCTCCCTGACACTTTCAAAACAAAAAAACTAATTACTAACGGACTACTGCTTGGCTTTATTAACCTCCCTGACAAACACTCCTTTATAGACTACTTTAAAAAAGCTAAAAAGGGAAACCTTGCTACTTTTTACTCAATTAATCTAGTTGGACTCTACTCACTTTTTGTTATAGCCTTTGGTAAAAAGGTGTCATATGTTATATTTGCTATTTTAAAAAACAAAAGATAGTATTTATATATGAAGGTAATAGTAACTTGTCCCGTAAAAAATGAAGAGTGGGTCTTGCGCAGCACTCTTAAAAATTTCTCAACTTTTGCCGATCTAATAATCATAGCTGATCAATCATCCTCAGACAAAACTCTTGATATTTGTAAAGAGTTTTCTAAAGTAAAAGTAATACCCAACCCTTTCAAAGGTTATACAAATGAGGTACGCTTTATGCTTTTGGACGAAGCGAGAAAAGAAGTTGGAGAAAAGATAATAGTGTGCCTAGATGCAGACGAGCAAATTGCGGCTTCGTTTGTAACTGAAATGAAGGAACACATCTTAGCAAAAAAAGATTCAAAGACAGTAAGTTTTTACAGTGAGTGGCTGCAAATATATAATAACAAAGATACCTACAGGGTAGACGGACTTTGGGAAAATAATTATAAGACATTTGCATTCTTAGATGATTCTTCCCTAGACTACGAGAGGGCCTATGTGACACAAGAACATATACCTAGGGTGCCTAAAACATCCTACACTGTTGCTTTAAAAAGCCCTATCATTCATCTTCAATTTTTAGCAAGAAAAAGAAACGAGGTAAAGCAAGCTCTGTATATGTGTAATGAACTTACTGAAGGCTGGGACCCCAGGAGAACCAATAACAGGTACTCTATTGCTAAATTTTTTCAAGATACTCCAGTGAAAAAAGTAAGTGCCGAGTTCTTAAAAGATATTTATTACCCTTCTGAGGAAGAACTATCTACATTCGACAAAACAAAGCTGGATAATATCTACTCCCTCTTTAAAGAAAAAGGCTCTGGTTTTTTTGAACCCCTCGACATTTGGCACTTACTAGAACTGCGGAACTACTTTATAGAAGAAAACAAAAGAGAACCTCTTGCTGTAAAAGTTTTTCCAAAGTGGCTCATCTTTATAAATGACCAAAAAAATAGAATAAAGTACCGAGTATACCTATGGTATACTAACTTAAATATTTTCTAAAACTATATGGAAAAGGACCTGCGTAGTTATAAAATTCATAACGTTGACTACGAAACAGAAAAAGATTTTTATTCAAAGGAAGCAATAATATCTCGCACTGAGAAAACAAAAGACTTTGAAAGAACGGGGTTTGGGGTTGCTCTTGCTCTAACTAAAAACCTACCTAAAAAACACATAGACATAGGTTCTGGGGTGGGTTGGCTAATAAGAAAAATGCTGCCCTATTTTGATACATCGGTAGGAATAGAACCATCTACAGCAGCAATTGCTTCTGCAAAGAATCTGCTTGATGGCAGCCCCTCGGTTACTTTTCTAAACTGTGACATGATAGATGGTCTAAATCAGTTAAAGCTAACAGAGCCAGCTTTCTTCACTACAGGAGCAGTATTCAGCCACATTGAGAACTACTATGTGGAAGCATTTTTGAAACTACTTAATCAAGCCCCTATGGGTTCTGTACTATATTTTAGTGAAAACTATGATAGAAACATAGACTGGAATATGTGGCATATACGCAACAAAGAATGGTGGAGGAGAAACCTTAGTAACTGGCAAATAATTTTCTTTGATTTAGATATTGAAGGTTACTCGAGCGGTATATACGGTATTAAATTAGAAAATCGCGACCTCCTCCCTGCTCATAAAAGAACTTTACTTTGGAGGATTTTTTGGCGGTATGACGGTGTTGTCAATATAGTATTTAGGATTATTAAAAAGATAAAGAGAGCGCTATCTTTTGGAAAGAAGTCCTCTTAGTTTCTGTAACCTAAGATAAAACCAAATCATAGCAATTCGAATATTCTGAGTGTAGTGTAAAGAATAAAGCACTCGCCGAGCCTTATTCGGAAAAGGATTTTTCACAACATCAAGATAAAGTTGAGAATATTTCTCCATTTGCTTTTCTAAACTATACACCTCAAGAAACCTCTTGTTAGCTCTCTCTTTCTTATCTAAGAAGTAGTTTTTGTCGTTCATTAGCCTCTGCATTTCTTGTACATAATCATGAACACCGTCTACCACCCTACCCGCATTGCCAATTCCTTCAATTTGGCCGTTATTAAAAATAGAGCGATGACTTATTATTGGCAAAGCCTGCGAAAGAGCTTCTGCTATTGCCTGGGAGTTGATTTCTCCGTCCTTACGGCCATGACAGTAGACATCGAGGCTACGCAAAAAAGAAAAGATTGTCTCCGATTCTCCTGAGAAAGGGATAAAATATATATTTTTTATCCCTAGATCCTTTGCCTGTTGCTTATATTTTTCACTTCCACCCAGAAGCAAGAAAGCTGTTTTCTCAGTCTCAGCTTCTTTATATGCTTTTAACGGTATCTCAGAGAAAATTGAATCTGAGACTCTTTGGTGTAAACCAAACACAAAAAAATTACTTAACCCATATCTTTCTTTAAAGTTACCGGCTACAGCGCTAGAAACGTCAATTGGTAGAGACATTAACTCAATACGAGAACTGTCCCCTCCTTTTTTTACCCAAAGATTTGCGCTCCATTGTGACAAATGAATAACTCTTGAAATATTACGTTGATTGTCGACACCAGAAGAAAGTGCAATTATGTCAATGATGGGTGTCTTTTTAATTAGATTAAAAGGAAATTCTTTACGCCCGACTCGACAAGTTTGAATAATGTCAAAATCACTCTCGTTGAAGACTGAAAAAAAATTAGTCCCTCTCCAGTTATAAAAAGGTGTCTGAAAATCTATCATCTCTACTGTGAACTCTTTTAAAATTACCCCATGTTTAAGTAGATAACTTCTACGTCCTTCGTCTATAGATAAAATACTCTTACTGATATCGTGATTAGGCGCTAATTTAGAATAGAAAAAGGTGACTTCAAACTTATCTTTTGGTAAATTAGCCGCTATTATTTGTAAAAGCTTTTCACTACCACCAGTAGTTAAACCACCATATTTGACAAAAGCTATCTTTATTTTTCTATGCATACAAAAAATCTCTCAGGTTGCCCCGACTCCACAAAATAGTTATCTTTAATGCCAAAAACTTTTCCCATCTCAATTTCTTTTTGAGAGTCAGTAATGAATAGTGACTGATTTAAATCGATAGAATATTTCTCACTAGCCATTCTTAAAAGGCCGTCTTTCGGTTTTCGGCAATCACACTCATTTTCATTATGAGGACAATAAAATATATCCAGAATATCAATTCCGTTATTTTTTAGTCCTTCTTTCATAAAAGAATGAACCTCTGCTAACTTTTCTTCATCTAGTAGACCCCTTGCTACACCTCGCTGATTAGTCACAACTATAAACTCAAAGTTTTCTTTTCTTAAATGTTCAAGAACCTTAAAAATTCCTTCATTGAAAACAAAGTCCTCTGTTTTGGTTATATACTCATGCTCTCCAGCTTTTTTATTGATGACTCCATCTCTGTCTAAAAAAGCTATCTTCCTAAGCCGACTTTTTCGATCGTTCAACGACATGGTCAAAGTAATCTTGGAAGTAAGATGTAAAGAGGTGCAATATTGCATTGTGGACACTCTCAACTATTGTATACGCTCCTGGCTCTGTCTTAACAACTATCTTTGCATCTGAGAGCTCATTAAGTTTACCGCCGGAGAATCCTGAGATTCCAATTACTGGAACATGGTGGGACTTTGCCAACTCAACAGCCTTGATAATGTTTGGTGAGTTACCAGAGCTACTAATCGCTATAAGGCAGTCAGCTTCCTGAAGATAATTTTGCAGTGGCCCAGCGAATATCATATCGAATCCAACATCATTAGCCCAAGCAGTTATTTCTGATTCGGTTGAAGGAAGTCGTATCGCCTGGAAGCGTCTTATCTTTGCGTCTAGGTTATGGCTAAAAACAGTTTTATTAAAATCACTCACCCAGTGAGTAGCCATGGCCATCGAACCACCATTGCCAAAAACGTAAATACGCCCATCTCTCTCGTAGACCGATTCAATAATAGAAACAGCCTTTGCAATTTCTTCTTTTGGAAGATTTTTCATCTGTGTTGCTACCGCGTCTGCAAATGTATCAATATAACTATACATATATTTTTATTTATAAAACATTATTAGAATTAAAGAGCACATCCACCCCTGAAGAAGTGAGCCCGAAGTGAACTCGTTTAAAACCTTTAAGGTCTAATTTATCCGCTTTTGCTTCGAGGGTCTTCTGTAGTTCGGCCTGCTTTTCTGGAGGAACAATAAGCAGAACACACCCACCTCCTCCAGCGCCTAATAACTTTCCTCCCCAAGCACCTGCTTTAATCGCGCTATCATAAACCTCATCTATTGTGGTGTTAGTAACAGAAGCTCCAAGACCCCTCTTTCGCATCCACCCTTCGTGAAGCATTTCGGCCATTCCCTTGAAGTCACCTTTTACAAGCCTATCTCTAAAAACTAGAACGGAGTCAGACATCTTCTTATATGTCTCAAAATTCTCATCAATTTTCTTCTTTTGGTCAACGAGAACATCTCCAGCAGATCTAGTGATACCCGTAAAGAAGAGCATCATATGATTTTCTAGGGAGGACTTAAGCTTATAATCAATATATATTGGCTCCACGTTAACTGTACCGTCAGTATTAAACGTTATGACATTCAATCCGCCGTACGCCGCAGCATACTGATCCTGTTTACCAATAGGCTCTTTTAAAATATCTATCTCGAGTTCACAAGCCTCTTCTGCTGCCTTTGCTTTACTAATTTTTACCCCCTTTGCTGCATTTAGAGCTTTAATTAAAGCTACAGAAAATGAGGAAGAAGAGCCGAGCCCAGTCTTTGTGGGCAAATCGGCAAAAGTGGCAATTTCTGCTCCATCTTTAATCTCTGATTTTAATAGGGCGGCCTTAAATCTGTCATGTTTAATTTCAGAAGGATGAGCAGTCGTCTCAATTTCCGAGTATTTAATAACAAACTGCTGAGAGAAAGTATTGCCGTTGCTAACCACATAAACAAACTTATCTATACTAGTAGAAATCACTCTTCCTGGGTATTTACTATAGAACTCTTTGATGTCGGTACCTCCGCCGACAAAACTTATTCTTAGAGGAGCTCTTGTTATTATCATATAAGTATATTTAACCTTTTATTTGTTATTTCTGCAAACCCCAACGACAAACCTTGATCTTTCGGCCCATTCTGGTTCATTTTTAAGGACTATATCTGACATCTCGAGCTCTGGCTTAATCCAGTTTATAATCTTTAGTTTAAGTGTATTGTTTACCTTATAAGGGATAACACTTTTGAATGTAAACAAAACAGGGTTAACGATTTTCCATATAAAGTGATCATTATATATTGGTGTTCTTTGCCCGTAAAATTCTTCTAGTATAAAAAACTCATTGAGCGCGGTCTTAAACTCTGGAATTGTCATTTCAAAAACGTGGTGAGGATTAATTGGTTTCTTCGTCCCTGGAGAGTACAGCGTTTTATTTGGTGTAGATATGTAAACTACCCCGCCAGGCTTAAGAACACGCTTTATCTCTGAGAGGAACTTTCGCCAATCTGTTAAGTGCTCAAAGACTTCAAATGCTGAGACTGCGTCAAAAGTACTGTCAGGGAAAGGAATATCCATGGCGCTCCCGACAACAAACTCTATGTTGTTAGTTGCCCAGTTACTTTTAGCATATTCAATTGCCTCTTCTGAGATGTCAACACCGTATACCTTTTTATACTTCTTAGAAAGCATGTTGCTACCATGCCCCGCTCCGCAACCTATATCAAGCACTTCCTGAGACGCATCTCCGGGCAGAAGGTTATATCTCACAAGGTGTTCTAGCAAGTTATTTTTAGAAAGATTGCTCTTACTCTCTAGTCTTTCTCCTCCAAATTTATTTTCTTTTATCATAAGTTATAGTGATTATTGTTAATTGTGAACCATTGCAAGTTATTTTAATTCTTTTATATTTTCTTTAAAAAATTTATACGTATCCCTAACGATATCGTGGACGTCTGTAATAAGCGGCTCCCATAACAACTCTTTTTTAAGTTTTGAAGAGTTTGCGATAAGCTGAGAAGGATCTCCGGGCCTTCTTGGTTTGATACTATAATTCAGTCTCAATCCTGACACCTCTTCTGCAGCTTTGATTAATTCCATTACTGAAAAACCCTTATTAATACCAACATTATAGTTTTCACAGAAACTATTTTCGTGTACGAGTCGGTCCATAGAGATTAGGTGTGCGCTGACCACATCTTTAATATGTATGTAGTCCCTGACCCCTGTTCCATCTCTGGTTGGAAAATCATCCCCAAAAACAAAAAATTCTTTTCTTACTCCTAGCAAAGTGAGCACTATTGATGGGATTACATGTGACTCTTCTACTCTCCATTCGCCGAGCCCAGATTCTAGGTCACTTCCCGCTGGACAAAAATAACGAAGGCAAATAGATGAAATGTTATAAGCCTTGTGGTAGTCCCTTAAAATTTCCTCGAAAATTGATTTGGTTCTTCCGTATGGATTAGTTGGGTTTCTGGGGTGCGTCTCTTCTATTATTTCTGTAAGAGGCTCTCCGTATACAGCCCCGGCTGAAGAGAATACAATTTTATTTACTCCCACCTCTCTCATGCACTCAAGAAGATTTAGCCCCCCTATTATATTATTGTCATAATAACCGGCAGGATTAACAACTGAATCCGGGACATTTGCCAGTGCAGCAAAATGAAAAACTACTTCTGGGCGACTCTCTTTGAAAACTGCCATTAATTTATCCTTGTCTCTGATATCAATCTCGTGATAAGTAATACTCGGATCCTTAATGATATTTTTCCTATTCTGACTAAAATTATCAACGACATCTATCTGACAGTCTCCTCTTTTTCTTAACCCCTCTAAAACATGAGCTCCGATGTATCCTGCGCCCCCAGTAACAAGTATCTTTTGCATATGTTAGTATTAAAGATGATAAACGATTAAAGTTATCTATAATTATAACACAAGTTATAAAGCTAGATTTAAAATAAAAAACCTTATAAAATGAAGCTTTTTAACATCTATCGAGACCGAGTGCGCAAGCTCTTAGACAACCCTAGTGCTATTTTCTATTTTATTAAACGAAAAGCCTACGACCAGTTTGTGGCAGATTCTTATGTTCCGATATATAAGGAACTTCACTTTCTCTCCCCTGAAGAAACTTTCCATTACATTATAGATAACGACAGCTCAATCGTCCGCCTTGGTGACGGCGAATTCGGACTCATGCGTGGAGCAAGTGTTTACTTTAATGATTGGAGACAAAAATTTAACAAAGACCTACAGAGGGGGCTGCTAGATATTCTGGCATCAACATCAAAGAAGATGATTATCTGCCTCCCCGGTGACCATCTTACTAAGACAAGAGCAGAGCTAGATAAGATAGGTAAGGGTGACGAGTTCAAGTATTGGATTAACAGTAAAGTTCTTCTCCATAAGTACGTACAAAAGGACAGGGTCTACGGAAGCTCATTTGCCTTCTACCCTGCGGTTAACACTGGGATAGACTATAAGAAACTAAAGGAGTACTTTTTGGGAAAGAATGTCGTGATTATTACGTCATCTCTTGAGCGGTTTAAAGATATTACTCTTGGGAAAAACACACACCTCATTGAGGCTCCCAAGAGCGATGGGTGGGACAAGATTGCAGAAATTCGCGCAGCATTCCACGAACTAGTAAAGGAAAATAACTATCTCCCGAAAGAAGTGCTTGTCATGGTATCTATGGGGCCCGCTGCAAAAGTTTTTGTTTATGAACTAGCGGAAGAGGGTTACGCAGCGTGGGATGCGGGGCAATTCTTCGACCTAGCGTATAAAAATATACAAGCACTATAATATATGAAAACAATACTCATCACAGGCGGAACAGGTTTCATTGGTAAGAACCTCATCGCAAAGCTAACGGAAAACCAATCATTTGAACTGCTTACCCCAGGCAGAGAAGTGAGTGACGAGGAGTTACGTTCGCAACTTAAGAGGGCCAACTACATATTCCACCTAGCTGGTGTCAGCCGACCACAAGATCCGAAGGAGTTCTATGAGGGGAACAGTAAGCTCACAGAAAAAATAGTAAACATTCTAAGAGAGGAAGGGCTAGTAACACCAATTCTATACACCTCTTCAATACATGCAGTTTTAGAAAATGACTTCGGCTCAAGCAAGAGGGCGGCGGAGCAATGTCTGATCTCTTATCAAAATGAAACTGGGGCAAAGGCACACATAGTGCGTCTTACCAATACCTTTGGAAGATGGGCTAAGCC
>CAYXWO010000014.1:0-11654 GCA_964468825.1 uncultured Candidatus Saccharibacteria bacterium | reverse complement strand
GCCAAGGTGAGACTAAAGGATGTTCAGGAGTTGTTATCATTCGCAGGCATCGGAGGAAGCGCTCACACTATTATTAATCAAGGAGAGGCAGATAAGATCCTCCTTGCAAATCCACGCGAAAGAAAAGAGGCATTAGAAGATGCACTCGGCCTGAGGGTTTTCCATCTTCGACTGAATGAAAGTAGTCGTAAGTTAGATAAGGTAAAATCTCATGTGCGCGAAATAGAACTTTTACGCAATGAGATTAAGCCGCATCTAGCGCACCTTGAGCGCCAGGTTAAAAAGATCGAGTCTCAAGAAGAAGAGAGGCAAAAGCTGCACAGGCTTTTGGTGGTTTATTTAAAAAGAGAAGAGCGAGAGCTCGAAAGAAGAAAAGGTGAGATGTACGAAAGAGGTACTGCGACATCCCTTCACTTGGTGCAAGATACCATAGAGAAAGAGCTTGAGTTATTAAAGAATGTCAAAAGAGAAGATACAGCCGCATCAAACAGCTTAGAAAAAGAAAGACTGCATGCCGAGAAGTCATTAACTGAGGAGAAACTTAGAGAGGTAACAAAGACTCTTGGCCGTCTTGAGGCGGAAAAGTCTTATCTCGAACGTGAATTAAAAAGAGAAGTGGATGTAAGTAGTGTCACCATAGAAGAGAAGGAGTTGCGTGCTGGAGCTACGCTTATCGAAAACGGATTGACCTCAATAGCACGCAATATCGTTACAGGGGAAGAAGAAAAAGCTGTCGAAACAGTCGATGTTTTGAAAGAAGAGGTGAGTTCCTTTTTCCAAAAATATTTATATGACGACAAGACGAGAAAAGAAGATTTGGAAAAAGATATTAATGAAGTAAGTGAGAGGATAAAGGAGCACGAAACTACGACGCTTGCCTTGACCGGTTCTGTTAGAGTGCTCAGCGAACAGATTGAACGGTTAAGTAGCTCTGTAAGTGAAGGGCTCATCTCTTTGCATGAAGAAGAGAAAAAGAAAGTGCTCCTTGAAAGTAAATTACGAGAGCTTTCAAGCGAGATACGTCTCCGGGAGCAAGAGGAGAGGGAGCTTGGTGACAGAACAGCGAGGCGGAAGGCTCTTCTAGAAGAAGGTGTGCTCATAGTTGGAAGGGTTATCCTAGAATACAGAGAGTCAAACGATGACCCAGGCGTAGCTACTATGACTGATAACGACCTTTCGCGAGCTATTGAACGCTCGAAGCTTCGAATTGAAGAGGCGAGTGTGCCTAATCGAGAAGAAATACTCACTGAATATGCAACAACAAAAGAGCGCGAAGAATACCTCTCGAAAGAGCTTCTCGATATTCGTGAGACAGAAGGCAAGCTGCTCCAGTTAATAGAAGAACTAACTACTACACTCAGTGAGCGTTTTGCTCATGGTGTCGAAGAAGTATCCAAAATATTCTCATCCTTCTTTCACGAGGTATACCCAGGAGGTAAGGCCAAGCTATCGCGTATTACTTTGAAGAAGGTGGACGAAGATGGTAACGAAGAAGTAGAAGAGGGTATTGATTTAGACGTCAGCCTCCCGAATAAGAAAGTAAAAGAGCTCGCCATGTTCTCAGGAGGGGAGAGAGCGCTCGTCTCTATCGCGCTCCTTTTCGCCATGTCTCAGGTTACCCCACCACCATTTATGGTGCTTGATGAGACAGATGCACCACTAGATGAGAGTAATGCACGTAAGTACGGTGCGATGATGAGGAGACTTGCAGAGAAGAGTAAGTTGCTCGTTATTACACATAACAGAGAGACCATGAACCACTGTGACATGCTCTACGGCGTAACATTAGGTGTAGAAGGCGGGTCAAAACTCCTGTCGATTAATCTAAAAGATGCAGAAGGGTATACGAAAGGGTAGTTTTGAGGAGTGATATACTTATAATATATGAAAAATAAAGACGAACTAGTAGATTTTTCTAGCCCAGCACTCACTAGCCGTGGCTATCTAGTTTATAAAGCAGAAAGTGAAGTTTTCAGGACGTACAACTGTCATGGTAAGTTTTTTTCTCTAGCAAACATTGCAACTATTTTATATCTTTATGGGGCAGATTTTAGGGGTATACATTCATTTGAGCTCGAGGATACACACGCCGCCAACAAACACTTCTTGAAGTTCTATAGAGTGCCAAGAATCTATTTTACGCTACGGGATAGACCACTCATCTATAAAAATAATCAGGCAAATATTATAGCTGACATATTAAAGAAGTCTAAGATGAACACGTGGTATCCGTATAACTGGACAACTAGTGAAGGAGAGAATGTTCGTAACGAAGTTGACCCAATCCTTTCCAAAGCAAAGGAGACAGCACAGATGAAAAAATGGAGAAAGAATTTCGACTCAATGTTGCATTTCGTTGATGCGTGGCACAAAGATTTTTTGAAGCATTATAAAAATACGTATGACTTTGAGTTTAAGTTATATAAAGAAGATGACGAGACATGTTATTTTACAATTAAAGATGATGCGTATCTTAAATTCAAGACAAAAGAAGAGATTCGTGAAAGGCAGTGGCAATATTTAAAAGTATTTGATGATTTCGCAAGATATCTCCATAAAGGTTTTTTAGAGCAGGGTAAGCTTTTCCCGAAGTCTCCCTACGAGGACAAACCTTAAGTAATTTATTACATCTATGAACCACCTTAAACCACCTCAGCCTGTACCCACTGTTGAGAATTCAATAGAAAGAATAAATTCCGAAAAAATAAGACAAGTAATAGATAGTCTAGATTTTGATGTACTTGAAACAATTTTCAAAGAGATTAAAGATAAATCCGGAGGGGTGTCTACAATTGGAAGGTCAATGTTTGTAAGTAAGTTTATCGGCAAAGATGACATACGAAGTGCTTTGACCGGAGAGGAGGCTACAAGTATCGCTCCAACTGTTCTCGCGATAACAAAACAGCGCCTAGTAAACAGACCAGAACAGGAGTTTACTACTGTAGAGCCTTTCATTGAGTTTAATCCTCTTGCTAATGTTTTTACTCAGCAAGACTCAAGCTCAAAGGATCAGTACCCGATGTTCACGTATGTGTTAAAAGCTTTAGTTCACGAAGAGGTTCACGCCACTCAGTTTCAAGGTAATGTGGATATCTCGAGAGAGAATGGAATACATAAATACACAGGTATAGTCGGCGTTGCTGAAAGTGTCTCAAGCTATAACCTCGAAGGTGACAATATTGATATGGCAACAGAGCCAGAGGTCAACGTACTTTTAAACGAGGGGTTGGTAGAGAAAATTGCTGACTATGTTACTGAAGAATACCTTAGAAGGACCGGAGAAACACGTTTACTAAATTCTTTCTTTCGAGCTTATCCAGCAGGGAGGATGTTGGTAGAACTATTAATTCATAAAATCGCCACTGATACTGGAGTCGCAAAAGATGCAATTTTTGGCGCTTTGGTTAGGGCTTCGTACGAAGGGGTGTCACTTTTGAACAGTGATCTGACTAGCCAGTTCAGTGAGGACGTGAGACTGTTCTTGGAAGCCTACAAACGTGTTAGTTATCAAGATGAAGATTATGATCAGAAGCAGTCGCAGATCTGTCAAGAATTTATAGAAACTATTAGTTTAGAAGATCTTCTAGACCCGTCAATCAAAGCCTTATTAGGTGAACAGAAAATGTTAAGTGAGTCGGGGAAACGATTTAGAGACCAGAGCTCCTCTCTATTAATCTAAAAGATGCGGAAGGATATACGAAGGGGTAGATGTTAGAGACTAGAGCATAGAAAGGAGTAAGTATGTATGAGAAAACAAAAACCGCACAATCCTGATTAAGGTGTACGGTCAAGTAGCTTTCGCAAGTTTCCGATGGTTCATTGCTTGGAAAGCTTTTTTCAAATGAGGTTTTGCGACCTCAAGGAATTGCTTATAGAGATTCATTGTCCTCTCGTCGCTTTTGTTCGGCGTTCTCACATTACTGTAATAGTGCACAAACTCAGCTGCAAGGCCCAAGACTTGCTCAGGGGAATCGTTCCAGTACCCAGGAAGGCTGGTTCCAGAACCTAGGCGAGGCGGCACTGGCTTGAGGTAGCTTTTCATGGCTCCCTCAATGCGACGACGCTTCTTTCGAGGGAAGACGAGGATGCCTTCTTCCATGATGACCCCATCTTCCTCCACATCATCTTCTCTTGGCGGAGAGCGTAGTCCAAGGCCCGTGATGAACACGGTGCCCATGGAACGTTTGAGAACCTTTGATTTCAGATGCTTGACTTGGAAGCCAGCATCATTAATCATCATGCGGATTTCACGTCGCGCATCAGATGAGATGAGCGTTCCTCGAGAGATAACAAGGTCATCTACAAAGCGCCCAATCACTACACTTTTCTCTGGGTGACTGCGGAGCTCCTTTCTTTCAAAGTGATCGCGAAGACGACTATCAAGGTAGACCTCGCAATACAAGTTCAGCAGGTACGGTGACAACGGTCCACCAACAGCAAGGCCCTGGACTCTCAGGCCCGCAAAGGCTATGTTCACAAACGAGCGCATGCCTTTAAACAAAGGGTCATCCTTGATTGCGAACTGCGCTAGTTCATTTCGTGCAAGTTGTCGCAATGAGTAGTCAGCCCTCCAGTGAGCGTACTTAAAAATATAAACAAGTAAGACAGTAAGCCTATCCAAGTCAACACTTTGGTACGCATTCTGAAAGTCAGTGATGTAAAAGTACTCACCCATCTCATGACGTTTAATGTTCTTCAGCTGATTAGAGCCTGGAACACAGCCAGTGGAAGATGGCAGGTATCGTAGCGTATAGGTGTTTTCACGACCCATCCGTTCGATTGCCTTTTCTAGCTCATTTTTAAACAGCGTATGCAGTCGTTCCATGGCTGGGTTAGGAGAGCCAATGAGCCGCCTCTTCTTTTTTTGTTTCCGTGGGACGGCAGGGGCACCGCTTGATGTTTTCTCACTAGGGTTTCCCCATTTGAAATAAAAAGACGGGCGTTCGCCCGCTTCTTGCACAAGGTCAAGCGGATTCCATTCTGATTCCGCAGGTGTGTGGCCCTTGGAGGCCACGGGTGCGTTTTTGCGCGTCATGGTTTCCTCCAAGGAAAGTTGTTGAAGAACTAAAGCCCACTATGAGAGTTCTCGGGGGAGTTATACACTTTTCGTATGTTAACTCTTTCTAGTGAGCGCCGGCTGCCGTCGCTGTCAGCTGGTTTCCTGTGTGGACAGCCCGCTGTCATCGAGGCCGCCTCGTCCGCCGGGACGATGCGATCGCCACAAGAGGCTCGCCCAGTCTCCACGAACGCCATATCCGAGCCGGAGCACGAAGACGACGCCGCGAACGAAGGGGTGCGTCCGGTGGCACATAGCTTGCGCTATGGGGGAGGAAATCCTCCCTACCCAACTCGCGATACCTCAAGCTCTCGCTTGAGGCTTACTACGAAGGGCTTTTACTACGAATTACAACTAACCGAAATAGATCCTGAAACAGTGACTCCCCCAAGCTACCGATCCACCTCAAACACTATCAAAAATAACAAAAAAAGAAAAGCCTCGTTTTTAGAGTTTAAAACGTTCCATGTTATAGTAGAGCGATATGCAACGACTCTATACAGGTAGTATTGCCATTACCTCTAAAAAAGATGGCTACGTTCGTGTTCCTGAACTAGAAGCTGAGGGGTCAATTTTTGTTGACCATTCTCATCTTAATACAGCTCTCCACTATGATACGGTTGAGGTTGAGCTTCTCGGTAAGCACACAAACCAAAAAGGTGAACAGGAATTATACGGGAAAATAACTAAAGTTATTGAAAGAAGCAAGAAAGGGTACGCAGGTGTCCTAGAGCAAGACCACGGTATGTACTTCTTAGTCCCAGATGATAAGAAAATGTATACCGATATTATTATTGACGCTAATCATCTGCACGACGCAGGGCCGGGGATGAAGGTGATTGCTTCACTTATTGAATGGTCTGATCCGAAGAAGTCTCCGATTGGTGCAATATCTGCGGTGCTTGGTATGCCGGGGGATAATAACGCAGAGATGCTCGCATACGCTCTTGAGCGCGGGTTCTCTGACGAACATAATCATGCTGTAGTAAATGAGGCTAACGCCATTAAGTCACGCGGTATCATTGAAGAAGATAAAGCAGGAAGAAGAGACTTCCGCCAGGTACCTACGTTTACTATAGACCCGATTGATGCGAAAGATTTCGACGATGCAATTTCATTTAAAAAATTAGAGAATGGCCACTATGAAGTTGGTGTGCATATCGCTGATGTATCCTACTATGTACGTCCAGGAATGGCGCTCGATGAAGACGCAATTGCGCGCGAGACGTCTGTGTATCTCGTGGATAGATGTATACCAATGCTTCCTGAGGTTCTCTCAAACGACCTCTGCTCACTAGTTCAAGGACAGGATAGATTAGTGATGTCATGTGTGCTTGAGCTTGATGATGAAGGAGAGGTTCACGGTGAATGGTATGGAAGGTCCCTGATTAACTCGCACCGAAGATATACATACGAAGATGCTCAGATAACGCTTGATACTGGGAAGGGAGACTTTTACGAAGAGTTGACCATTTTGAACAAGATTGCTAAGACGCTAACTAAGAAGCGGTTCGAAGGCGGGGCGCTTTCGCTTGAAACTGAAGAGGTTAAGTTCAAGCTTGACGAGAAGGGTGTGCCAGTTGATGTCTACACCAAAGAACGCGGCGATACCCACAAGCTCATCGAAGAGTACATGCTCCTAGCTAACAAGTACGTAAGTAAATTTATTACCAAGAAGCAGGAAGAAAAAGCAGGAGAGGGAAAGGCAATATGCGTCTATCGTATTCACGATAAGCCAGATGCTGACCGCATGCATGACCTTGATCTCTATATTAGAAGTCTCGGGTATAACGTAAGATTCATGGACGGACTCATCGCATCGCAGGAACTCAATACGCTTTTGGCAAAAATGGGGGACAGACCAGAGAAGCCACTTCTTCAGATGCATATTACACGCTCAATGGCGAAAGCTATTTATAGTACTAAAAATATTGGTCACTACGGTCTTGCTTTTGACTACTACTCTCACTTTACTTCTCCGATCAGACGTTACCCAGATGTGCTCACACATCGCTTGCTTATGAGGGTGCTCGAGGGAGATTATCCAAGAGAAGAGGAGAGGGGGTTGTTCGATAAGCTTTGTCTTTTAGCGTCACGACGTGAAAAGGAAGCATCCGATGCAGAACGAGGTAGTATAAAATACAAGCAGGTAGAGTACATGTCATATCGTGTCGGTCAGGAGTTTGACGGTATGGTCTCGGGGGTATCTGAGTGGGGACTTTATGTAGAAGAGAAGAAGAGTAAGTGTGAAGGTATGATTAAGTTGCGAGATCTTGGGAACGATTTCTATGTTCATGATGCGAAGAATAATCGAGTTTTTGGAGAAAGATCCGGCATCGAATGGAAGATAGGAACACCGGTTAAGATAAAAGTAAAAGGAGCCAACCTTGATCTAAAATTGATTGACTACAGTCTAGTACAATAATTTTTTTTGTTATTTTTGTATAGCAGAAAAGTGTGTTTGGCTAATGTATTTCGGGCAGGCATATGAAGTAAAAAGTTACTCACACTAAGGTATAGCGATAAAAAGATATACTACTAAATATCTAACTATATGAATATACTTTCTTCAACTTTTTTTGATATACAGTTTGATCTTATCGGAGTGGTTGTTGCAGTGATCGGGATTCTTGTTTTAGCTGGTATTGTTTTTGCTCGTAGCACTAATAGTATTACAAGTAGAAGCTTTTTCTTTTTTGCTTTCGTAACAATCTTCTGGGGCCTTTCTAACTATTTTCTATACAAATTTACGGACCCAGAGCTTGCACTTTTAGCTCTTAGACTCCATATCTTTCTCACTATCTGGCACGCTTACTCATTCTTCCAACTCGCTTTTGTGTTTCCATATGAGAACAAAGTTCTTCCACTTTGGCACAGGTATGTACTTCTACCACTCGCATTCTTCACATCATCCCTCCTTCTCATACCCTTTGTTTTCAAGCAGGTCAGTAGCCTGATTTCTGTAGATGAGGTTATTAATCCAGAGCAAAGTCAGGGGATAATATTGGCTGCAGTGGTGACATTTAGCTTCTTTACATCAGGACTACTCGTGCTTCTTCGTAGGGTGTACGAAACCAAAGGCGATGAGCGTAGACAGGTGATGCTGATGTTTACTGGAATGTCGCTGACAGCAGGTCTTCTCCTCTTGTTTAGCTTCATTCTCCCTATAGGGTTCAAGAATTTTGATTTCGTTCCGTATGGCGCACTTTTTATATTCCCTGTTATCGTCTTTACCGCATATGCGATTTATCTTGTCGAGCTATTCCACGTTAAAAATATTTTTGCCGGACTGTTCACGTTCTTTCTTTGTATAGTCTCTCTCATCGAGTTAATTGTTGCTGATAGCATTGAGCAAGTGCTTCTACGAGTAGCTGTCTTTTTCCTGACACTTATTATAGGTATTCAGCTTGTTAAGAATACGTTCGAGATAGAACTAGCCAATGAAGAAAAATCAGAGATAATGTCTTTTGCTACACACGAAATACGAACCCCTCTTACCGTCATGCGCGGCTACGCGACGATGCTCTTGGACGGTGACAAGGGAGAGATAAGCCCAAGAGTGAGAGACCTTCTTCAGAAGATTCTCATCTCAGGTAACGATGTTATAACTCTCTTGTCTCAGTACTTGGATAAGTCCAAGATAGAACTTGGTCAGATAGAGTATGTGAAGTCCGACTTTGATCTAGTGAGAACAGTTAATGATGTACTGAGTACGTTCCAGATTAACGCGGAACAAAAAGGAGTCGCGCTTACTAAAGCAGTAGACACAAAGGAAAGGCATATGATTTTTGCTGATCAGTCAAAGATTAAAGAAGTACTTACTAACGTTATAGATAATGCTCTTAAGTACACGCTGCAAGGGTCCATCAATGTTTCTGTAAGAAATGAAAACGGCTTCGTACTACTAAAAGTATCAGACACAGGTATTGGTATAAAGCAGGATACAATTCCTCATCTTTTTAAAGAGTTTTCAAGAGCTGACCTGAAGAGGGTGAATATTCTCGGATCAGGTATAGGTCTCTATCTTGCAAAGAAATTTATTGAAGCACATAAGGGTAAGATTTGGGTTGAGTCTGAAGGGGAAGGGAGAGGGACACAGTTTTTTATACAGTTACCAGAAGCTAAGACCAAATAGTAATTATGAAAAAGATTTTAATCATCGAAGATAACAAAGACCTTCAAGATATTTATAAGCACAGCTTCGAAAAGGATGGGTATACTGTCATTAGTAAGGACAATGGCCAAGACGGGTTCGATGCGATAGCAGAAGAACTGCCAGATGTTATCTTGCTTGACCTGATGATGCCAGGGGTGAACGGCTTTGAGTTTTTGCAGAAGATAAAAGCCATAGAGAGTATTACTGTTCCAGTTATTGTTTGTTCTAATATTTCAGACATAGAGATGATTAATAAGGCGATACAAGGGGGTGCGGCTGCCGTTCTACTAAAAGTAGATTACGTTGGCAAGCAGCTTGTTGACAAGGTAAATTATCTCGTCGAAGAATTCCATCTTAAGAATAAAGTCTAAAACATACATAGTCGTGATTCTGAAGGGGCGCTCGTCAAAGTGAAGACTTTCCTTTTTCACCTGTTTGTGGTAGAATCTAGTCCATGCTAAAAATCAGATTACAACGCACAGGACGCAAGAATGATCCACATTTTCGCTTGATAGTCACTGAAAGTATCCTTAAACCTAAGACAACTCAGTTTGCTGAGATTTTGGGAACTTTTAATGTTAAGGCAGGTATTTTTACCGCTAAGGCTGACCGTGTTAAGCACTGGATTTCTGTGGGAGCTCAGACGAGCGACACTGTACATAATCTCCTAGTTTCTAAGGGGATCATCGAAGGTAAGAAGAAGAATGTTCTTCCTAAGAAGACTCCTGTGGTAAAAGAAACAAAGACTAAGTAGTCCTTGCTACAAGAGAAGATATACAAAAGAACAATGCTCGTCATTGTTCTTTTGTGAATAACTAAGTGGGAGATTGCAGATATTACTGGTACGATAAGATATATAAATACAATAGAATATGAAAGATCAAGAATTTGTTGAATATGTTGTTAAGGCTTTAGTAGATAATGGAGAGAAAGTAAAAGTAGACAGGCGGGTTGATGAGATGGGTGTCCTTATTACACTTGATGTTGACGCCGCTGATATGGGTAAGGTTATTGGGCGGGATGGGGCGACTGCAAAAGCACTGCGCACTCTCCTTAGGGTGGTTGGTATGAAGAATAACGCACGTGTTAATCTCAAAATTAACGAACCAGAAGGACGCACTTCATACAGTAATCAGGACGAGCAACCATCTTCTGTGTCACGCTATGATACGACTGACGTTGATGCAGTGATGAACGACCTCAAAAGCCTTTAGCTCTTAGCGATTGGCTTTAGCTAACAAATGCGCTGTAAGGCTCCCGGTTTCTTAGATTGTACTCAATCTTTTGAAACTGCAGTCCTCTGGAGGACGCTTTTGTTCTTTTAGTTAAAGGCTAATGGCCAACAGCTAAGTGCTGTGCTAGTATTTTGCTATGAAACAGCCACCTCTTAGATTTCACATAGTTACTATTTTTCCTGACATGTTCGTGAGTTATTTTGCTGAGTCTATTATTTCTCGGGCGATTGAAGCTAAGCTTATTGAGGTGAAGACATATCCGCTTCGAGAATATACAACTGACAAGCATAGACGTGTGGATGGTAAGCCGTACGGCGGCGGACCAGGGATGGTGATGTGGGTTGACCCAATCATTAACTGCGTAAAGAAAATAGAAAAAGTCGTAGCAAAAAGAAAAATATCAAAGACACTCGTCGTTATCTTTAATGCAGGAGGAGACAAGTTCACAAATCTCACCGCACAAAAGTCATCAAAAGGATATACCGATATTATATTTATCTGTGGCCGTTATGAGGGGGTGGACTCTCGTGTGAAGAAAATTCTAAAGGCAAAAGAGTGGAGCATTGGAGAATACGTGTTAACAGGAGGAGAGCTACCAGCTATGGTATGTATTGATGCCATCTCAAGACAGGTAAAAGGTGTACTCCACGACGAGCTCTCTCTTGAAGAGAAACGTGTAGCGTCACATGAGATATACGCAAGACCGGAGGTCTACGAACTAGCTGGTAAAAAGTATCGAGTACCAAAAGTCCTTCTTTCAGGAAATCATAAGTTAATAGATGAGTACCGAATGAAAAAGGAGAATAAGATAGGAAAAAGTCAGAACTAAACTAGTGAGCCTTATTTCACGAGGTACTGCCCGCAAAATAATCACTAATGACACATCGAATGTATTTAAAAATTAAAGTAATTCCAAATGCAAGGGAGGAAAAAGTAGAGCAATTAAAGGATGATGAATATAGGGTGTGGGTAAAAGTGCCAGCAGAGAATAATCTCGCCAATTCTAGGATGTTAGAAATATTTCGTGAGAAATTTCCCGCGACCAGTGTCCGCATAATTAGTGGTCACCATTCACCATCAAAAATCATTTCTATCAACTAGCGACAGGGTCTTATTTTTGGTACAATCCTTAGCACTTGTTTATTAATAAGTAAGCCAAGATAGCTCAGTTGGTAGAGCACTTCCATGGTAAGGAAGAGGTCGCGGG
>CAYXWO010000013.1:0-11983 GCA_964468825.1 uncultured Candidatus Saccharibacteria bacterium | reverse complement strand
CTTTTAGTTCTCCTGATTTGGCCTTGGGGTCACACCTCTTCCCATTCCGAACAGAGAAGTTAAGCCTAAGCGCGGCGATGATACTGTATTTATACGGGAAAGTAGCTTGTCGGGAGAACTAAGTGTTGGAGTTTAGCAAAAAGCGCCTGGAGGCGCTTTTTGTTTTGTGAGAGATTGACGTGCTACAATCTGTTTATGTTAGAAGGTTTTAATCATAGTAACGTTCATGAGAGTGATATAGAGAGAGGGGTGGAAAGTCATGAAGCTATATTTACACCAGAATATTATAAGAGGAAAAAGAATACCATTCTCCGGCATATCGAAGAAGTTACCGAAGTCATTATGTCTCGACTTTTAGAGATTTCGAATGAAAAATACCGTAAAATTGAACAGGATGATTCCGCAGATGCTCTCGACCTTAAAGCTTCTTTGGTCCGTGCACACCCTTTCTCAACCACCTGGGAACAGCTCGAAGAATCTAAGCCAGAAGAAGATTTGCAGGGTTTGGCTGATCAAAGAAACAAAAAACTTGATGAGTATATGAATTTTCTAGAAGATCTATCTGCTGGCCGTGTCGCCGGACTCACCGTTCTTCATCGTGGGTCGCAGGATTTTATTCAGACAAATAACTTCGACGTGGTAGATGTAAAGTATCGAATAAATATAAAAGTCGATGTGTACGACAGTGTGTATGATTTTATGGTTAAAATAGCATCTTCATTTAAAGAAGACAGCAATCTCATCGCAGGTGGTTTTCAAATAAAAACCCTTAATGAAGACGCTCGTGACGCTATTATTATCTATCTACCCGAGAGCTCTTTTCCTATGGCAGCGAAACATATTATAGACTTATTTAAGGATAATGAAGGTTATAACGACCGTCATTCAGATAAGGGTATTATGTTCGGAGTCCCTCTTGAATATGAAGAGGGTGGGAAACTTCCAGGCATTAGAGTCACCGAAGAGCCTGCTGGGAATTATAACTATTCAACTTTTAACACAATGCAGGCTGACATCCTTTCAAAGGCGGTTATTTTGTATATTCATGATGTTTATAAAGGCGACAAGACAAAGGCTTGCGAAGACCTTGGTGATTTGGAGTCAGACGGTCGTATTAAATGGGAGCAGGATTTTCCTTCTTATTACGCAAGGGCTGCTAAAGATCTGATTGGCGAAGGGGCAAATCTAGATAATATCGCTTTTCTTTCAACGGGAAAGTAGCTTGTCGGGAGAACTAAGTGTTGGAATTAATTAGCTTGTAGTCATTAGACTGTAGCTGGTAGCAAAAACACCCCAAAGGGGTGTTTTTGTTTTGCTAACAGCCACAGGCTACAAGCTAGTAGCTGTCTCGTGGTATTATAATTCAATGGATTGGCAGACAAAACGAAAAGTAATCTACGCAGTCGCGAGTATTGTTGTTGTGACAGCTCTCTCTGTTTTCTTTTTGCGAGGCATTCTTTTCCCTGCACCAAGTTGTGGAGATCTTAAGCAAAATGGGTATGAGTCGGGTATAGATTGTGGTGGTATGTGCGACAAAAAATGTACACAAGATGTTGTGCCGCTCATGTCACTATGGGCAAGGGCGATACTTGTTGCTACATCTACGTACGACCTCGTTGGGCTTGTGAGTAATTCTAATATTGACAATGCTTCCCGTGAGCTTGGCTACCGATTTACTGTTTTTAATAATAACGGAGAAGTAATGACGACTATAAATGGGTCAACAACTGCACCTCTTGATGGGAAGTTCCCGCTCATTGTACAGAATGTAACTCTCACTGATGACCCAGTAAAGGTAGAGCTTACACTCTTTGATACTGACCACTACAAGGTAAGAGAAAGCCCAACATCGCCAACAGTTACGATTACAGACAGGCGATATGAAAGCTCAGATATTTCTCGATTATATGCAACGATTACTAATACAAAGAGATTAGAGATTAGAGATTTAGAGGTAAGATCAGTACTCTATGATGCCTATGATAATGCTTACGCAGTTGGAGTAACTGTTATCCCGCTTCTAGATAAGGAGGCCCGTGCCGAGATAGTTTTTACATGGAGCACACCTCTTGAAAAGGAGCCGACACGTATCGGCATCTATCCGATTTTTAATCCCTTTGACGCACTAGTAGAATAGGTTTTGTTATGCAGAGATTTTTTCAGTTATTTTTAAAGGTAGATGTGACACTACTTATCTCTATGCTTTTCATTTCTATTGCAGGGCTCCTCACGATGAGTTCTTTCCAAGGGGATGATAACTATTTTTTTAAGCAGGCCGTTTGGATAGTCCTTGCAATGTGGGTATTTCTCACTGCATCACTCTTTGATTATCGTTTTCTTAAACAGACTAGGGTCGTGATGGCGTTATACGGTTTTTTGCTTGTGATTTTGAGTTTTCTATTTATTTTAGGACATTCAGCAAAAGGTGCTCAGTCATGGTTCTCTCTCGGCGGGCTAGCGTTCCAGCCGAGCGATCTAATGAAGCTTGGCCTCATCATAGTGCTGGCAAAATACTTTAATCGTAGGCACGTAGAAATTGCCAATATAAGGCATATTATAGTGTCCGGCGTGTATGCTGCCATCCCCTTTGTTTTAGTCGTTCTACAGCCTGATTTTGGCTCTGCAATGGTACTTTTTGCTATATGGCTTGGGATTATCTTCGTTTCTGGTATATCTTGGAGACATATTCTCTTGGTGGCAGTGCTAGTGAGTACAACTTTTCTTTTGGCCTGGAACTTTGCTTTTAAGCCTTACCAAAAAGCTCGTATTATGAACTTTATTAATCCGCTCCAGGACATTAGAGGGACTGGCTATAATGCGTATCAGTCTACAATTGCGGTCGGGTCAGGTGGCCTCTTCGGAAAAGGACTCGGGTCAGGGACTCAGTCAAGGCTTAACTTTTTGCCAGAGTACAAAACAGACTTTATCTTTGCGGCGTATGCGGAGGAGTGGGGGTTCATTGGGTCTATTTTACTTCTTATTTTCTTTGCAATTATTTTTATAAAATTATCTTTCTTTGCGCTCCGTGCTGACTCTACGTTCGAAGCCCTCTTTACCTACGGTGTTATGGTATGGATGATGACGCACGTTGTCATTAATATCGGAATGAATATTGGTATTATGCCTGTTACTGGAATCCCGCTACCGCTTATGAGCTATGGTGGGTCTCATCTCTTAGCTGAGGCGCTTGCGCTTGGGATGTGTTCTGGTATGTATCGTTATGCGAGAGGGGGACATAAGTATCAGGCGAAGAATGAATTCCTTGGTTTAGAGTAAGTCTAATTTTCTTTTCTTTTTAGCTTTTCCTTTTGAAAAGTCGTGTCGTTTTTTGCTAAAAACGCACTCTGACTCGGCCGCCCGCCTCCGTCGCGCTTTCCAAAAGAAAAAGCTTGAGGGAGTTTGGGTTCAAATTCAGACACCTCGCAGGTTTTCAAGAGGTAAATGTTAGAGAGCAAAAAGAATTCTACTTTGTCCCATAATCCCAGCTGATATACTGAGCCAATGGATTTATCAGAACAGCTTAAAGAAGATATTGAGACAATAAAGAAAAGGAATAGCCGAGTAGAAATTAACAAAGCTTGGGAAACAAGTCTATTCAGAAAGATTTTAATACTTATAACAACCTATATCGTAACTTCATCGGCAATGTATACAATGGGAGTTCCTGGCTTCTATGTTAACTCATTAATCCCCACACTTGGTTTTTTCCTATCGACACTAACCTTTCCCTATATTAAAAGTTGGTGGATAAAGAAAAATTTTCCTTATCAATAGCCACTCTGCCCTTGCTTTTAGCTTCAAATGAAAACAGATAAAATAGATCTTTTTAAGAAATCTTCAACTGCATTAACGCAAGCGGTAACAATTCTCGAGCAACGTATTAAAGATATTGAACAGGCAACTTTGTCACAGTCCTCGACCGATGAATCTAATGTCTTAAAAGTTTTCTATACACTATCACTAAATGTATACAAAGATACAATGGTATATCTGGCGGATCAAATACAGAAAGAAAGTATCGATTTTGATCCTTTCACCTTGCCTGTTGCGCGTAAGTTGTATGACATTTACGTACGCTTTATTCATTTACAAGAAAAATGTGAATCTGACAATAAGCGAGCATTAACATGTATAGCTTACCAGCTTCAATCGTACAGCTTTATGAATAATAAGCAACTATACGAAGAGTTACTTGCTGTGTATAAGCCAGTACTACTAACTGGGAACTACAGCTTCCCTTCTTTTGAAGAATATGACTATATGTGGTATTTAAGAAATAGCGGCTTAGCCTTTAAAAATACACGCGAATTATTTAAAGAAGATATTATAAATAAATACTTTGATCGTTCTGGTAAGGGTTTCAAAGGCATCAACCTAATTGATATATATGGTGGCATTTCTGAAATATCTCATGGTAACCCTTATTACCGATCGGGTAATGATAGATTCTGGGTCATAACCTCTAGTTTAATGATAACTTCATTTATTTTTGAGATTATAGATGACTTTATTTTAAACAAACCTCAACGTAAAGATTACAGATTCTGGAAAAATAACCTCCAAAGTCTTAACAAAGAAGTAATTGCTTCATGGCCACGAAAAGTAAACAAATAATTAAGTGCGGTTTTTTGAATTAATTCAGGTTTAGCTTCGTCCAAGCAAGAGCGCAATTCCTAGCAAGGAATTGACGCGTGTTTTCAAAGGGTAAGTGCAAAAAAAGAAAATTATCTTATGAAAAGTAGGTTTTTTTGAGGGCGGTGAACATGAACTTTGGCTGGAATCGTAGTCGTCCTGGGCGTTTTGTTTCGTCTACTATTGGTAGCTTTTTAAGTGTTGAAAGGAGAGTCTCCTTGAATGCCTTGCCATCATTACAATCAATGAGCTTAGTGTAGGGATCATCAAAAAGAACCTCCGGGATACCTCCTGCGTTACTCGCGACGATAGGGAGTTTAGAGTAGAGCGCCTCGATTGCAACGTAACCCAGAGCTTCTGTTCTAGAAGGGAAGAGGAAGAGATCAAAACTGTTGAGATAGAGAGATGCATTTTCCACGAATCCATGTAAGATGACCCTTCCTTCTAGACCAAGTTTTTTGGTGAGCTCTTCTAGGTAAGCCTTCTTTTCTCCTGTGCCCATGATGTGGTAAGTCCAGTTGAGATGCTTACATTGAGCAAGTGCTATTAATGCGCGGTCGAGCCCTTTGCTTACATGAAGTTCTCCGATAGAAACAATGTGTATTCCGGGTGTTTTCACTATGTTCTTCTTTTCGAAAAAGTATCCAGGCTCGTAAAGCTTTGGCTCATCAATACCTGTGTACACACACTTCATTTTTTTTGCAATAAATTTCGGAGCATGTAGAGATTTGATAACGCTTTCTGAGACAGCGATTGTTCGGTGTGCAAAGAGAACTGTTAACATGCCAAGAATTCTGAAAATCACTTTTTGGTACTTAGGACGTGTTTCATTAAAAGGCCAAGCATGTGCAGTAAAGATGATATGAGGTACTCTCGCCACTCTCCCTAAGATAGCTCCAAAAAGTCCCATCTTAGAACTATTGAGATGGAGCACGTCAGGCTTCTCTTTGAGTGTGGTCCTAAGAAGTGCGAGAGACGCACTTAACTCCTTAGTGATGTTGATATCTCTCTGTAAGGATGAGAGTGATATAGTGCGTACACCTTCGTTATCCAGCTTAGTCAAAAGGTCACCCTTTCCACCCCCGATAACAACAACATCAAAATGCTTGTCATGTGCAAAATGTTTCGCCACGTCGTATACATAGCGTTGCGCGCCACCCCAGTTACTCTTGGTGACAGCAACCATTAATTTGGTTTTTGTGGTCGACATAGGGTGTGCTATAGTACCAAGTATATCATGACTAAATTTCAGAATAAGCTTTACCAGGCGCTTCTTTTCTTAGGTGACTCTTTATTGTTTTTTGTGAGTCTTGCGCTTGCCTACGCTATCCGCCGCAGTGATTTATCTTTTGATTTTGATGGCTTCCTACCGCTTCTGCTGGCATTTTCTCCAATATGGATTCTTACAGTACTCACTTACTTTATTGCGACACTCTATGAGGTGCCGTCACTCATGACTACTATTTCTCGAGTAAAGATGATAATTCAGCTCCATGTCGCTGCCCTTGCGTTTGGGTTCGCTTACTTTTATATATCACCTAACTTTTTCGGAGTAACTCCGAAGATAATTCTCCTCTTACAGATTCTTATTTATACGGTACTCGCAATTACTTGGAGGATGTACACAGCTCACTACATCACTACTAAGAAAAAGAGAAAGGCGCTCCTTGTTGGTCAGGGTCCGATCTGTGCAGAGCTCAAACAGGCTGTCAATGACAATCCGCAATCCCTCTTTGTTTTTGCAGAGCATATTGAACTCCATTCGCCGCTACTGGCAGACACCACGCTCGACTCTTTAAGGGTTGTTTTGCAGGAGAATGAGATATCTCTCCTAGTCGTAGACGTTAAAAATGAAAAAGTGTTACCACTCCTCCCATATTTCTACAACCTTGTAGCCGACGGTGTTCGTATCTATGATATTAATAAAATGTATGAAGATGTTTTTAAACGTACACCACTTAGCTCAATAGGATATTTTTGGTTTTTTGAGAATGTGACCTTAGATATGAAGCTTTACGAGATAACAAAAAGAGGTATTGATATTGCGCTCGCTATCCCCGTACTACTCCTTGTTGGTTTATCAATGCCTTTTGTTTGGATCGCTAATAAGATAGAAGGCGGTGGAGACGGGACTCTTTTTTCTAAACAAAAAAGATTAGGTGCTGGAGGTAAAGTAATCGAAATCTACAAGTATCGCACCATGCTATATACAGATGGTGGTTCCTGGAGAATAGAAGGTATGAACAAAAACCGTGACACTAGAGTTGGTGGATTTTTGCGAAAAACTAACATAGACGAACTGCCACAAGTGTTTAATATCATCAGAGGTGATATGAGTTTTATTGGCCCACGCAACGACGTTGTTTCGTTAGGTGAAAGGCTTCATAAGGAGATACCGTATTATGCGATTAGATATTCTATCAAGCCAGGTATTTCTGGGTGGGCACAGACATTACAGCAGGTGAGAAATATTAATCCTCAAGGCGTGGAGGAAAACATTATTCGCTTCCAGTATGATTTGTATTATATAAAGAATAGGTCGCTACTAGTTGATATGGTTATTATATTGCGCACAATTCGTATACTGTTAATCCGTCTATGGTCCTAGTGCTTAAAATTGTTTCGGATTGTTAATTCTGTTTTCTTCTGTATAATAAAAATAGCTATGAAACACACACTTTTTATCACAGGAGGAGCTGGGTACATCGGAGCGATGCTCGTTGATCAGTTTGCGAGCCGTGATGATGTGGAGAAGATAATCACGCTTGATAAAGAGCCAGAGACAACGCTTACTTTTGATAATCCTAACAAAAGTAAAATTGTATATATTCAAAAAAATACTGCAGATAGTTCATGGGTGGACGAGGTTAAGAAATATAATCCAGATGTTGTGGTGCATACCGCGTGGCAGATCAGACACATGTACGGCGATGAGGCAACAGAGTGGTTGTGGAACATCGACGGATCAGATGCGATTTTTGATTTTGTTTTTTCACACTCATCTGTGAAGAAGCTTGTTCACTTTTCAACAGTTGCATCATATGGTGCTTTCCCTGATAACGAACTTACTCATTTCTATAAAGAGAGTGAGCCATTTAGAAAGTCTGGGTATCTTTATGCAGAAGAGAAGCGAGTGACCGAAGAACACCTAGAAGAGCGTTATAAGAAAGCAAAGGAAGGGGGTTGGTCAGGTCAGGTCTTTATCGTCCGTCCTGCAGCTATTACCGGCCCACGAGGGCGTTATGACCGTATTCGCTTCGGACTCCAGTCAGCACTTTCAGGGAATTTAAGGCGTGGATTTGTGAATAATATCGTAATGCTCCTCACGTCGTTTGTCCCTGTTACTCCTAAGTGGCTTCGTCAGTATATTCACGAAGATGACGTGTGTGACATTGTTGCACTCTTTTCTTTCAATGATCTTAGTGGTCAGTATGAAGTGTTTAATATTTCACCACCTGGAGATGTTGTGCTCGGGAAGGATATGGCAGAAGCTGTTGGCAAGAAAACGCTCCCGATTATGCCTTGGATGGCAAGGCTCGCATTCTTTTTCTTTTGGCATGTAACGAGAGGGAAGATTCCTACATCGCCTGGTAGCTGGAGAGGTTACTCTTACCCAATTGCAGTCGACGGGTCTAAGCTAACTGTTCAGTATGGGTATCAGTATAAGTATCCTTCAAAAGAAGCCTTTGTTAAGAATGAAGGGAGATATAAGGTGAAGCTATAATCGGCCACCTAAAGAACTACGCTTTTACCCATACAAATAGGCCTTAACGTTAAAAGCTCTTGCCAGGCTTAGTCCTTGATTTACTCATCAAAGTAAGGTATAATTGCCAAACTATGTTAGAACTAACAACTGTCGCACGCGGCGCAAAAGAAAAAATAAAAGAGGGGTTTATGCCTGCTGTTTATTACGGTGGTCACACTACGTCAACACCTGTTTTTGTTGACAGTATCGAATTTAATAAAGTTTTCCGTTCAGCTGGTGAATCCGCATCAATTACACTTGTTACAGAAAAAGGAAAGGAAACTGTGATGATTCAGGATGTTCAGCGACACCCAGTAAAGAATCATATTATCCACGCTGACTTCTATGTTCTAGAAAAAGGTCAGAAAGTGCACGTTAAGATTCCTCTTACCTTTATTGGTGAATCTGCTGCTGTTAAGGCAGGGGGGATGCTAGTTAAGGTAATGCACGAACTCTCAGTGGAAGCTGATCCGTCAAAGCTTCCTCATGACTTCGAGATTGACCTAAGTCTTTTGGCTACATCTGGAGACGCTATCCATATCAGAGATATTAAGCTCCCCGCAGGTGTTGAGCTCTACCACGTAAATGGTGATGAGACTGTTGCTTCGATTGCTGCTCAGCACGAAGAAGCAGAAACTCCAGTTGCTGTTGATCTAAATGCCATCGAAGTTGAAAAGAAGGGTAAGAAAGAAGATGAGCCTGCTGCTGAATAGTGTAACTAAAACAAAAAGTGAGTAAAATAAAAATCGCTTACTACGTAAGCGATTTTTATTTTTAGTGTCACAAAGTGACGTTCCTATCTGATATACTAGGTATATGAGGGGAACTCTCTTTTCTTTTTTACTTGTCACGCTTTTATTTGTTGCTTTTTCTTCTTATGATATGACCGTGTATGCTCAGTCGAGAGAACAGCTCGAAAAGGAGCTCGTTGATCTTGAGAATCAGATTAAACAACTTCAAGGTACAATTACACAAACACAGGCACAGAAATCATCGCTTTCACGCGACATCACGCTTCTTAACCAAAAGATTAGTCAGAGTAAACTCAAAATACAATCTCACGATAAAGCTATCAGCAGACTTTCTGCTAATATAACAGAGAAAAATAAGACCCTAAGTGCGCTTGACGCAAAGATTGAGAGAGGTAAGGAATCGATGGCACAGATTATCAGAAAGACGCAGTATATAGAGCACTCTTCACTGATTGCAGTTGGGCTTCAGTCAAAAAGTATTTCGACTTTTTTTGAGGACGTAGATTCTTTTTCTGTCATCAATCGTTCGCTTAACGAAAGCTTTGCAGATATTCGTGCCACACAAGCAGAATTAGAACAGGTGAAGGAGGAGCTAATGGAAGCGAAAGATCAAGAGTCAGAAAAGAAATTGGCGCAGGAGTTGGAGCGAAAAAAGACTGAGAGCCTGCAGAAAGATAAAAACTCACTTTTAACTATTACTAAAAACCAGGAAACCGAATACAAAAAGTTTTTGGCAACAAAAGAAAAAGAGGCGGGGCAGATACGAGCCAAGTTGTTCGAGCTTCGTGATGCAGGATCCATATCATTCGGACAGGCATATGATCTTGCTCTTGCGGCGTCTAAAGGGACTGGTGTGAGGCCCGCTCTTATACTCGCCATTCTTATGCAAGAGTCATCACTTGGCGTGAATGTTGGAGCGTGTTACTTGAAAGATACGACTTCGGGCATGGGTGTATCAATTAAAACAGGGGTAGATAAACCTCGTACCATGAGCCCAACCCGCGATGTACCAGTTTTTAATGAGCTTATGTCTCGTCTTGGGAGAGACCCACTTAAGACTCAGGTGTCATGTTGGATAGCTATATATAGTGGAGGTAATCCTATCGGGTGGGGTGGAGCCATGGGGCCTTCCCAGTTTATTCCGTCTACATGGAAAATATTTGAAGACCGTATTGAGAAAATTACAGGCTCTACAACGGCAGATCCTTGGAACCCACGTGACGCAATTACCGCGACCGCGCTCTACCTCTACGACCTCGGCGCAAGAGAAGGGAATGAGTCTAGTGAACGTAATGCAGCATGTAAGTACTATTCTGGAAGAGCTTGCTCTGCGACGTCCGCCGCCGCTGGGTATGGTAATTCTGTGATGAAAAAAATAGTCGGCGTACAAGCAGATATTGATAAGCTTCAGCGCTAGCTGCTAACCAAAAGGTTTGCAAAAGGGGGCTTTTAGTGGTATAATCTTAAAACTTAATAAAAATCCTATGAAAGCAGATATCCACCCAGAATTTTTCACAAAAGCGGTAGTCACTTGTGCTTGTGGTGCAACGTACACCCTAGGCTCAACCAAAGAGACTATTGAAGTTGAAATCTGTTCAGCTTGCCATCCTTTTTATACTGGACTTGAAAAGGTTCTCGACACTACAGGTCGTGTTGATAAGTTTAAGAAGCGCGCGGCCCTCGCTAAGAAGGCGTAACGTAGATAAAAGCGCGAAAGACTTTCAGTCTTTCGCGCTTTTTCTATGCTAAAATTACTGCAACACTATGACCCTTGAAGATTTTAAACAAAATCCACGTACTAAGTACACAGCTGAAGAGTACGAGCGCCTTTTGAATGCAAAGGAAGAGGCGGAGTCTCTACTTTCAGATGAGAGTATGCGAGAGCTTGCTCAGTCTGAGATAGAGTCTCTTGCTCCGCAGATTGAGAGTCTTTGGAAGCAGATGGAAGAAACAGCTGAAGCTGCTCGAGTAGAAGAAGAAGCCCCAAAAGCAATGATTCTCGAAATACAAGGAGGTGCTGGAGGAGACGAGTCATCTCTTTTTGCTGCAGAGCTTGCCCTTATGTACCAGAACTATGCTGAACAGCGAAGTTGGGGGTGGAATAAACTCGACGACTCGGTATCTGATGTTGGCGGCTACAAAGATGTTTCCTTTGAAGTAAAAGGAAAGGGTTGTTATGAGGCACTTCGCTACGAAACAGGTGTCCACCGCGTGCAGAGAATCCCAGAGACAGAGAAAAATGGACGCGTGCACACTTCAACAGTAACTGTGTCTGTGATGCCAATTCGTACCGTTAAAAAGGTGACGATTAACCCGGCTGATCTCGAGTTCGAAACATCACGCTCAGGAGGAAAGGGTGGCCAGAACGTTAACAAAGTAGAAACTGCTGTCCGAGTAATACACAAGCCTACAGGACTTGCTGTTCGTTGTACCATGGAGCGTTCCCAGTTGAAGAACAAGGAGCGTGCCCTTGAGATGCTGCAGGCAAGATTAGACGATATCGCTCAAGCAGAAGACGACAAGAAGCATGCCTCAGAGAAGAAATCCCAAGTAGGAACAGGGGACAGATCAGAAAAGATTCGTACGTATAACTTCCCACAGGATAGAGTAACTGATCACAGAATAAGACAGAACTGGCACGGTATTCCAAAGATTATGGCAGGGAACTTCGCCCCAATTGCAGAAGCGCTACAGAACTTTACCGGAGAACTTGGTGACGCAGCGGATGAGGAGTAGTGTTTCTTTGTTGGGAACAATTTGATTGCAAGGCCTGAAAGAAAAAGATAGTCTTTAGTTAGGTAACGAGATATACTAAAATTATGAATATATTTTTTTGGAAAATAAAAAATAAACA
>CAYXWO010000012.1:0-12993 GCA_964468825.1 uncultured Candidatus Saccharibacteria bacterium | reverse complement strand
GCAAATGGCGTGATGGTTGGGCGAGGGATTTTTGGTACGCCCTGGTTCTTCAACGAAGAAGAATATAACAATGGTAAGAGTGTTGAAGAACGGCTTCGTATCTGTGTAGAGCATACCAAGCTCTACGAAGAAAAGTTAGGGGATATAAAAAGCTTTGCAATTATGAAGAAGCACTATAAAGCATACGTGAACGGTTTTGACGGTGCTAAAGAGCTGCGCGCAGAGCTGATGGAATGTGCTAATTCAAAAGAGATAGAAGAGAAGATTAGTTGTTTTCTTAAAAAATAAGTCTTTGGCAAGAAGTGTTCTCGGTGTCTTTTTGTGTGCTAAACTACTTCCATGTCAGGAAATCATCTAGCGCTTTATCGAAAATATCGCCCACAGACATTTAGTGATGTTGTTGGCCAGGAACAATTAGTCTCCCTCCTAGAAAAGACAATTAAAGATAAAAAAGTTAGTCATGCGTACCTCTTTTGTGGTGGTCGCGGAACTGGGAAGACAACAGTCGCGAGGATATTCGCGCGTGATATTGGATGTAACGATGAGGATATTATCGAGATAGATGCAGCGAGTAACCGTGGGATAGATGAAATACGTGAGCTTCGTGATGCTGTGCGAACAGCGCCTTTTTCTAGTCCATACAAGGTGTACATAGTTGACGAGGCACATATGCTCACCAAGGAAGCCGCTAATGCCCTCCTAAAGACCCTAGAAGAGCCGCCAGCGCACGTTATCTTCATTTTGGCTACCACAGACCCAGAGAAGCTTCCTGCGACTATTGTGTCACGTTGTCAGAAGATACTTTTTCAAGTTCCTAGTCTTCTTACTCTATCAAATAGACTGATTCATGTAGCTAAAGGTGAGGGCAAGAATCTCGGTGAGGATGCAGGGCTGCTCCTTGCTAAGCATGGCAAAGGTTCATACAGGGATGCGCTTGGATATCTAGAGCAAGTAGTTGGAATGAGTAAAGGAAAAGAGATAACACTAGAAGAAGTTATTAGTGTTATTGGTCATCCAGAGTACTCTCTCCTTGTAGACCTGCTTACCTCATTTAGTAAAGGTGATGATAAGAAGATTACTCAACTGGTGGAGTCTTTAAGTAAGAAAAGTGGGGCACTAAGAGCCTATGATGAGTTCTTAGAGCTTGTCCGTAAGGCACTTTTGGCAAGAATCGGGGGAGTTAAAAGCGAAGACGAAGTCACAGCACTCGGAAAGGAATATGCCACCGTCCTTAACTCAGCACTCATACTCTCTCTCCTAGAGAAGCGACACCTCATCACTATTTCGGAATCTCATGGATGGCTTGCCGTTGAGTCCATACTTATTAGTGAGTTACCAAAAGCTTCTTCATAGCTGGTATGCATTTTGCTACAAAGTATAAGCAGTATCTAAAGCATACGACTACAGTGCTTTTTATCTTTGGTTTTGTAACTGACATGTTACTTCTACCAGATGTTAACAATTCGCTCACTAAGTATATTGGTCTAGGGTACATTCTAGGTGTGGCGGCACTTATAGCGTTTCGTGAGTGGGTGGTCGCCAGAAACACAGCAGACGAGAGGGAGCGTAAGCTCTTCTCTTTTTCTAGTTTTGGCATCGCATACCTTTCTGGTGCGGCGCTGTCATTTGTCTTTGTGTACGCACTTAGGTCTGCAGCTCTTTCAGTTTCATGGCCACTTTTCTTAATACTGCTTCTCTGTATGGTGGCTAATGAGGCTTTTGCTACTCACACATACCGCTTCACTATAGACATAATGGTATTGTTTATTGCAGTTGTATTCTACGTACTCTTTAATGCTCCATTTATTGTGAATACTCAAAATGAAACGGTTTTCTATGTAAGCATTCTTGCCGCTATTGGCGTCTCGTTGCTCTATGTTTTTTCGATATCTTCTATCTCTGAAACAAGTGAAGAGGAGACACCAAGAATGTATTCGCTAGCGGTAGGGATACCTATGTTTATTGGAATGCTCTATTTTCTTAACATGATACCAGGTGTGCCACTTTCACTTACAGAGGGAGGCGTCTATCATAATGTGAAAAGATTAGATACGGGAGAGTATCTAGTGGAAGAAGAAGAGAATAAAAAAGTGTTTGCAAGTATAAGAACGAAAGTGCACACAATATCAGATAACCAAAGTGATGTTTTCTTTTTAAGCGCTGTTCGTGCTCCGCAAAAAATGACCGCACCTATTACACATGTGTGGGAGTACTATGATGAGAATAAGAATAAATGGATTACTTCAACGATTGTTCCGTTTACTCTTTCTGGAGGACGGGAAGACGGGTATAGGGCATACTCACACAAGGAAAACATTTTTGAAGGTCTCTGGAGAGTAACAGTAAAGGTAGATGAAAAACGAATCGTCGGACGTTTTAAGTTTTATATTGAGAAAGGGGAGCCTGGTAGAATTTCAGAGAAAACGATATAAGTATAGTGTTACCCTCTTCCATCTCTTGATATATCCGCACTTTCACGCTCGAGCAAGGTTGCTTTTCGGAGAAGATGATTGATCTCATCAGGAACGACAGGGAGATGTTTGTGGTCACTTATCCACTCCGCTATCTCAAATAATTCTTTTTCCTCTGTCATCCACGTAGTCCCAAAGCGCAACATAGATATCGGTCGTGAGTATCCTCTCATGGTTTTCTTTCCGTTTTTAATGAGGAAGTACTCATGAAAGTATGACATGGCGAGCTCACGTATATTCTTGTACACAGGGTCTCTGAAACCTAAAACAGAATGATTGGTTTTAGAAACTGCACCCCAGTATCCATTCTCCTTATAGAGCGCTATAACGTGATCGTAGTCATCCTTAGTTACCTTAATGCTCATAATGAGAGGACGCCGTCCTTGAAGCATAAAAGCGAGAGATGCAAGGAGTGCTCCTTCTAAGCAGTGTGCCTTCTTTTCTCTAATGACGCGTCTAGGGGACATACATGTTTCCCCACTGTCTTCATGATTAAATGGAATGGATTCTAGATAACTTTGAACCAGAGAAGGGGTTTCAAGTTTCTTTAGAAATAGTTTTTCGTCTGGTGTTAGATGCTCCATGGTTATTTTTTATCTTGAGGCGCACGACTCTCTTAAGGCATACTTATCTTCCTCACTTAATGACGTTGAGGTGCCGCTATTAAATGAATACATAATAGACTGCACGTTCTCTACGTGGCCAATACCTAACGCATGGCCAAACTCATGAATGAGGACACGTCTTAGTTTTATTTCATCTGAATACTGGAAGATATCTATTGTATTAATCGAAGGGACGAATCTTCCTTCCGTAAACGTGCGAGACCCGATAGAATTACTCTTTCTTATAAGTCCATTGACGTACTCTATGAGCTCGTTATATCTTTTTACCTTTGCATTGATTGACTCCATTTCTCCGTTCAGTATTACTCTTTTTGCTTCAAATACCTCAGCTTCTTTCTTTAAGGCTTCTAGCTCTAACATCATGACATCATATTCTTCTTTAGTAGCTCCACCTTTATCGTTGTACACCTTAACCTTCTCATTATAGTCTGAATATCTTTGTTGAAATTCCATAGCGCCTTTGTTAAAAATTTCGCTCTCATTAATGTAACTTACTTTTTCCTTTTCATATGCTAGCCGAGTATTCTCAGCTGCCTGCTTAGTATTTTCAATTTCCAAAGCTAAGTACCCGAGACTTACTGTTGTCGCTTGACGTTCATCGTAGATAAGGTTAAGAGTTAAGGTGCCATTGTCAGGGTCGTTCGTAAAAAGCGAGGTTCCAGCTGCTTCCTCCCATACTGCAACTGCGTCTCTGGTGATTTGGAAGAACTTTTCTCTTGAAAGATTAAACTGTGAATCAAACTTGCCAATTTTATATCCCATAGGCTTTACGCAAGGGGATATAGAAGGCCTATAAGATTCATAGTCTATGTCAGAGTGGTGTGTCTCAAGAATCTCGTATGGCCCCTTATGTACTTCATTAGCTTTAGGTAGCGGTTCGCTTACATCTACAGTGACAACATTTCTCGATGTCTTTATCTCCGCCTCAGAGCTTATCTCTGTATCTGCAGGAGTGTCTAATGTGGCTTCCTCTTTTAAAAGGAGCGTGTTGGCAGGAGTGGCAATCTGAGAGAAGCTTTCCTTATCAAATAGACCTGTAATGATTTTCTCTAGAGAAACAGGGTGGTAAAGAAAAGTAATGTATATAGCAAGACAAGAAATGGCTATAAAAATAAAGGTTTTTGAAAAGTTACTCAGCATACTTTTCTAGAGTGTAACACGCAAAACTGGGCAAAATTTTCTTTGTTACTGGCGTATAAATAAGACAACACCTTTTTTTTCTTCGAGATTTATCATAAGCTGCCCATCTCTTACGACCATACTCTCACTTAGCGGGAGAACATCTTTTAGTAACTGATTTTGACTTTTACACGTAAGTTCATCACCGGATTGTTCAGTGGTAATAGAGCCTAACCTCAACAGGTACCCTGAGAGTATATAACTGCCGGTAAAGGTTTCGCATGAGCTAGAAGCAGAAAAGGTGTTATCCTCACGAAATGTGAGTATAGGAGGGTTTTTAATAGCGGAAGATGTAACTGACCCTTCATAGTTGACTGATAGCCAAGCCCACGAAGTATTAGCTAGTGTTGCAGTAGATGATGCGGTAAAGACTTTCACAGATTCTTCCTCATGTGGTTCCAAATAAAATAAGCCTTCAGAAGAGAGAAGGGTGTACGAGATTCTTTTTTGTTTAGTTATCACCTCGGGCTCTGGTGAAGTGGAAAGTGCTTCAGAAGAGGAAGCGGCTGCTTCTACACTGGACTCTTCTTCCGTTGATGTATCATCGCCTTGACGCGTCTCTTGTACTTTACCCTTAACAGTAAAACTTCTGAAGAGAGTGTTTCCCTCTACGAGAAAAATATCTCCACCTAAGTAGTCTTCAAAAAGCATCCCAGGAGCTTTATCTAACTCAGTTATATTTGGAAGCTCTACGGAAGTTAGTTCAGAATTGTAGAATGTAGTAAAAACTGAGATATCTCCGTTACCTCCTACGACATTAGGGGTAAAGACAAGAACCAGTTCTTCAAAAGTATCTCCATTAAGGTCTGAAAAGAAGACATCGTTCAGCGCTTCTTTCTCTACTCTTATTGGGGCATTGTTCTCAAAACCTTCTGTCGTAATGACTGCACTACTTGAAGTTGCCCCCTCATCTATTTTGACAAGTACTTTTTGGCCAGAGGAAGACGTAAAAGAGTAAGTATTTTTTTCTAGTGCCGCTTCATCTTCCTGGGTTGAGAATAAAGCAAAGGCAGAAACACCGACAGCAAGCAGGGTTCCAAGTACTATATAGGTAGCTTTTGCTTTAATAAGATTCATTCTTTGCTCTTGTAGTATAGTTACAAACACGGACACATTCACTCTAGTCAGTGCACATTAAACATGAACCAGAATGTGAGTGTGATTATTGAGAGGTCGAAGTCGCTGTACCTCTTGTGCTTCTAAGGGCACTCTTAAGATCAGTTTTAGCTTTCTCTAGACTAGATGTAAAAGTCTCTTCTATTTTTCGCAGCTCAGTTTTTTTAGCATCTTTGCTTGCCTGACTTACTTCTCTTACCTTTTCTATATTTTTTACCGTCTCTCGAAAATCAGACTGAGCTTTTTCTATTGATGTTCTAAGATCCTGGCGTGCTTTATCACCGCTAACACCGGCTGCACAGTCGGTCTTAGCCTTTACTTTCGCTGATTCGACAGAAGACTGCAGTGTCGCTAATGCTTTCTCTGTTGCCGCCCTTCTTTCAGCTACTAGTGCGTCAACCTCAGTTCTGTGAGCTGCAAGAACCTTATCCGTAGCTTCTTTTTTAATAGTTAGTGCTTCCTTCATTGCGTCTTGGAATGCAGTGATAGCGAGTTTCTGTGCGTCTGTGGTGGCTCGCTTAGTAAGCTCTTCAATCTGATTATTTCTCTTCGTCTCATTCTCACTTCTCTTTTCATCTACGGTAGAGCGGACCATTCCACGTTTGTCGTCTCTTGTCTCTATGTTCTGTGATCTTTTGTCTTCCAGCTTAAGATTCTTGGTTTCTATTGATCCAAGAACTTTATCGATTGACTGACAAAAACCCATGGCTTGTGTTGATGAGGCTTTCATTACCGCACGCTCGTCTTTTCTTATGGCAGTACTTGATGCTCTCTCGCTCAGATTCCGAGCCACATCCTCTCGTTTTTCTGTTATAGCATTGCGAACGCCGTCACGCTTATCTTTAATAAGTTCTCTAGGCAGAGGGCGTTCAAGTGGAGCGCTTGTAGTTGTAACAGCCTCTTGCGCAAAAAGAAATACTGGTGCAAAAAGCGAAATAATAGTAATTGATGTTAGTGTTTTTTTCATACGTACTGAGTAGTTCAATTAAGGTAAAAATAAATAATTGTTTAGAAGTCCGTATTTAAAGACGTTGCAGCCTCGGATTGGGAACTAGGGGAAGTGGACTCTATGTTAGCTTCCGCATCTGCGGTCTCGCTTGCTGCCAAGTCATCTACCATGAAGTCAATTATCTCGTCACTTGATGCTTGACTAGTTGGTGTAGCAGTATCTTTGTTTAGTTCTTCTGTGGTTGTTGTTATCCCAGTAGCATCTCCCTGTTGATTATTTTCAGGAAGCGTAAAGTAGATGACCCCACCTAATATGATAATGATAATAAGTGCAGTGATGAGTCCTTTGTTGTTCATGTTTTTTACATTAAAGCAATGCTATTAATTATAAATACAGTATATCCTTTTATATTAGAAACGGTATTCATTTACCAACAGATCACCTTAACATCATTTATTGCAGAAGCTCCGAATTAATAAGGGTGCATAAAATGACAATTGCAAGCATAAGTACTCCATAAAGAATATGTTTCTTGTGACGTTCCTCTGTTTCTATTACTATCATGAGCACTATCGCCATAATAATAAGAGCGATTAGGAAAAAGTACACCAGTTCAATATAGTAAGAGCCACTAAAAATAAGTCTTTCAAACAAAGAGGAGTAGACTGGAGCCTTTTCAGGCAGAGAGAGCTGGCTCTTGGGTAATCCAAAGTGCTGTACCACAAAGAGTACTGGCTTTTGTTGGTAGAGAGAGGGTACTACTGAAATCCCTATTTCCCTAAATTTCTGGTCCACTATGTTGTCTCTGTGTTTTGGAGAGTTGAGCCATCCCTCATGCACCTGCTTAGATGTAGAAAAGTTAAGTGCTAGATTTTCACCTGCGTAAATAAATGAGTACTGTGCACTCTTAAAAAACTTCCAAGGAGTGCTACCGTCAGGGGAGGCGTGGGCAAAATACCCAAGCGAGGCCATTTCAACACCCTTCTCAAACGAAGACTGCTGTAGCTGGTCATTTTTTAGAAGCGGTAACAGACCTAAGTCTCTTCTTGTCTCGTTAGTGAGATCTATGAGCACAGAAGAAGCAACGAGAGTCCCAAAGGTTGTTTTCCTTATAACTAGATAACTTGTTACAGAGAGAAGGAGCGCCAGGATGCTTGCTATGACAATACTGAGAACCACATGCTCACGTAAGAAGTGGGGGCGAAAGTCATTCTCTTTGTGAGGAATGAATGTATGCTTAAAGGCTTTGTGAATATGTCGGTGAATCATAGGGAGATATATCTTCTTTGAACTCTTAAAAGTATACACCAGAATAAAGGTCGCCCCGAGGGGCGACCTTTACTTCTCAATTGATAGATTAAGTTTACTTAAAAGTAAATGACCTTGCGATTGTCTCTCCTAGAGAATAGTATCCATTAAGTGCAGATTCAGAGATGCCTGGCTTCATAAGGTCGTCCTTATAGCTTGATCCTGACTTTATCTGCTCTATAACGATACATGTGTTATTACGTATCGTTCTGTAGCTTTCGATTTGAACGTACTTCATCATCCCAGCGTTTGATGAAGAGAACTTCTTAAACGTTACGCCACCTAATGTGACGTTAGTAACTGGCTGGTTAGTGTAACCGCTGTCAGTTGCGTAACAATCCTTCACGTTAAGGCTTGTGCCGACTCTTACTTCAGCCATGAAGTAAAGAGGGTATGTCTGCTTTCCATTTGAGACAGACCCTTGATCTACACTAAAGATAGGGAAGGCGACAATTGCCTTACCTTGGTTAGCTTGAGAAGCATTCACTCTCCAGTTAGTTCCAATTTCGTGGAATGTAGAGAAGGAAGACTTTGCCTTAACGTAAGGCGGATATTTCATTGTGAACCCGTACTCTGCATTTGTGTACGTAGAGAATCCGCTTGTTGAGCCAGATGAGGTCGTTCCTTTAGGGGGAGTTGTGCCGTTCTCAGTAGTTGTCGATATCACAGGTGTGGTCGAAGCCGTTTCTCCTTCTAATAGAGTACTATCTCCTTTCCATAGGTAGAGAGCAAGTCCTAGAGCGAGTACCGCTATGGCGCCAATTGTGATGGCTGTATTTGTTTTCATTGTAAGTATGATTATTTTTTGCTAATGACATTCTGACCATATTTCTAGAATAGAGTATATAGCTAGATAGCGAGAAACCCCACCGTGAAGTGGAGTTTCTTGTCGTAGATAGAATTTATTGGTTAGTTCTGTATGCTGCGTTTGGTTCGATGATGCTTGCGTTTCCGTTAGCGTCAGTTGCTATTACTGTGTAGTAATAGACTGTATTAGGCTGTAGGTTTGAGACTGTAATAGAGTGGTATTGACTGTATGAGTTAGATGAGTTAACAACACTACCTCCGATTGGTCCAAAACCATTACTGTTAATATCTCCCTCGTTAAACTGTAGTCTATAAGTACTGTACACGACTCTAGCCGTAGTTGTTTCGTCAGTGTTGAAGGTAAACGTTGTTGATGTGTTTCCTTGTGACATAGCGATGTTGTAGAAAGCTGCTGACTTTAGGTTAGATGTTGGTGTTGTTGGTGTAGTACCTGTCCATCCACCTGCATTGATGAGATCGTTAATCTTATCGCGTGTCATAGGTCCAACACGTCCAACCTGGTCAAATCCATACTGTGCTTGGAATCTAATGACACTCGCTCGTGTTAGTCCACCGAAGTAACCAGTTACTAATCCTTCAGGGTAAATAGAAGAGTTGTCTGCGAAGAACGTTTGAAGATGTGTGACGTCTGAGTTTGATTCTCCAAGGTCGAGCTGAGAGTTAATTGTTGAGTAAGCGTATACCTGTGCCGTGACTCCGGCTGTTAAGATGAGAGCAAGAACGGCTGCTCTTAGTTGGTTAGGAGAAGAAACAGAACCAAAACGATTTGATATTTTTTTCATATAGAATTATTTTAAGAAACAGAAACAAGTAATGTTGTGAAGAGTGCAGTAAGGTCATCCTTAGCTCTTTAAATGCTGTAACGCAATAGGGTCGCGACAGAGAGTATTGGCTACTAGAGTGAGCTACAGAGTTGTAGCTACTTGAATGAATTAAGTGGATTGCTCCACAAGATGAGGGATATTCAACATCCCTTCAGGTGTATCTAAAGGCTACCACCTATATCTAGAGAAACCTAATATTTATTTATGTTTCTAGGAAGTTGTCTCTGACAGATCTATTGTCTCTTACTGTATTTAGTGGTCTAATTTTACTCTTTTCTGGTAGATATCACTGTGTAGCTAACGCCTTTCTCTATATCTTCTACCTTACACTCGAGGCCGTATAGATGATGTCCGGACCCACAATTAAAGCGAGAGAGTGCTACCACTCTTTCTTCAACGAAAAGGTGGCAAGAGAGTAGAAATGGACAAACGGCACCTGGGCAAACGCCTGCAACTTCTTTCACTTCATCAGCAGTTGCTACGGTGTGCTCTTCCCCTAAGAGTTTTTTTATTTTTTTAAAATCTAGCTTATCTTCTCCTCTAAGAAGGATTCCGTAGAACGTTCCAGTTTTTCTTCCTTTAATTATTATGGTTTTACAAACTTCGTCTCCTTGTAACTTCCCCTTTGAAAGTCGTAATACGTCCCCCACAGTGAAAGAAATACCATCCAGTTCGATTAATCTATACGAGATATTCTTAGTCTTTAAGATTTTTTCGACTGGTAAGTGCATTAACAAAGTATATCAAACAGGTCTTGTGCGGTCGTGCTAAAAATTGAGTTGCTATTTTTGTAGATTAAGTGCATAGTTACGTTACACCTGAAGGCGTTGAATACCCTTCATCTCTCGTGAGACTTACTCACTAAATTCTGTTCAAATATTTCTATAAATATTTTCGTAATCTCGACCGAGTCACGCAAGTCGAGACAAGTTCAGTTGACATGAGGTTCCTTAGGTTGTTTTTGTGTACTCCTGCACGCTGTTAGGTTGCTTGCGAGAAATTCTCTCCTTGTCCGGCTGGCCCACTTCATCAACGGGGTAGACCTGCCGGCCAATGTGAGAATTGTAGGGTATCTAACCTTATGGTTGGAACAAGTCTTCAGGGAGGAATTTTACAGACGCAACTTCTTTGAACTGCTTTGCCGTGGCCTCTATTTGTCTCCAGAGTAGTGCTGTACGACATGAGCCACCAGTAGCTTTGTTCTTAGGGTCATCGAAAGTGAGTAGTAGGTCACCATTTGAAAGTGATGCTCCGACGAGCGCAAATCCTTCGAGAGGATATTCAGTCTCTAGCCCTCTAGCTTCTTCAGAAACGGTGAGTTCACCTTTAATGAGTGCACGTATCGCATCTTGTATCGGGCTTATTGTTTTTGGGATAGTGCGGTCAACAGCAACCAGTCCTTTTTCTGTACACTGCACACCTCCTTCACCTTGGTCTAGTTTAGGATTATAGTAGTAAAGCTTTATTGTTGTCGTTGCTGTGTTAGAAGAAGATTGTTTATTTATGCCAAAAGAAATTGAAGCATCATTTTCTGGGAGGCCTGAAGGGTTGTCTTTACTAAGCACCAAAGTAACAGGTCCTACATATGAATCAGGAATCTGTAACGTGACGCTGAACGGCACGTATTCTGTTGTCATCCAGTCGCTAAGAGCTTGTGCCGGAGCCAGGGCCAGAGTATTACCATCTTTATCGAGCGCTCTTACAGGGAACGATGCTTCAAAGAACCAGTAACCTCTTGCCTTTCCTGTTACAGTAAAAGAACTCTCTATAGATGAGTTAGGCAGGGGAGCGGTGACAGTTATTATTCCACTAGTTGCGTTGACGTATGTTATCTCTTCAGCTATTTTTTCTACGAATAACGTTCCGCTCGCATCTCTACATTGTCTAGGGTAACTTTCCATTACTGCATTTCCTTGAGCTACACATTCTTCAAAAGACGACATCACGACTCCTTTTGGAGTCTTTTTTATTGTCAGATAGAATCCGATGCTTCCTAGAGCGAGTAGTCCTATTACAAAAATTATTAGTACATTTTTTTTCATGTGTCATCTGCTTTTTTGCACAAGAGAAATAGTCGGGCCATTTCCGTAACCATGTCCGATGGACTACTAAGCAGCGCCTCTTCCTTTTATCTAATCATCAGTTGGTCTTTGTGGTTCAAGCTCAGCCCAACCCTCGCTACCCCTCTACTTCAACAGTGAATCCTCCGTAAGCAAAACGCTTCATATCAAATGGCATGCTCTGGTCTTTGCCTGCATATTTCTTCTCGAAGTACTCCATTACCTTTTTATTCACTTCGTTGCGATGCTTCTTTGAGCTAAATGTAATGAACGAGAACCATACTTCTTCATCTTCCTTTGCCTTTGCCATCTTTGGAAATGTAAAAGCAACGTGAGGAGGATTTAGATCATCTCCACGGCATTCCATATATGATAGTGCGCCGAATTTCATCCATGCTGCCTTACCTTCCTTTGCCATTTTCTTATACGCAGCACGTTTATCTTTTTTAATTGTGAGCACGAATCCATCTACGTATTTTGCCATGTTGTTTTTTGAATTAGGTATTGTGTTTAAAGTATAGCAAAAGATTAGAGTGTGTGTGGTAAGAGTGCTGTAGTATATTCTTTTTTTGCTGAGGCTCTGGACGAAGTTGGAACGAGTTCACTGTTCAAGCATGGCACTTGACGTAATCTTTTAAAGATGTATAATATATTTTTAAGCAGTGAGCGGTATTTTCTCTCTAGGAACTGCCTTGCTGCGCAACAAAGGAAATCAACATGTAAAGTACGCACCCGACTGGAATATCGGTACTAGAGGGAGAGCCATCGCAAGGTGGCTCTTTTCATTTTTATATAAAGCTAGTTGCTGGGGTACAAGGACTCGAACCTCGATACTCAGGACCAAAACCTGATGTCCTACCATTAGACGATACCCCAATTGATATGTAGTGCTCATCCGTACTCGGAGAGCGCTTCTTCATTCTTGACCTAAGACGTCATTTGTTAAAAATGTTGCTACATTTTTAACTCTTCGTCGGACGTTTCCTCCTCGACCCATTTTCTTGCTGATAATCTTAAATGAATGAATTCAAAAATACAGCAAATATGTCAAACGGCTTCAGAAACGTACCCGAAATTCTACCACAAAGCGACACTTTTTTCCACTGTAGCGAGTGCATGTAACATATTCAATTATTTTTAACAACAACACAAAAAAATCGCTTGCGTAAGTGAAAGTGGTAGGGGTATACTCGCTACTAATCACTGAGATAAACAATTATAAAAAACACTATCGCAACCACGTCATGAAAGACACAGCCCCAAACACACCGCAATTTAAAGAAGCAGTCAGACAAGAGGGGCCTCGTGCAAGAGGAGACAGCGAACTGCTCGAAATTCTCAAACGAAACGAAAAACTTCAGACACTTGATGCCTTCGCCAAGAGAAAGTATGGAGTAGCCCTAGAGGAGGCAGTAAAGAAGGATGTATCGAAAAACTACGAAACCCACTTTGGAGAGAACGCTGTGCGGATGGCTGCACTTTGTTCGACAGCAGTACTGAGAGACTTGGGTGTGATGAGTACTCCAGAATAGCGAACAACTGTCATTGACACCTTGGTCTTTCTGTGCGAGAGTAGGAGTATAAATAGCCTTGAAAATAAAGGCTAAATTCAATCAGTCATGGCAATAATCC
>CAYXWO010000011.1:9017-13227 GCA_964468825.1 uncultured Candidatus Saccharibacteria bacterium | reverse complement strand
CGTCTATTGCAGCGCTCGTTGGTGGGGTTACAGCGCTAAGGTCTTTTGCATCAACACCAGGACTTGACCAGGTAGTAGCTCGTAGTATGTTAGTTGCCCGTGGCTGGTATGACAGTTATCAAGCTGATTCAACGCAGTATACTTCTACGATGATTTCGGATATTATTAATTATCGATATGGTGTAGTAGACGCTGTCAGTATATACGTATCGCGTTTGCGTGATCTCTATACCAAAAAATAGTAGAATATAGATAAATAAAGTTAATCATGAAAAAAGTCCCCGTCATTTTAGCCCTCCTTACTGCATGCCTCTTTAGCTTTTCGTTCGTCTATGCTCAGACTTCAATTTCTGGCGATGCTTTGTGTGGGTCAAGTACTACTACCGCCTGCAATTTTACCCACCTCAAGTCTTTGGTGAAAGGGGTCATGTATTTTATCATCGGACTTGGTCTCCCTCTTTTAATTGTAATTATAGCGTATCGTTTTATCATGGCTTGGTTTGCGGCAGCACAAGGTCAGACAGGTACATATAAAGAAGCAATCAAGAAAACAGCACAGTCGATACTTGGTTTTCTTATACTAATAGCTTTGTTTGGTGGTGTACTTACTGTAGCGCTCGAGTACCTGGGTGCTACCGACCCAGTAGTTAAACTACTCAAGCTCATTAGCAGCAGTCTGGTAGAGACCGCTCACGCTCAAGATGTGCCGCTCCTACCTTCCCCCATAAAAGACACCAACCTCTATGATTTTCTTTTAAAGATACTCGCCATGGTGATGAGGTTCTTCATTTACCCGGCACTTATTGTAATGTGGGTGGTGACTGGCTTTAGCTTTATCTTAGCGCAAGGAAAGCCAGATGCGCTCAGTAAGGCCAAGAAGCTTATTATCGCGGCCACAATAAGTACCTTTGTTGTAGTAATGATTCAGGCTTTCTTGATTGCAGCAAAGGGTACAGTGGAGCAGATACTGCCAGGATCTACTAAGGGTCAAACGACACAACAGCAATCACAAGCCCAGTCACCTCAAAGTGTCGATATTGCTAACTGTGAATCAAGGGGGGGCGTACTATCTCCTGACGGTAGTAAGTGTGAGTCAGCAGTAGATAGAGCGGGCACCAGTGGTGCTAATTACTGTAGCGGCAAAATCCAGGGCACACAGTGTTCTATAGTATCATCATCAGGAACTGTGCCTGGCATCTGTAAGAAAGACACAGTTGTGTCTTGTTTTAAGGCAAATGAAGGAGACTATTGTCTCACCACTTTAGGACAACCAGGAAAAGTTGGAACCAATAACGAATGTCTGTTTAGCCAGTCTGCTCAGCAAGAAGTTATACAAGAGCTCGTTAAAGAGGAGCTGCCTTTACCTGAGAACGCTGATGGGTTTTTGTATGATGTTAGCGGCGGCGGTTTTACACTGGTGAAAAAACCTCAGTACGTGACCGAAGACAAAGAAAGACACCAGAGAGTCTGGGAGTTATTTAAGAAAGCTAATCCTCAAACAGTGGTATCACTCATTAAGGACGTCAAGATTTACTATGTTAAGGATGGATCTTTTGACTGCGGACAGTCGTCAATGTGTTCTAATAATGACATACTGGCTGAAATCGTTCAAAAGGGTTACCCTAAGGGGTATTTTGGCCTAGAGGTTAATCTCTATAACTATCTCCTTGAAAATGGATCACTTGATGAAGACGAACTTGTGCAGACGATGATGCATGAAGGGGCACATGTACTCTCTTTTGCTGCTAATCAGGTTGCGACTGAGCACGCTTCTATTGAAGGTCTTCTTAAAGAATGTAAAACTGTAGCTCGAGTGGGTTGGGTTGAAAAGCAGTACATCTGTCTTAAAAGTGAAGCGTATCTGTCAAAGTTTACTGAGAAATTTTATACCACCTTTGACGCAATACGATTTACTCCAAAAGTAGATAGAGAGGATGCTTTCGTATCCGAGTATGCCAAAGCAAGAGCAGCGGAAGACTTCGCAGAAGTTTACAAGCATTTTATTATGGAGGACAGGCCATCTAACCCCGCAGATACTGCTGCAGAAAAGATTGCATTTCTTTACAGTTTTTCCGATTTAGTGACCTTCAGGTCTGATGTGCGAAGTCGTTTTGGTTTATAAGGAACTGGTGAGCATAAGAACGAAGACACCTAGTGGTGGCTTGTTAATGACATTACGTTCCGAAAATATAGTAGAAACTATTTGTTATAACATAAAAGCTCTGCTACACTTTTGATAATCAATAAACGCCATATGAAATCACCTCTAAACCGAATCATCACCTCTCTCGCAGTTTTCTTTTTCGGGTTCACATTATTAGCCAGTGCTCAGGGCGGGGCAACACAGCAGGCGACAGGCGCTTTTAGTAGTCTAAAGACAATTATAGAATCATTTTCAGCTGACGTGCTCACAGCGCTCGGTACTCTTTTTATGGGCGCGGCTGTCGTTATCTTTTTCCTTGGTATCGTGCAGTATATCTGGGGGCTAAGAGAGGGTGATCCAAAGAAGGTAAGCGCTGGTAACCAGTTCATGATGTGGGGCCTTGTAGGACTTTTCGTTATGTTTTCAGTATATGGAATTGTAAAACTAGCTCAAGGCATCTTTTTCAATAATCAAGACATCACCACAATCACTATTCCAAAAATTAAGTTTGATAACGCAGGTGGTTTAAACTCTGGAGGAGGTTCTCCTCTTGGGAGTGGGGCCGCATGTGGTAATAACTCTTGTACAACAAACGGAGTTTCTTGTACTTGTAGTAACGGTGCTTCCGGCACCTGTCGAAACAACGTGTGCAGCACACGGTAACCCTTCGACGTAAGTTACTTTTTCGTTCAGACCTTTTTACGAATGCTGCAATCGAGTTTCAGATGCATTTTTTGAATATATTTCTTAGATATATGCTAGATCAATAGTGTATTGACATATCTATATAAATATGTATAATATGGTAAGGTTTGACCCTTGTTAATCAAAGCAAGGTTTCAAAAATAGTCCCGAGTCATTCTGGCTTGGTTTGTAAACATTCTAGAGGAACTCATCGTGTTAGATAACACTGGCCTCAAACCCCCTCCGGATCCTGCCGCCACACGATTCTTGCTAGGTGTTACCTGCGCAAGGAGTCCTGGAATTCCCATGGTGGAGGAACCTCGGAACAAAAAGATTTTCATCGAGAGGTATCCTGTAAACTTATTGATTCAAGAAAGAGAGGTACAACAAATGTCCGATTCCACGCAATCTACTCAGCCAATGTTTCTCCGTGTGGGATACATGGTAGGAGGCCTTCTTCTAGCCGTCGGCGCACTGCTGGCAGTTGTGATGGATACGCCGCCGATACGAGGCCACAACGAAAGCCTTTGGCTCCAAAAAGGCATTGAAGAGGAGAAGACCAAGCAGGCACAAGCGCTTGCCGAGCAGGCACAAGCGCTTGCGCAGGAGGCAAGGTATTCTGGTGGTGGCACACTGCGGCCGTCGGAAGTACCTCAACATCTCCGCGCTGAAACCTTTTCAGGTGTCTCGTCTGCAGTGCCTTGCACAGCAGGTGGACAAGGACTGGAGAGTGAGGGTATCAACCGACCTGTTTCTATCTCTGTCGGTTTTGAGCTTGAGCCTGGCAAGTGCTTCTTTGGGAAGCCTACTAGGAAAATCAGGCAACTCGAAGGCAATAACGCCTTCATGGAGCTGTACAACACAGCAGGCTCTCTCAAAGGGCGCTGTGAGTTCACGCAGGCGAGCATCGCTACCTGCTCTCAGCTACATGACCAAGCGCTCGCTGGTCAGGGTGTGCTACGTTTCGGCGCCGGTCACGGCGGGTTTGTCAAACTCTGGGTCTAGACCCATTTCACAAGGAGAGTTGTATGTCCGATCCAGCAGGAGGCGGTCACCATGGTGGCGGCGGAATGGGGGTAGTCTGGCAATGGTTGATCATTTTGCTCATCGTTGTCTTTTTGAACGTTATCGGAGCGGCCACCGGTCAGCTCGGCAATTTCTTCTCGATGCTGAAGTTCAACACGCCGATATTGCTGATCATCGCTGCGATCATCTTTATCAACAAGGCGATGAAGTAGCTACAGGGTAGATCGCCCGTTCAAATGATCCCAGGTGGTTAACCTGGATAAAAACGACCAGAGGGGCTTATGCCACCTCGCCCTAACGCTCATCGCGTTAGTCGCGATGTGGTGTAAGTCCCTTTTTCTTTTACCTAATCTTTTT
>CAYXWO010000011.1:7475-8917 GCA_964468825.1 uncultured Candidatus Saccharibacteria bacterium | reverse complement strand
CTACTGACTACTGACTACTGACTACTGACTACTGGCTTTCTTTATCCCCACAAAGCCTTGCAAAGCAGCCCTAAGGGGCTATACTTGATATATACACTTAAATATATGAAAAAAATAGTAACTTCCATAATGCTCACTGTATCCACAGTTACATCAGCTGTAGCGCAGTACACAGCAGCAGTAGCTAACGCAACTACAGTTAACGGTACGGCAATTAACCAGTTCATTCTTCTTGTTCAGAATGTTACGAATGCACTTATTCCAATCGCAGTCACACTCGCAGTTCTTGCGTTCTTTTGGTACCTTATCAAGTTTATCTGGTACGGCAAGGAAGATGCAGTTGCAAAGAAAGTTGGTCTCGCTGGTATGGGATGGTCAGTTGTCGCACTCTTCGTGATGGTTTCTATCTGGGGTCTTGTTGGGTTCATTGGTTCTATCACAGGTGTTGGACAAGGAGGAAAGGTTCCGATTCCTACAATCCAATAATTCTTAAACCTCTCGTTTAACTCTACCGAGGTATGAAAAAGACGTCACTCATCATTCTTAACTTTGCTAGTGGCGTTTTTTTCTCTTTTGCTCAAGGTAACGTTGTGCAGTTTGGCACATCAGAGGTAACTAACGTTGAGCAGTTTGGTACATCAGGGGTAACTCCAGTTTTTTCACAGAATAATGTATTAGTTCAAATGCTTACTCTGGTGAAGAATATAGCTGACAAACTTATCCCTATATTAGTAGCATTAGCAGTCCTCGCGTTCTTCTGGTTCTTGATCAGGTTCATTTGGAAAGGGTCAGCGGACCCAGCAGAAAGAGATAAGATGAAATGGGGGATGCTTTGGGCTATTCTTGCTATATTCGTTATGGTTTCTATCTGGGGGCTCATTGGATTCATTAGTAGTGTTACAGGTATTCAGGTGGGAGGAACTATGCATGGTTTTAAATTACCAGGCGCACAATAAGCTATACTCAATTATATGGAAGGAGAACAAGTGTTAGCGAATGTTATCGAATACGTATTCAGTCCTTTTTATCAGCTTGCTGTAGCGCTCAGCGTCATTTATTTTCTCTACGGTGTATTTGTATTTATCTGGAAGATGAGAGACCCGGACGCAGGGGATGCTGAAGGTAGAAACAATGGTAAGCAGCATATGATATGGGGGACGGTTGGACTATTTATTGTTCTTTCTGTTGGAGGGATAATTAAGTTTTTCAACGATACGATAGGAGGAGTGTTTCAATTCTAGGAATTTCGGCAGTTATGCCGTTCTCCGCTCAGGAAGTTAGGAGGGATTTAGTTTATAGGTTTGGTGTGAAGGAAATACTAGGTATAAATATAATACTATACATATTTGCATATTCTAGTAAACCCGATTACAATTTTAAACGCCCTAACGCCCTAACGCCCTAACGCCCTAACGCCCTAACGCCCTAACGCCCTAACGCCC
>CAYXWO010000011.1:0-7375 GCA_964468825.1 uncultured Candidatus Saccharibacteria bacterium | reverse complement strand
AACGCCCTAACGCCCTAACGCCCTAACGCCCTAACGCCCTAACGCCCTAACGCCCTAACGCGTTCTGTGTTAGAATAATTCATTATGTCTAGTAATTCTCAAGAGTTGATGGAAAAGATTGTTAGTCTATGTAAAAGACGAGGTTTTATCTTTCAAGGTTCTGAAATTTATGGGGGGCTCGCCGGGACATTTGATTACGGACCGCTTGGAGTTCTCCTTAAGAAAAATATTGAGAACAGTTGGTGGGACCATTTTGTTACTAAACGAAATGATATGTACGGGATAGATGCTGCCATTCTCATGAATCCACGCGCCTGGGAAGCAAGTGGTCATGTTGGAGGATTCTCTGATCCAATGATTGAATGTGGTAAATGTAAAGCAAGATTCAGAACAGATCATTTGCTAGGAGATTTGGATCAGTACAAAAAATACTACGATTCTTTTGAAGGATTTAAGGAAGAGGGTAATTACTTGCTTGGAGAGGTTCCTGGAACTTATCTTGTTGATAAGAAATTTCAGTGTCAAAAATGTGACCAAGTTCAATGGGGAAGTTCTAGGGCATTCAATATGATGTTTAAGACTCAGGTTGGCGCAACGGAAGACCTTGCATCTATCTCATACCTGCGCCCAGAGACTGCTGGAGGAATGTTTGTGAATTTTAAAAATGTTGTAGACAGCTTTCACCCTAAGCTTCCGTTTGGTTTAGCTCAAATCGGCAAGGCGTTTCGAAATGAGATTGCACCTCGTGATTTTATTTTTCGTTTAAGAGAGCTAGGACAAATGGAGATAGAGTACTTTTGCCATCCTTTAAAGTGGGAAGAGAGATTTGAACATTTGAGAACTGAGTTTCTAGCTTGGATGATTTCACTTGGTCTTCCTGAGTCGAAGATTCATCAGGTGGAAATTGGTGATGGAGATAGAGCTCACTATAGCAAGCGTACGATTGATTTTGAGTTTGATTTCCCAATCGGACAAAAGGAACTTGCTGGACTCGCTTACAGAACTGATTTTGATTTACATCAGCATAGTGAATTTAGTAAGGTTGACCTTTCTTACTTTGACGAAGAAACAAAGGAGCGTTTTATTCCGCACTGTATCGAGCCTTCTATTGGAATAGAAAGAACTTTCCTGGCCGTGCTTTCTTCTGCGTATAGTGAAGAAATAGTTGACGATGATGTGCGAATCGTTTTGAGGTTTAACCCGACTATAGCACCAATTCAGGTAGCAGTTCTCCCGCTTTCAAAGAAAGAAGAGCTTGCGGTACCTGCTAAAGAAATAACAAAGGCCCTTCGTAATATTGCTCGTGTTTCCTATGATGAAACTCAGTCAATTGGTAAGCGCTACCGAAGACAGGATGAGATAGGTACGCCGTACTGTGTAACTGTTGACTTTGACACTCTCACCGATAATGCAGTGACAGTTCGTGATAGAGATACTATGGAGCAGGAGAGGGTGAAGATAGAAGATCTCGAAAATTTCTTAACAAATAAACTAGTCGTTTAGTTTCTGTAGATAAAGGTACGTATTTTTTGGCGCTTGTTGTATACTTGTATATATGGAAGGACCAACTGTTAGTCAACCAATAGAGCAGGCAGTGCATAAGAATGGGCAGGCACCAGTTAATATAGGACCGAGAGTTCTTCGTCCTCTTAGTAGAGCTCTAGGTGCTGCAGCTCTTACTGTAGCTGCTCTTGGTCCTGGAAAATCTGAGGCAATGGATCAGAGTGCCAAAAATATTCTCATTGGGGCAGGGGCAACAGTTCTTAATAAGAAAACAGGTATAGTTCTTCAACCTGGTCCAAATGGCGAAATAGGGGTTGACTGGGGTGCGACTATGCGTAACCGACAGGCAAAGGAGCAAGAGCAAGCAGCACAAATGAGAATGATGGAACTTCAGGCAGCATTTAATAAGCCGACTAACTTTAATATCCAACCAGCTATTGCTCGGTTAGGTGAAATGGGAGGGATTGCTGTTGTTACAGATAACACCCTGTATCTCTACCATAAGGACAAAATTAATACTCCAGAATTTTTAAATAGTCAGTTTAGGATAAGCTCAAGCGGTACTGTTAAGAACGTTACTGTTTCTTTGGAACCGGTGCCTGGCGGGTTTATCATGAAGAGGATGTTCATACAAGTTCAGGGTCAGCAAAGTCAGGGTCAACAAGGTCAGACTCAGCAAGTTATAAAAGCTACTGAAGAGAAAATGATCGTACTAGACCCGGCGACTAAAACGTTTATTGCTCGATAAGAGGTATATAAAAGCATTCGGTTGAACTTTGAGAAATATCGTGTTATAATCCATTAACTATGTCAAAAGTACAAGACCACCTCATCATCATCAAGAACAAGGAAACAGGCGAGGTATATCACACCACCAAAAACCGAAAGCAGGTAGAGCGCAAGATTGAGCTTAAGAAGTACTCTAAGAAGCTTCGTAAGCATGTCACTTTTAAGGAATCTAAGAAGTAATACTTTCTTCGAAAACAAAAACTAGCCCAGGGCTAGTTTTTTGTTTTATCAACAATGCAAATTGATGAAAGTAAGTTTCGAGTGATGATGCACCTTCACAGCTATCATGTTGAAGCGAATGAAAAACGCTTTTGGGCAAAGGTCACAGGGATTCCAGAGTCAAAGTTTCTTAAGACCTTTCAGAAGAAAGAATCAGGTATAAATAAAAAAGAAGGGTATCGTGGGTGTGTGCAAATTAAGTATTTTGATGTTAGTATTAAGCGTACATTATTAGCTAGTAAATTTATATTAGCTGAAAAAATGGGCCTATAGTTCAGAGGTAGAATATCTCTCTCCAAAAGAGCAGACCAAGGTTCGAGTCCTTGTGGGCCCGCCATTGACAGCTAGCACGAGACGTGTCATAAAGACATTTCTCGTGCTAGTTAAAGTATATTTTTTAAAACCTATTACACTATAGTGTAATAGGTAATCTAAAGTTTAATATGTGATAATATATGCATATGGTAAAATTTAATGAAATTCCAAAAGAAGTGGGGAGGTTTACTCGAGAACAATTAGATGCACGAGAAAGAAGATTATCTGATCCCGCTCTACAGGCAGAGCTTGAACGAACAAAAAATCTTCTTAAAGGAGATATTAAAAGTGCATGTACTCATGGTTTGGAAGCTTTGTATAGATTTACATTAGCCGCACCACTAAGCTCCTTATGGGAGGGAACAAAAGAAGCTGGTAGTATTATGGCGCGCAATATGTCAGTTAAAAATCCAAAAAATAAAAGAAGTTATTCGGATGTTCCTGCAACAATGATAACAGAATTTTTAAGCCAATATGCAAAAGGAGTTTTAAGTACAGCTAAACTTGTAGGAAATCTGAGCCTTGCTTTAGGTCGTGGCACAGTTCTCGGGGGAAGATACACCATTGGTAAGTAATTTATATATTTTATGACACAATTAACACAAGAAGAAATAAGAGATGAACTACTTTCTTTATTTGAAGAACACGAAGAAGATTTAGGTTCATATACATCTCAGATTGAGAAAATAGAAAATGAAAGTATTGAATCATTTGAGAGAAAAATAATTGCAATAAAGAATAGATTGGTTATTGATTCTAATATTACTGATGACGACTTACAAAAAAAATACTTAGAAGAAGTAGAGGAATTAAGAAAGACAACACTAAAGGGTGTAGAGGAAAAAATACAGTCATTAATTTCTAAGGCCAATATATGAAAAAGAAACAGGGAAAGTTGGTGTTAGATGTTTTTGATTCACCACTCACTGATCGTGGCTATTTAGTTTACAGAGCAGAACATGAAGTATTTAGAACATATAATTGTCATGGTAAGTTTTTCTCACTAGCATATACTGCTGCTATTTTGTATCTTTACGGAGCTGATTTTAGAGGGATACATTCATTTGAACTTGAGGAAACACATACAGGGAACAAACACTTCTTGAAATTCTATAAGATGCCAAAAATTTACTTCACACTGCGAGGTAGACCACTTGTATATAAGAATGATCAGATTAACATCTTAGGAAATGTATTGAAGAAATCTAAGTACACTATGTGGTATCCATATAATTGGCCAACAAGCGAAGGAGATGCTGTTCGTGACGAAGTTGATCCAGTGCTTTCAAAAGCAAAAGAAACAACGGAAATGAAAAAATGGAACAAGAATTTTGAAACATTGTTACACCTTACTGATGCATGGCATACAGATTTTTTGAAGCATTATAAAAACAAGTATGATTTTGAATTTAAGTTATACAAAGATGATGACGTTACTTGTTATTTTACAATTAAAGATGACACATACAGCAAATTAAAGAAGAAAGAAGATATAAGAGAAAGACAATGGCAATACTTAAAAGTATTTGATGATTTTGCAAGATATCTCCATAAAGGATTTTTGGAAGAAAGTTCACTGTTTCCAAAATGTTTGTATGAGTAAAGATTAAATTTAATTATTCCAACGTAACCTTCTTATTCTTCAAAAGAAGGTTACTCTTAAAACATCCAATAATTTCTCTTTTCTCAACTTCCTTACCAGTTCTCAAAATATGCTTAACATAGTTTCGTATATCTATATCTTTTACATCAATTTTTTCTTTGATATCAAATATAGCTTTTTGAAATCCTTTGATTCGTTCGACTTCTTCCTTGATTTTATCCTTCATCGCTATTTCATTTATATCGATACGATCAACTAGTTTTTGTAGTTGCTCAATTAAATCTTCCTCATTAATATATCCACACTTACAATTTTGGTCTCTTGCTTTAGTACACCCATAATATACATGTCTATTAGCTCCACCATCTTTTAACTTTTTGAACTTCTCATCTGCAGATATACCACTACCACATAGCCCGCAAGTCATAAGTTTTGTAAATGCAAACTCTTTGTTTTCTACTCTCAAAATATTACTCTTAATTTGCTTTTGAACTAAATCAAACAGTTCTTTGGTTACTATTGGTTCATGTTTCCCTGTGTACCAATTACCACTATTTTTAGGATACTCAAATACACCATAATAAAATGTGTTATCTAGTATTTTATAGATATTTCCTAAACTAAGATGCTTCTTACCATATGAAGTTCTAAAGTTAAGATCAAATTTAAGCCAGCTATATATCTTTCTACCACTCCAACGGTCATATGCTACTTTCTCAAACATCTTTTTGATAGTTGGTGCCTGTTCAGGGTCTATTAATGTTTCGCATTTACGATCTGTTCTTTTTTCTTTTTGATATCCAGTAGGGGCAGGACATGGCCACAGACCCATTTCTACCCTTGTCTTTAATCCTCGTTTAACATTAATACTTTTATTATCATTTTCTAACTTTGCTTGAGAACAGAGAATCATTAATAAAAACTTTTCATTAGGTGAATTAGAAAATGTTTGTCCATGTGTTTGTATATGTATTAACTTTTTCTGATCCATTAAATCAACTAAACTTCCTAGATCTCCAGCATTACGAGAAAGTCTATCTGGTGCCCATGTGAGTATCCCATTATATCTGCCTCTACGTATATCTTCCAATATTTCCTTAAATACTGGTCGTTGACCTGATTCTTTAGCGCTATGTGATTCTCTACGAATATCGACTATTTCCAAACTTTCTTTTTCAGCTAAAGATAGCATTTCATTAATTTGTGAATCAATTGAAAGTATTTGTCTTTCTTCTGATTCAGTACTTTTTCTACTATACAAAACGTATTTTATTTTTGTTGTTGGTATAACCGCCATAGTGCCGATCAGTCCAACATTTGATTGTGCTTCCATTATATATTAATGACAGAACCATAATCCTTGCATAGTCTATGCAGAACTAAAAAAGACGACATTGTGAGATTAAAAAAGCTTTACAGGTATTGATAATAATTAATCTTATATATTTGATGTATAAGATTATATATGAAAAAAGTTACAGACGGGTGTAACTAAATAGTGTAATATGTGTCACTTTTGTCACTTTTTGAAATTAAAGTGAGACATCAAAATAGTACTTTTTTTGTCTCACCTTGTCTCATTTTACTAGTGCTCGAGATGGGTCGAACTAAGTAATTAAAAATGTAGTAAAATGTCCTTACAGGTCTTAACCGACCACGGTTCTAACACGAGACGCTCCGCATAAACAAAAATATCCAGCTTTAGTAAAGACTGGATATTTTTGTTTACTTGGTTGCTGCACGACGAATCGAACGAGGAAAGGGTTTGGGCGATCAGTAAATCGGACCGAGAGGAAAAACGTATTTAGTTTTGCCGTTGCGGAAGAATGGAAATCGAAGGGTTTCCTAACCGGAACGAGTGACAGCGAACGAAGGTATTCATTCCTCGTGGTTCGTATTCTAAAACCTAAAGTCTAATCTCTGGTATCTATAATCTACTATTTCTACCTCCTCTCCACAATCCTAAACCCACCAGTCTTCTTATCAAAAAACACTGTAAACTGCTCTAAGAAAGTAGAAGGGAGTGATACAAAGTTTCTTACTGTAAGCTGCTCAAGCTCAGATGGGTATACACCCATAGTTGTCTTATATGCCAAGATACCACGTTCTAGCATTGTGTTAATTACCTCTTTTTCTAAACCTGCCGCTACTATTTTCTTAAGGGTCTCATCACTAGTTGTGTCATAGATTACTTTTACTAGATCATATGAAGCGCGGTATCCTTTCACCTCGTTAATAACAAAAGAAGAGTAGTTAAGGTAGACCCCAGGCGGAGCATCCTTTTTTTCTGTAGCTATTTTAAGGTATTCTTTCGCTTTGTCATATGTCTTAGTAAAGAGGTAGTATTGTGTACCAAGATAGTAAGGGATTCTCCAACTTGTTGGAATCGATTCGATACCTTTGTTAGTAATCCCTGCTACCTCATCTAGTCTCGCTATATCATTTCTATCAGACGGTATTGCCCAGATCGCAAAGAGATACGACTGTTCAAACCTTGGGTCAAGAGTGGTTATGTTTTTAAAATAGTCTATAAAGAAAGCTCTTTTGCCGTCCCAAGTGACATGGTCTTGGATCATTCTTATCCAGTAGATGTCAGCGAGAATACTAGAAAAACCAAAGTGTATATATGGTAAGAGAGCCGCGGGGAGTAAGTCTTTTCTTGCCTCTTTAGTTCTCACTTGGAAGTGCGGCGCTACCCTATCATAGGCTAGTTGTGCGCTTATGATAACGCATAAGAAAAGTACCGCTATTACTAGCTCACTTTTTTTCTGTAACTTCTCTATGAAGTTGGTGCTCTGAGACATCATCTTAAAAGTCTTTTTTTCTAAAAATCAAAATTGCCAAGAAGAGGAGAAACGCTCCATAGATAAGTGCATATAGGATGCTCATGCTTACCATAGAAATGTTAGGAAGTGTTCCGTAGACTATCTCGTTACGAATATTGAA
>CAYXWO010000010.1:0-13539 GCA_964468825.1 uncultured Candidatus Saccharibacteria bacterium | reverse complement strand
CCTACAATGTGAGCACTATAAATAGTGGCGACACTCATTAGCGGAGTATAGCATTCTTGATTGCTAGCACGTCCTCAGCTGTTGCTGCTATTACTAGTTTTTCTGTTGATATAAAAGAGTAAGCAAGAGTCCTCCCTTCGTTTGAAAAGATTCTTATGTTTACGTTAGAAAGAGTAACATTACTCCAGAGCGACGTATCTTCATTGTCTTCCGCAGCAAGTGTTTGTGAGCTGGTTGCTACTGTAGTAGTTGATGATGCAGCAACAGTTGAAGTTGCCGTAGAAGTGGCATAGTTCTCTGAAAGAGAAGGCGCTTCAGACTTTGATTTTTCTACTGTCTGCGGACTAATACTATCAAGTAGCTGCGAAACGTAGTCAGCTTCTTTTCTTGTAATATATGCAAACACCGGAGCATATGATGAGAGTGTGAGCACATACCCCTTTTCTTTTTTTTCTACACGTGAAATATGTCTCCCGATATTGTCATTTAAGGTAACTGAGAGCGTGCTTAGATTAGATGTTTTCGTTGATGTTGCAGTTTGCGCTGGTTGAACTGACTGTTCAGGGGCATTAATGGTGCTAAAGTAGTAGTAAAAAAAAGCAATAAGTGCGCATAGTGCTATCACAAGGAAGACGATGGCAATCAGAAACATTTTTGATGATCTGTTTTCTAAAGGTGAGGCTTCTTCTGGAGAGTTTCCGATATCATTAGAAGCCGTGGCAATATCTGCAAGAGACGCCTCTTTATGTTTTATTTCTTCTGATATATCTCTGGCGAAAGTGTCTACTTTTGGAACCATTTGATAAGTATATAGTTACTAGTTACTAGTTACTAGTGGACGGCACGTTATAAAGTCAGACCGTTCTTCCTTAGACGGGTCTAGTGAAGAATGAGTAACTTCGTAACGGAATTATTCTTCGCTTCTGAAGATACCTAGATCTTCGTCTGAAAAGGTTGAAGTAGGGGGAGTCTCTCTTAGTCTAGATGCAGTCTTCGCAATTACTGCTTTCTTTGGGGCACGTACGCGACCTCTGCCAACCTGAGATACTTGTTTTTTAGGAGAGCTTCTAGTGCGGTAGCCGATAAGGAAGTCTTCTGGATGGTCGCACATATCAATAAAGTCTTCACAGACTGCGCGAAGTTTTGACGAAGTTGAGCGGCCAAAAGAAATAACTTCCACCTGTACTCCGAAATGTTCTTTTAGGAAAACAACGAGCGGCTCAAAGTCTCCGTCACCAGTGGCTAAGATAATGGTGTCTACTTTTGGTGCGATACGTATTGCATCAACCGCAAGTCCGACGTCCCAGTCGCCCTTTTTGGCTCCGCCGTAAAAGATTTGGAGATCTTTGGTTTTGGTCTCAATGCCAAGCTTGGTGAGTGCTTCAAAGAATTGCGTTTCGTCCCCTGCTTCTGTTGTAATAACATATGCGAGCGCGCGGATAAGGCTACGCTTAGAGAGTGACGCCTGGACGACTGCGCCGAAGTTTACTTTTGAATTATAGAGATTCTTTGCTGAATGATAAAGGTTTTGTGTGTCGATAAAAATCGCAACACGCTGACCTGAGTGTTTAATAACTGACATAGGAATAGATGTTAGACATTAGATGTTAGACATTAGAAAATGCAAATACTTGCAGTCTTTTAAAAAATAACAACCAATGTGCTTTAAATATTAAAAATTAGAAACGTATAGTTAGTATACTATGCCCAAGTAGACAGTAGACAGTAGACAGTAGACAGTAGACAGTAGACAGTAACAAGAGTGGCGCCCATCGGGCGCCACTCTTGATTATAATACTACTTAAGACCGAGCTTTGTAACAATTGCGGTGTAACGCTTCTTGTTAGAGTTTTCGAGGTACTTAAGATGAGTACGACGGTCAGCTACCATTTGGATGAGTCCACGACGTGAGTGGTTATCTTTTGCATGTGTCTTTAGGTGAGCTGTGAGCTCTGTAATTCTCTTAGAGAGAATAGATACCTGAACTTCAGGAGATCCAGTGTCTTTCGCGTGAATCTGTGCATTTTTGATGGCAGAAGCCTTCTTTCTAGGTGTAAGCATATAAATTACGTAACTATTCCCCTATTCTAGCACACTTTTTTAAAAAATGCAACCCCTTGCCCAGTTTTTAGTTGTCTGTTTACAGTCTTTAGAAATATTGCTAAAACTGCCCTAAATAAAGCTTTTTCTAGAAGTTCAGGCTTATCTACACCATATTGTGCGACATTGACGTATACTTGGGGAACTTGGTCGTTAGGGCGTTCTTCGTTAGTGGTCTTGCCTAACGTCCTAACTCTCCTAACGAAGAACTATGGATTTACTTTCACTTAAACAAGATTTTCTTCAATATATCGAAATTGAAAAGGGTCGCTCTGCTCTTACTGTACGCAACTACGAGCATTACCTCACACGGTTTTTAGATTTCGCCAATAAAAATTACGGCGCGGACTCCCCTTCCCTTATAACAGAGCCTATGATGCGTGAGTATAGGGTATACCTCAACCGCCTTCCTGCTCGCGAGCCGAAAAAGGGTCAAGCGGTAGAGACATTAGACAAGAGAACTCAAAACTATCATCTTATTGCACTCCGTGCTTTCTTTAAATATATTCGTAAACGTGGTGAAGGTGGGTATGATCCAGAACGTATTGAGCTTGCTAAGACCTCTGAGCGAGAACTTGACCTTATCTCAGAAAAGGAACTAGATAGTTTGCTTAATGCGCCAGATGAGGACACCCTTGCCGGGCTTAGAGATAAGTCTATGCTTGAACTTTTCTTTTCAACTGGGCTTCGTGTGTCTGAGCTCTGCTCTCTTAATAGAGATCTTGATTTACAAACTGGAGAGATATCTGTGCGCGGTAAAGGAGGAAAGATTCGTGTTGTCTTTATATCAGGATCAGCAATGATGGCAGTGAAGAAATACCTTAGTAATCGTGTAGATATAGATGAGGCGATGTTTATCGATCACTCCCCTCGTGCGCATTCACGAATGGTGAAAGAAGAGTCTGTAAGATTAACCCCACGAAGTGTCGAACGTATTGTTAATAAGTACGCAGAGCGAGCAGGGATTGCCAAGAAGTGCACCCCGCACGTTATCCGCCACTCTTTTGCAACTGACCTCCTATATAATGGGGCAGACCTTCGTACTGTACAGATGATGCTCGGACATGCATCAATCGCAACAACTCAGATTTATACGAATGTAACGAATAAGTTCCTTCGTGATCAGTACGAGAAGTTTCATTCCAAAAGAAAGGACAGGGAGAACCTCTAGTCAGAATTTGACCAGTTACATTAATTATTGTAGTGTGCTTTTAGCAAAGGCATTCCGCCAAAGCTCATTCGAAAAAAGAGAGGTTGCCATCATGAGCAATAAAGGTCAGCTACTTCAGGACCCGTTCCTCAATCAGCTCCGGCGCGAGCACACTCCCGTGTCGATTTATCTGGTCAACGGTATCAAGCTCCAAGGGCAGATCGAGAGCTTCGATCAGTACGTGGTCTTGCTCCGGAACACGGTCACGCAGATGGTGTACAAGCATGCCATCTCGACCATCGTGCCAGGTCGTGCGGTCAACTTCCCCGCCGCTTCCACCGAAGGTCAGCCTGAGGCAAGAGGTTCTGGCAAGTGACAGAACCAAGAACGAGAATATCGTTCGGCCGCGCGTAAGCGCGGCCTTTCGTTTTATATATAGCGCGTGATATAGTGGAATTTCCATGAATCTAGAAACACTTCCGAAACACCTAGGTATAATTCCAGACGGCAACCGTAGATGGGCGCGAGAAAAGAAGTTGCCAGACTTTTTCGGACATAAAGAGGGGTATAAAAAAATTCAAGAACTGATACAAGAAGCAAAAGATATTGGTGTTCAGTATGTTTCTGTATGGGCCTTTTCTACAGAGAACTGGAAGCGCAAAGAAGATGAGAAAGAAGAGCTGTTTTCTCTCATTGCTAAAGGGTTACAGGCTCTCCATGAGACGGTTCTTGAGAAGAAAAGTAGGTTTGTTCACTTAGGAAGAAAAGACAGACTCGGGAAAGAACTCTTGGAGCTAATTACAGCACTAGAGGAAGAGACAAAAGAGTATACATCATTCACTCTTTGTGTAGCTATTGATTACGGAGGGGAAGACGAAATACTGCGTGCTGGCGAGTTATATAAAGCAAGTAACGATCCCACAAAAACTCTTGTAGATTTTTTAGATACCAGTAGACACACCATCCCCTCACCTGACCTTATTATTCGAACAAGTGGAGAAAAGAGAACCTCTGGATTTATGCCGCTACAAAGCGTGTACAGTGAATGGTATTTTAGTGAAAAACTTTTTCCTGATTTTGGTGTACAAGAATTACACGAGGCCCTCAAAGACTATGAATCTAGGGAGAGGAGAAATGGGAAGTAGGAAGTAGGCAGTTACTAGTAACTAGTAACCAGTAACTATATACTATTCCTATGAAAATAATTTCTTGGAATGTTAACGGGATACGAGCGTCACACAAAAAAGGCGCATTACAGGAGCTCTTTGCGCTAAATGCCGACCTCATCGGAGTACAAGAAACGAAATCAACCATAGATCAATTAAGTGAAGAGATCACATCCCCTTCTGACTACTTTTCATATTTTGATAGCGCAAAAGAACGAAAGGGATACTCGGGTGTTGCGGTGTATTCAAAGATCGAGCCAGAAGAGGTTATTTACGGTCTAGGTGAAGATGAGTATGACACGGAAGGGAGGTGCCTCACGCTCATATTCGAAGGGTTCGCTTTTGTTACAGCGTACTTTCCAAACGGTGGACGAGACGAAGAGCATTTCCAGTTTAAGCTTCGTTACTATGAAAAGTTTTTGGAACACGTGAAAAAGCTTGAGGAAGAGTATGGTGCCGTCGTTTTTTGTGGAGATCTAAACGTGGCTCACGACGAGATAGACATAGCACGACCAAAAGAGAACGCGAATCAGATTGGCTTCCTCCCTATTGAGCGCGCGTGGGTAACGCGCGTTATAGAAGCCGGATTCGTAGACACATTCCGTGTTAGCCACCCTGAAACTGTGAAGTATAGTTGGTGGGACCAAAAGACGAGAGCAAGAGAAAGAAATGTCGGCTGGAGAATAGATTATATTTTTGTTTCAAAATCTCTTAGCGAACATTTTAAGAATGCAGATATATTAGACGAGATGCTCGGAAGCGATCATGCACCTGTTATTCTTGAGCTTTAGATAAGGACTTGCTGATCAGGGTTATTTTTTCTTCCCTGGTTAATTTTTTTAAAGCTACTTCCTTTTTTCTTGCGAGTGAAAGCGTCTCTAGTTCTTCGCTGTACACCACGTAAACAGGACGTCTAATCTTCGTATAATGTGCAGCAGATTTTAGGTTATTGTGCTCGTGTACTCTTTTCTTGAGGTCTGTAGTTGATCCTGTATAAAGGCTACCGTCGCTACACTTAAGGATATATACGAAAGGCATATGTATAAAGTAATAGTACGTGTTTGTGTTCACAAAGTAAAATAAGCGACGCCTGCGGCGTCGCTTATTTTATGTTGTAACTACTCTTTACCAAACAGTGATTTGATTGAGCTAAGCAGTGATTCTTTCACTGACTTTTGCTCTGGCACAGTCTCCTTCTTTGCTTCTGCTGTCATTGAAGCCCCAGACATCACTCTTGTCTCAGGGGTTTCTTTTAGAGACTTCTTAGCGCTTTTGTTTTCATCGTCATCTTTTCTTTCTAGATTCTCTCGGCATGTCTTCATATCGTTTTCAAAATTTTGCCAGACAGCTTTTCTAGACTGAGTGAGTGTGTTTTGTATTACCTTCACTTGAGTCTTGTAGTTATCAACTGATTCTTTAATAGCCTCTTTTTTATCTTTCTCATCCTCTATAGCTACTGCTTCTTTCTCAGCATCTTTTCTCTCTACGAGAAGCGTATTCATTGCATTATTATAAGTACCCCTCGCCTGGGCAAGTTTAGTGTCACGGAGTTCAATCGCATCCTGAGAACAAGCTGTAAATATCTGTGACTTACTGAGTGTAATAGTAGAGGACGCAGTCGTAGATGTTGCTTGCCCTTCAGTTACTTCGTCAGCACTTACAAATGAAGGAAGGAGAAAGAGCGAGAGGAGGATCGGAGAAAGATAAAAAGTTTTTTTCATAGTAGTAATTTGTTTTAAAGGCCAGAATCTCTAAGAGCTCGATCAGCGTCTTCTTGATCAAGGCTTGCTTCAAAGTCCTCAACGTCCCTGTCGACCTCGTAGTAGGGGTTTTCGCTGGTAAATCCAGCTTCACGCATATCACTGGTCGGTGTATTAGGAAGGAGTACTAGCACTATAGCAAAGACTGTCATCATTTGAGAAATAGCCAACCATCTATACGGGGAACGTACCGCACGTCCCTCTTTAAGGTTTTGTTGCTCTGGTATTTGAGAAAGTATTGCTTGAAGATTGGTTTCTGACGGCGATACGTTCTCCTTACACATGGTTAAGGCTTTCTCTATGTAGTTGTGGTCTTCGCTTGTCCTATTCATAAAGATGTTTAGTAAGAATTCTAAGTTTTTTGAGGGCACGTTCTTTTATTTTTCTGAGGTAAGCTTCTTCTTTGTCTAGAATGTCACTTATTTCCTTGTAGCTTAATTCTGAGAAAAAGTAGAGCCGTATCACGTCTTGCTCGTCGCTGCTTAACTGAGGAAGGAATAGAGAGATTTCTTCCGACAGTCTGTGCAGATGTGCGTCGTCTATGATTGTGACTGATGCATCATCGTATGTTTCTAAGAGCGAATCATCAAAGGATTCAAAGGTTTTCTTTTCTCCGTGGTTGATGAGTAGTCTTTTTGCTATTGTGAATAGATACGCAAGAGGAGACTTTTCAGGTTCGTAAGATGAGAGAGCCTCGTAAAACTTAAGGAAAGTTTGCTGACAGACATCGTCTGTGAGCTCTTTGTCTTTACATCTCGATAGTACGTATCGATATAAGGGGGTATATAAAGAGGTGTAAAGGGTAGCAAAAGCTTCCTTATCACCCTTTTTGGCTAAAAGTATAACCTTTTTAAGCGCGATACCATCCCCTACAAGAGATATAACCGGCGAGTTGTTATTTTGTGACAGCATCGATTCCTGGCAGTGAACCAGTTGCTAGATAATCTAGCATAGCTCCGCCTCCTAGGGAAACGAAAGTGAATTTGTCTAGTAAATGTAAGGAATGCGCAACTGTTACTGTGTCTCCTCCTCCAATGTAAGAACTTGCGGTGCTTGCAGCTAACCTGGTAAGAATTTGTTCACTTCCGTGTAACCACCCTTTTTCGTATAGCCCAAGAGGACCATTTGCTATCACTGTATTTGAAAGAGCCATGAGAGACGAAAGCATCTCAACAGTCTCTTTGCCGCAGTCTACTACTACACCGTCTGTTGGTATCTTGTCGATAGTTACCGTTTCCCCTGTCGCAAGCACCACATCTATCGGCGTAAGTAAAAGAGGGTGGCTTACAAAGTTTTCAGAGAGTTTGTAGGAAGGATCATAAAGACTCTTACCAATCTCTAACCCCTTCTCTTTCCAGATATTGTGAACCATTGCGCCCCCTACGAACACCTTAACGCCCTTATCTAGGTATTGCTTTATAAGTGTGAGCTTTGTAGAAATCTTTGCGCCACCCACTATAAAAAGTGCGGGAGACTTAGGTGTGAGTGCTTTTTCGAGATGTTCAAGCTCCCTTGTGAATGTTGGGCCGAAGTAGGAGAGCATAATTTTTGCTACCCCAACAACGCTTGCATGCTCCCTGTGTGACACAGAAAAGGCGTCATTAATAAAGACTTCTCCAAGCCGTGAGAAGGACTGCGTAAGAGAAGAGAGGTTTTCGGTTTCCCCTTCAAACATACGAACGTTCTCTAGTAGCATCCCCTTACCGTCCTCAAGTGATCTTGAAGCATTTTCAAGGTCATCAAAATTGAAAGACGGGGTAAAGGTAATAAAGTTAAGGTCGTTGGTAACGTGGTTGGCAACCGGCAAGAGACTTTCCCCTTTCTCTCCAAAATGAGTCATGATTATTATCTTTGCTCCGGCGGAAGAAAGATGTTTCAGAAAAGGTACCGTGACATTGTATCGAGAAAGGTCCGCTATCTCCTTATGGTCATTAAGGGGCACATTCCAATCTACACGCACAAGCACCCTCTTCCCTCTTAAAGTTCTCAGGTCCGGTGCAACATGCTCTCTCCAGGTTGTGTTCATACAATTAAAACTTCTAATATTTATGATGATAGAAATACGACCAAGTTAGTATACCTATTTTCCTTTATATGAAGAAGTAATGGTTTCGAAAAAGGAGGATACTTCTTGCGAAGCTCTCCCAAGGAGTAGTCCGTTCACTCCGCCTTCTTCAAGAAATGAACTTGCCGTATCTTTTGTGACAGTTCCCCCATAAAGCACGTGAACTTTTTTTGCATGGTCAATGCCCGCAATCGAAGCTAGGGCGCGTCTGATCGCAATAACTGCCTCGAAGCACTCGCTAGCAGTTGCGGGAATTGTGGCGCCAATTGCCCAAACCGGCTCATAGGCGATGACAAGGTTGCCAAAAAGCTCCCGCTTTACTCCCCCTAAAGTATTTTTTACGTCACTCTCTAGTTCTGATAAATATCTCCCTTCTTTGTCTCGAGAGAGCTCACCAAAGCAAAGTACTGTAGTGAGGTTAAGCGCAAGCGACTGAGATACCTTTTGAGCTCTTTCGTCTTCCTTTTCCCCCCTTTTTCTTACCTCACTGTGCGCCACCAATGTGAATGATGCGCCACCGGATGCGAGCTGTCTTGCGGTTGTCGCGCCAGTCTCTTGCCCTTCTTTTGTGCCGTGGATGTTTTGGCTTCCGATAAAGCCGTGCTTAGCAAACGGAGAAAGTATTGGGATAAAAATTTCTGGCACTGCCAAGTAGTAGGATTTTTTTGGAAGCTTCATCTTAGAGGATAGGATCTTCTTCTCAAGTTGTTTGATGAATTTTATGGCTTCTTCTTTTGTTCCGGGGGTTGCTTTCCAGTTGCCCACTATAAGCGGCGTTGTTCTCTTAATCATCCAAAAAGTATATCACGCCTCATCCACTGTATTTAAAAATAAAAGCTTCTATAAAATGCTAGACTGAAGTTTAGTATGACAAACATCGAACACCCTTCTCTCTTTAAAAAAATTCTTAAAGAGGGCTCACATTTTTTGGTTATTCATAAAACGTGGGCAGCAGCTTTTTTGGTTGCTACCATCTCTATTCTTGCCATCGGCGCTTTTTCACAATCACCCAAAACCACAGACTCATATACAGTAACCCAAAATAGTCTCGTCCAGTCAGTTTCTGTGTCTGGCTCAGTCGAAGCGTCCAAAGAAGCTGATCTTTCTTTCCAGACAAGTGGCCAAGTTGCTTATGTTGGGGTAAAGGTTGGTTCAAAAGTGACACAAGGGGAAGTCCTTGCGACTCTTCAAGCGGGAGAAGCTCAGGCGTCAGTTCTAGAAGCAGAAGCTCTCCTAGCTAATAGACGAGCTACCCTCGAACAACTCGAGGAAGGTTCTCGAAAAGAAGAGCTGGCTATCAAAGAGCAAACAGTTGAAAATACGAGAGGGTCACTTTCGCAGGCGTATAGCGCACTCCCTGATGTTATCAAAAACACAGATTCTGTAACGTCAGACACTATTAAGAATAAGTTCTCAGGCCTTTTTGTTTTTAATGGTGCACAGTACATCTTGTCATTTTCTTCTTGTGATCAACAGCTCCAAGGTCTCCTTGAGAAAAAAAGAACAGCGCTCGAAGACGTTTTGGCTGATTTTCAAAAAAAGAGCGGCATCGTTTCCGCGATTTCATCCCAAGAGACTCTCGATGTTGCTTTAGCTGCAGCATATGATGCAGCCAACTTAAGTAATGAGGTTGTTAACGCTGTCTCGCAACTGCTTTTGTCGTCATGCAGTATTTCTAATAGTTCACTTGATGCATATCGAACAAACCTTAGTCTTGTTAAGGCGAGCATGAACTCGCTGTTTACCGAACTTGCTTCTAAGCGGAGCGCACTACTTGTTGCAAAGAATGCGTACACTCAGGCAACGCGCGATCTTGAGTTATCAAAAGCCGGGACCAACCCCTACACCCTTAAGGCTCAGGTGGCACTCGTCTCACAAGGAGAGGCGCAGCTTGCACAAGCAAAAGCTAACCTTCAAAAAACTATCATTAGGGCGCCATTCAGAGGGGTTATTTCAGATAGTAATCTTTCAGAAGGTGAAACAACGTCAATGAACTCTCCTGTTATTAGTATGATTGCTGAAGATGGGTTCGAAATTGAAGCAAAGGTCCCAGAGATTGATATTGTTAAGATAAAAGTCGGAGCTCGTGTTGACGTTACCCTCGATGCATACGGAAGTTCTGTTGTTTTCCCTGCGACAGTTACGCGCATCAACCCTACTGCAACCACAGAAGGAACTGTACCTGTCTATAAAGTGATTGTTACCTTTGCTGGCAAGGATGAAAGAATAAAACAAGGTATGACAGCTAACGTAAAAATTATTACCGCAGAAAAAAATAGTATTTACGCCATCCCCGCACGGTTTGTAACAGTATTAAGTGGCAATAGTGGTCAGGTAGTTATTACAAATAACGGAAGAGAGGAGTTAAAGGATGTGACACTCGGTCTTCGTGGTGAAGGAGGGCTTATAGAAGTAATCGAAGGGCTTTTTGAAGGAGATGTTTTACTTCCTCCTAAAACAACAGTGAGAGAGGCGCAGAAGCTCAATAACTAATCATGAAACATTTTTTTAATATAGTTTCCCTTGGATTTTTCCTAGCAACGAGGCAAGTTCTTCGTTCATCAAGGTGGGCGACAGGGCTAATTGTTTTCATAATGATGCTTACATTCCTCAATCTTGTCGCCACGAGCGGGTTTTTGGTCGGTATAGTTGAAGGCGCTTCTCGTGGTTACAAGCAGCAGTGGACTGGTGATCTTTTCATAACAAACAAAGCAGAGAATGATTACATAGAAAAAAGTAATGACATTATTTCTCTGCTCTCTTCCTTTCCTCAAGTAGAAAGTTATTCCCCTCGCACAGTAGCTGGAGCAAAAGTGGAGGCTAATTGGTGGGAAAAAAGAACGGAAGATGATACCAACGCAGTCTCCAATCAGATAGCTGGAATTGACCCCGTAAAAGAAAACGACACGACAGGTCTTTCGCAGGCTGTTGTCGAGGGTGAGTGGCTACAGCCAGGTGACGCAAGAGGCATACTACTCGGATCTGCATACCTAGAAAAATATAGTCGCGTAAGTGATCTGGTTTCTCTTCTTCGTGACATTGAGCCAGGCAAAATGGTCCGTGTTACGGTCAGCAGACAGTCTGCTCCTGTTAATCCTGAGCAAGAGCTCGCACAGACTGCAGATCTTACTGACTCCTCTTCTGTGACGCAAGATTTTATTGTTCGCGGAATTATTGACTCTAAGGTGCAGTTCGTTTCTTCTCGTGCTTATATTTTAGATAGCGAGCTAAGAAAAATGATTGGCAAAACAGACGGTGATGTCTCAGAGATAGCAATAAAAATGGTAGAGGGTGTTGATCCATATGAAGTAAAGACTCCTCTTATTAATAATCGCATGGGAGAATACGCAATGATTAATACTGCAGAAGAAGGGGCTCCGGAGTTCTTAGTGAACATTAAGCTATTCTTTAGTATCATCGGAACAATCTTAGGGTCAGTATCAGTTGTTGTTGCCCTCATCACTATATTTATTATCATCTATATTAATGCTCTCACTCGCCGCAGACAGATTGGTATCATGAAGGCAGTAGGAGTGACAGAATTCGCTATTGAGCTTAGCTATATATTCCAAGCACTCTTTTATGTGCTTCTCGGATCGGTGCTTGCGCTCTTCCTTATTTTCGGAGTTCTCAAGCCGTATATCGATGCGAATCCAATAGACACCCCGTTTGCAACGATTGTTCTTGTGGCAGAGCCGTTGTCAGTTCTCACTAAATTTTTGTTAGTTCTCATTGTTTCAATATTTGCTGGGTATTTACCAGCGAGAATCATCGTCGCCACTAACACCCTTAATGCCATCTTAGGAAGAAATAAATAATATGAAAAAACATATCATTAAAGCAGCGGGAATAAAAAAGAGTTTTACCGACGGTCTGACGACTACTGAGGTATTGAAGGGTATAGACTTAGAAGTGAATGAGGGTGAGTTCGTTGCTATCATGGGTCGCTCTGGTGCTGGTAAAAGTACACTATTGTATCAGCTCTCTTTACTCGACAGCCCTTCTTCTGGGAGTATTTCACTTGATGGACATGTGGTAGATGACCTCTCTACTTCTGAAAAGACCAAGTTTAGACTCCACACTCTCGGGTATGTGTTTCAAGATTATTCTTTACTACCAGAATTAACGGCCGAAGAGAATATTATGATCCCCCTTCTCATGCAAGGACTTAGTCGTGACACTGCAAGCAAGCGTGCCCAAGAAGTACTAAAGAGTGTTAATTTAGAGCATCGAAAGGACAATACACCATCAGAACTCTCTGGTGGCGAACAGCAGCGCGTCTCTATCGCTCGAGCAATTACACATAACCCTAAGATACTTTTTGCAGACGAACCAACGGCTAATCTAGACTCCTCTTCATCTCAAACCGTAATGGAAATATTTAAGAAACTTAACAAAGATAACGGCTTAACTATAGTGATGGTCACTCACGAACTTGAATACGGAAAGCTTGCAGACAGAATAGTGAAGTTATCTGATGGATTGGTGGTAAAGTAACCCAGGTAGCAGGTAGCAGGTAGCAGGTAGCAGGTAGCAGGTAGCAGGTAGCAGGTAGTGTGGGTGACTTGCGCGAGTCACATATATGTCATTATAAAAAAACGAGCCGCGCATATTGCTACGCGCGGCGTCAGATGGTTAAACGGATGAATTACTCCACCGTGAACTCGATTTGTTGCCACCCAGGTTCTAGACCTGGAGGTGTCGCTTCCTTGAGAAGGCGTGGAGGATGCGCCAATACGATGGCGTACCTAGTGCTTTCATACAAGAATGTGACATGGTACTTGTCCATATCGACCCCGGTGATGTGGTCAATCAGCAACAGGATGGGTTGAGCCCCTTCCTTCTTCGGGAGTAAGGTGATATACCTTCCGTCGGAGCGAAGTACGGCCTTCAGCTTGTCGGCGATGAAAGACATGAGCGCCCAGTGGAACGTGTGGTCGTTCGGCCTCCGGAGGCTGTCGGCGGTGACTTCAAGGTCAGCGATGATTCTCGACGGAAAGTCCGCAAGTGGGCAAAACGGTGCAATACGGTTTTTGTCGCGAACGGTTTGACCTACCAGGTCACAGTTGTAAGCGCCACCACTGTCATACCGATAGTTTGGGCAAGCGCCGCAAGAGGAAATGAGTGCAAGAATCTTGGGCATGGGAAACTCCAGGAAAGAAGAACAGAATCTCTATATTAATGGGAATTATTATAGAGGGCTTATACGTAAAACTATCACCAAATAACACCCAAGTACACCCCTTGCAATTTTATAAAATCGTTATATAATATAGATAAATACGGATGTGATTGATT
>CAYXWO010000009.1:0-13957 GCA_964468825.1 uncultured Candidatus Saccharibacteria bacterium | reverse complement strand
TTTAGATGAATTCCCAGAGTTCGACAAGAAAGTAATCGAGAGCTTACGAGAACCATTAGAAGAGGGGCACGTTACAATTTCGCGCGCGAAAGGGTCTTTTACTTTCCCTGCATCACTCACTCTCGTTGCAGCGATGAACCCATGTCCATGTGGTTATTATGGTAGTAAAGTAAAGAGATGTGTCTGTTCACCTGGAGACGTAGACCGTTATGCGCGTAAGCTATCAGGGCCGATTATGGACCGTGTCGATATCTGGGTCCCCGTCATGCATATTGATTACGATACGCTATCAAACAAAAGCGAGGGCGACGGATCTCTAGTACTCAGTCAAAAAGTTAAAAAGGGGAGAGACTTTGGCAGAGAAAGGCAAAAGAGGAGTGGTAAGTCACTTACAAAGCTTAATAAAGAATTAAGTTCAGATGAGGTAGAGCACTATTCAAATATGACAAAAGAAAGTGAGGATTTGCTTAAAATGTTAGCTAAACAATATACACTTTCTCCCCGTGCTTATCACCGCATACTCAGACTATCAAGAACAATAGCTGACCTTCGAGAATCTGAGTCAGTCGAGAAAGAAGATCTTCTGGAAGCCTTTCAGTATAGACCAAAGCTATATGGAGATAGGGTGTAAGGGTAGACAGTTAGGGGTTAGTTAATTATAAGAATGGCCTCTAGGTGTGCAAGTGTCTAATGCATATCCAAGCTTTGCACTTTCTATATCCTAAACCCTAGTCGCTAGACCCTGTCCTAGAACGGATTCCTTGCGCCACGAACTTCAAAGTGAAGATGAGGTCCCGTTGATCTTCCTGTGTTTCCTACACCGCCGATAACCTGACCCTGTACAACGGTCTCTCCTTGAGACACATTTACCTCTCGTAAGTGGGCGTAGACTGTTTGTATGCCTCCAGCATGTGAAATGATCACCATGTTTCCGTACCCTCCATTATACCCGCCGACTCTAGCTGCAATTACGCGCCCTCCGGCTGATGCTACGACTGCCGTGCCTGGCGTCGCTGCTATGTCAACTGCATTGTGGCCATGAACACCTTGAGTTCTTCTTCCTCCTATTATTGGGCGAAGTAACGTGCCTTCTGGGACACTGTTTGCATATGAGCTAAGTACCTTTGGTTTAACTGGGGCCTTCTTTGCTGGCTGTGCGGCCACAATCTCTCCATCTGGAATAATGATGGTTTCACCAAGCGCAAGCTCACCTCCTAATGTTATTCCGTTATATTTTGCGATATCATTCACGTCCGCTCTATATTTATTAGCCAAAGTTTTAATAGTTTCACCTTTCTTAACTGTGTGCTTAATACCTGTAATAGGGAGGATTATCAGTGTATCTCCAGGCTTAAGAGTGCGAGACGAGAGGTTGTTCGCCCACATAATAGTATTAATTGAAACGTTAAAGAGCTTAGCAACATCACCAATAGTGTCTCCTTTTTTTACTTCATAGATACTGATTTCGTCCGACACGGGAAAATCAATATCTTCTGTAGAGATTCTGAGTGGTCCTGAAACGGCCTTAAGAGCACTTCCGTCTTCCTCCATAACTTCAGCGGAAGAAGCAGTTAGGCTCCCCTCAACGACAGTCGGCTTAAAGAGGGCAATGGTCTGAGTGCTTGGCTCCGAAGATTCGTCTTCATTTTCTTTTTGCACAAAAATCGCCTTCACTCTCTCGGTAAAAGAAGAAACTCCTCCCCAGGCATAGGAAGGGGAGAACGTGGTTAGAAAGATGGCCATCGCCACTAATGTGACAGATGCAAAACCTTTCTTATTTAGTTGTACAATATCATTCACGATAAATAAAAGAAAGGAAGAGAATTGACATTAATAGCAATTATTGTCTAATCTTTCTCTTCCTGGCTGCTTATGTATACTACCAGAGAAGAGGTTTAACAACAAGGAAAAGACTGCGGCTGCTTTGTGGAGAAGTATGCTAAAAGTCTTGTAAATTAAAGTATACTTGTTAGTACGTATGGCAGATGCAACTTCCAGCAATTTTGGTCAATCTAACCTTGAATATGGTGAAACAAGGATGTCTGTGGGCGGGGTGCCTGTTAACCCAAAAACTGCCGGGACTTTTAGAGTAAGCAATGTTTTAAAGAGCCCTTCTTTTGATACTCTGGCAAGACTTGGATCAGGGGGCAAGCTCCGCGTCAGTGTTGATGGTATCAAAAGAAAAGATGGGCCAAGACCGTTAACAAAAGAAGAAGAAATTCGCCTCACGACTCGTATTGATTTTCTAATAAAAAAGGCAGAGGAACTTCTTGCCCTAAGATCAGATCTAGATAACGAGGACGGTAAAAAACAACTTGAGGAGTCTTTTGGAGAAATTATTGCTGAGCTTGCGGAGATGAAGGCAGCCATTACTTCTTCAACGCTAGACCAAGAAACATTAGACCAGGTAAAAGAGGCACTCGAAGAAAGAGAGCTTGATATAGACACTCACCAACATGCTCACAGGCTCACCATTCAGTCGCTTGCTGGCATGGCGAAGGACGAGGGGACAGAAGCAGTTGTTGCAAAAGCTGAACTTGAAAAAGCGAGCTATGTTGCCGAGCTTCGTGTTAGGTATGAGAAGTTGGCTAAGGATGTAGAGCGCATAAAAAACTCTCCGTTTTCATTCCTTGGTAAAGATCAGCTAGTCGGAGAGTTTGAATCTTTTTCTTTCCTAACCACAGAAAAATCTCCTTCTCTTGACGACTTACAACTGGCAACTTTTAGAATGCCTGAATTAGAAAATCTGGTGGGCGTAGCCATGGTTGAATTGCAAGAATTAGAAAGAAGTGCCCAGCGACAAAAAAGACATCTAGAAAGAATGGCAGGTGTCTCGATTGCTACCTTTGAAAATAAAAAACTTGAAGCGGTTTCCCTTCTTCAAAATAGTGCGACTGGGGTAGAAAAAGATGACACCGAGCGGCTTATAAAAGCAATCGAAAAACTTAGTGCTGCGCTTGATTCTGAGGATGTTACAGAAGAGAAGGTTGAACGTCTCAACCAAGAGACATCTCTCCTTGTTGTAAAAATAGAAGAACTTAAGGCGCTCGTTGCAGGAGGCACAAATGAGAAAATGACTGAGCTCCGAAAGCTGGAACAGCTTATCGCTGATTTTGACAATAAAAAAAGTTTAGCTTTTTCAATGCTTTCACATCCTGCAGCTATAACAGAAAAAGCTTCACTCACATCACTTATCGACGCAACAGACTCCCTAAGAACTTCTCTTACAAGATCTAATGATGTGGACAACGTAGAGGTTGAAGCCTTCAGCAAAAAAATATCTGAGCTAGGCTCTGCGATAGATACACTCCAAAATCTTATCGACACAGAAAACAAGCGACAGGAGAGCATGATGTCTCTTCATGCATCGTGGCCGAAAGAGATTAAATATGTCGAAGCCAAAAAATCAAATAACCCAAATGCTCCAGGAGTAAGAGGGGGCTGGAAAAAAGACGGAATACCTCTTAAGGAGCAAGTAGTTTGGGGGAAACTTAACGATCAGGCTAAAAGGGTTTTTGATAGGTACAACACTCTTGTAGATAAAGCGCTTATTCTTGGTGACGGAAACGAAATTAAACATCTTACCGTTATTAAGGAGCTGGTGATCAATGCTCTCTACCAGGAAAAAACTGATGTAGCTCAGGTAGAGTTAACTCGTCTAGAGAAAGGGGTGGAGGCGGCACGCAGCGAAATAGAAAACTCTGTTGAAGAAAAAGAGCTGGCTACGAAGTTTGCCACTACTGTCTCCCACCTTGGTCGCCTAACTAATATCGCTGAACTTGAAAAAAAGCTTCTAGAAGCAAAGAAAGGTGAAGTAGAAAAAATTTCTAACAAATTAAAAGAGTCGGGGAACAGTGATGATACTAAGAGAAAAGAGCTCTTGGGAGAATATAGAGCCCTCTTGGGGGAGTTGGTGTCTGCAGTGGAGGAGAAAGACAAAGAAGCAAAAAAAGAAGAAGCTGCGCGTATCTCTGAATTTAAACAACTCTCAAGAAGGTTAGAGGAGACAAAGACAGTGATAACTTACAAACTTCCAAAAGGAATTTCTGACGAAGATAAGGATGGGTTATTAAAAAAACTAGAAGATATAGAAACTAAGGCAGGAGACTTTAGTCAACACGAAGTTGGAAAAAAGTATGACAAGGCAAGAGAAGCACTTTTCCTCTTTAGATCATCCCTTGATAGCCTAACAACTTCCGTACAAGAAAAAATTACTGCAGCTAAGGCATTTGAGCCAAAACCAGACGAAACGAAGAATTTCGGACAGTCTGTAGCATTTTTTGAGAAACTAAAAGGGGAAATTAATAATCTAGACAATCGCTCTGATAAAGAGAAAGAGGGATTTGATCGTCTTATAGCAGAATTAGATGATCTTAGGACATCTCGCGCAGCCGAAACAGACAAGCAATCAGCCGGCCACAAAGAACTTCTCTTTAGAAGTCTCTTGGGTGAACTCGCTTCTTTTGTCATTAAAAAAATTGGCTACGAGGAAACTATAAAAGCACAAATTGAATCCCTTCATAAACAGCTTGATGTAGCGGTAAGTGAGAGCAGAAAGGAACAAATTCTTGAGAAAATTAAAGAGCGACAAGGAGCATTAGAAAAAATAAAAGCGTTAAAGGCTGAGAAGGAAACAGTTGTACCAACGAAGAGGGTGGAGCGCACGCCGAAAGACGACAGCCTTATCTTCCTCAGAGAGAAAGACCCTAACACAGGTAAGGCTATCGAGATGAAGGTGTCTGAGTGGAAAGAATTACAGACCACAAAAAACACAGACGCTTCTATAGAAAAAATTGACTCTAGGTTACGAGCTGAGGAAGACTTGAGAGCTATTCATAAAGGAATGTGGGTAAGAGATCCTGAGGGATACAAGAGACTCTATGCAGGTCGCAAATGGAGCACAGGCGATAGAGACCAGCTTACCCAAAAGATAGTAGGGGAGATTCTCGGCAAGGCGGTAGCTCTTGTTGATGAGCGCCTTACATCTCACCAAAAAGAACTAGACAGGAGAAATGCGCTCGTCCGCAGCCTAAGCTCAGGCGTTATTACTCCAGAGGAAAAGAATGAGTTAGCCGAACTCGAGAGAACTCTTGGCACTTGGATTAAAGAAAAAGAGAGTCTGACAGTGAGACCGTTTGACGAGCAGCTAATGGAGCTGCGCAAAAAAGCGGCAAAAGAAAGTGAACTTAGGAACCAAACACAGTTTTATAGTCCATCTGACGACAGAGGTATGGATCATATCCCTGTGAAAGGGGTCGCTGGCGAAGAATTTAGAAAGAAAGGATTGTTTAATAAACTTTTTGGTGGGAAAAACTCGGAAGCACAGCAGAGATACCAGATAGCAGTAGAGAGCGCAGGGTCTTCTAAACGAGACACAATAAAAGGCTTCACTAAAACCGCGGTTAATACCACGCCTCTTATGGGCAAAATGCCTGACCCAATCACAAAGGCGGATTTTGTTGATATTGACCCGACAAGAAAAGACCTTGGCGTTGACATGAATAAGCTTGCTAACGCTGTTTATAATGAGAAAGTAAATCTGGGTACAAGTGACGCGGCGATAAACGTTGCTGGGATGGCTCGCTCCATAACGGGGGCACCAACCCAAGCGCGAGCGCCTCTTACACCAGAAGAACAGGAGCGCAAGATTACTAGAACGAGTAACCTCATGGCCATACTCTCTAAAAACCTAAAAGGGTGGAGAGGTTGGATGGTGGCAGCCGCCTTAGCTGCTGGAGCAGGCGGGACAACGCTTGCATTTGCTCAGGCTGACCTGACGCGCCCAGTAACAACCATCGAACAAAATCTCTCGTGGAAGGACTTCCTTGGTGGCCTAGGTGACAATGAGCGCATTTCGCTCGAAGCCATTATCAGGGACCTTCTTTCAAAATAAACATATGACCTACGAAGACTTCGTTAATACTCATGCCCCATCGCTACAACTAAAAGACTCTAAAGGTGTGCTCGACCTTTCTAAAAAAACAATTCTTGATAACATTAATGTGAGCGAATTACTAAACGGTCCGTCCGTTGGCATTTACACTGATCCTGAAGTACGTTCTGAGCTAAGTCTCATAGTAGTTAATCTTCAAAAGGTGCACCAGATGGTAGAGGATCACATAGCGGGTAAACATGCTTACCAAAAAAGACCTTATGTTTACACACCAGAGACACTTACTTTTAAAGGACTCTTTGATTTCGTTCAAAACATAGCAACAAGAACCAAATAATTATATGAATGAAAAAGAAATATACGAATCTTTGATAAATGATTTTGATCTAAAAAGTCTTTCTGATGAAGACAAGGAAGATATGCTTCTTGAGGTTGCGAAAACAATACACAAGCAATTTCTTCTTGATGTTTATGACGAGATAGGTGAGGAACAGTTCGACGCACTTCAGGCATCAGCCTCAATGGGTGAAGAATTTTACAAAACAACAATAAAGCACATCGTCCCCAACTATGAACAACTCTTTAACGAAGCAAAAAATAAAGTGGTAAAAGCGTTCGGCAAGGACTAGATAACGACATGATACACTAGGCCACAATGGCTAGTATCCCATCCCTTAACGAACGACAAAAAGAAGCGGCACTTCATACGGAGGGACCACTACTTATCTTAGCCGGCGCAGGCGCTGGTAAGACCAAAACCATAACCGAACGTATTGTAGAGATTATAAAACAGGGAACAGACCCTCGCGCTGTACTCGCAGTAACCTTTACCAACAAAGCTGCCAAAGAAATGCGCGAGCGAATAGTGGGGAGATTAGAAGATGAGCACATTATAGAAAAAGAAAACCCATACCACCACACGCCGCTCATAAAAACGTTTCACTCCCTTGGTATCCTCATGCTCAGAGAACAATCAGAAAGGGTGGGGCTCCCTAAATACCCTACGATACTGGACTCTGCTGATTCACTAGCCATCATCAAGCAGGCACTCGAAAAGTTGTCACTTGATCCAAAGACACACGACCCTTCAAAGATACGAGGGATTATTTCTCGAGAAAAAAGTGATTTCGTCTCCGCGGAAAAATACAAAGCAAAGGTTGCAACAGCGCAGATGGATATTATTGCGTCCGTTTGGAGACTATACGAGGAGTCACTTCGTGCGCAGAATGCACTCGACTTTGATGACCTTATCGTTCGCACCGTAACTATGCTTGAAGAACATGCACCTATTCGACACTACTACCAAGAGCGTTTCAAGTACGTACACGTGGATGAGTACCAAGATACTAATCAGGCACAGTACGAACTAGTGAAGCTGCTTGTTAATCCGCTTCATAATAATATTTGCGTGGTGGGGGACACCGATCAAAACATTTACTCATGGCGTGGGGCAAACTTACGCAATATTCTTAACTTCGAAAAGGACTTCGAGGGGACCAAAACTGTACTTTTAGAGGAAAACTATAGATCAACAGGAAATATTCTCTCATTAGCCAACACTGCAATTAAGAAAAATACCGTGCGTCAAGAAAAAAATCTTTTCACCTCTCAGGGCGGCGGAGAGAAGATAGAAGTAGCTCCTGCTTGGGACGAGTCCTCGGAAGCAGAGTGGGTAGCAAGGAAAAGCAGAGAAGTAATTGAGCGAGGTGAGGGAGGTGAAAACATAGCCGTGCTCTATAGGGCGAACTTCCAGTCGCGTGTTTTAGAAGAAGCTTTTTTAAAAGAGGGGGTAACGTATAACCTCCTAGGTACAAAGTTTTTTGAAAGAAAAGAAATTAAAGACGTGCTTAGCTATCTTCGTGCTGCTCTTAATAGAGACTCCCTCCAAGATATGAAGCGTGTTTTTGACACACCAAAGCGTGGCATAGGGAAAGTCACTGTAGCCAAGCTGTTCGCCAAAGAACCTCTCTCAGGAAGCGCAGAGGTAAAGGTGCACACTGTTTTTGATTTCCTCGATAAGATAGCTGTGGCCCTAGAGACGGAACCTCTCTCTCATGTTATGCAAATGATTATCGTTGACTCCGGTATGGAAAAAGAAATGTTAGAAGGAAGCAGTGAAGACAAGGAGCGTTTAGAGAACGCGCGCGAGCTAGTGTCTCTCACAGTAAAGTATGACGACAGGAGCGGCATCGACGTTGTTCAGGAGTTCCTAGAAGAAGCGTCTTTAATGAGCGACCAAGATAACGACGAAAAGGAGAAACGTGGCGTACGGTTAATGACCATACATGCATCCAAGGGCCTGGAGTTTAACTACGTGTTCGTAACGGGTCTTGAGCAAGATCTTTTCCCGCACAAAAACATCGGCAACCGAAAGAGAACCAAGGAAGAGGAGGAAGAGGAGCGTAGGCTGTTTTATGTGGCTGTAACAAGGGCAAAGAAAAAATTATTCTTATCATACGCCGAACTCCGTACCATCTTTGGACAAAAGCAGATTAATGCCCCGAGTGAGTTCTTAAATGATGTAAACGAAGACATTGCCAACTACAACGATATCTACTACAAAGAACAGGGTGGCGGCACGGTAGTATACATTTAAAAGTTAGGAAGTTAGGCCGTTCTCCGTTAGGAAGGATATACTTACCACTAATGAGCAGCTACAAAGACCTGGATGTTTGGAAGAAATCTTTTGATCTTTGTTATGAGGTATATGTAATAACAAGTCACTTTCCTAAGGAAGAAGTCTACGGCTTAACGTCTCAGATACAACGTGCCTCTTTGTCGATTTCGTCTAACATTTCAGAGGGCAGTAAGCGTGGTAGAAAAGAATTTTTACAATTCTTAAGGATTGCGCACGGGTCTGGCGCAGAGACAGAGACACATCCACTACTAGCACATAGGCTGGGGTATATTTCCTTGCTTGATTTCCAGAAAATTTCAGGTAGTCTAGAAGATGTAATGAGAATGCTTAGCGCTTTTATAAAGAAGCTGCAGCAAACCACCTAACTCCCTAACGAAGAACGACCTAACTTTCCTCCCTATGCATTCTCCAAAGAAACAATTCGGGCAAAATTTTCTCACCTCTATTCCTGCTCGTATAGCGATTGTTGAAGCTGGTGAGATAACGAAAGAAGATACCGTCTTAGAGATTGGTCCAGGGAAAGGCTTTCTAACAAAGGGTCTTCTGGAAAAAGGGTCACATGTTATAGCACTCGAAAAGGACCGTGATTTACTCCCATTACTACAAGAATCATTCTCATCCGAAGTCTCTAGTGGCCAGCTTACTCTTTTAGAAGGGGACGTTTTGGCATTTGACCCAAGCAACTCGCAACTAGTAACTGGTAACTACAAACTAATCGCCAACATCCCTTACTATATAACTGGCGCAATCATCTCGCGCTTCCTTTCCGAAGTGGCGCAACCTTCACTAATGGTTATCCTCATTCAAAGGGAGGTGGCTGAGCGAGTGGTCGCTAGAGATGGGAAGGAGTCGCTCCTCTCGCTTTCAGTAAAAGTCTACGGTGAGCCAAAGATTGTATATAGAGTATCGTCAGGAAGCTTTTTCCCTGCTCCAAAAGTTGATTCGGCGGTTCTTCAGATCAAGAACATTTCACGCAGCAACTTTAAAAATACGTATCACGAGGAGGTATTTTTCAAACTCATCCACGCCGGCTTTGCCCATAAGCGCAAGATGGCCATCTCTCAAATTCAAGAAGTTTTCCCGGCGCATAACATGCAAGAAGTTTTTGACACACTGGGAATTGATAAAAGAGTGCGGGCGGAAGATGTTCCACTTGCGACATGGCTTGCCTTGTCTATGTTTATTACAGAAAATAAGTAAGGTACTTAGACGCTAAGACGGGCGCTAAATGCTACACTTTCTTCATGATTGAAACGTGCTTTGAGATAGGATACACCTTAATTACAGTTTTGCTGCTTGGATTTTTTATCAGCACATCCTTACAGAAAAAAGTACGTAGATACTGTGAGATAAAGTGGTGGGTACTATTCGGTTTTATTTTTAATCTACTCAGCTTCTCTTGGCTTTACACCATCTACCCACTTATATGGATGCCAGAGGGACTTACCCAGATTCTGGGGATTACTCTCCTTCACGTGATCCTTTCTGTCTCAAGCGGGCTCGCTTTTGTGGTGGTCGGATATGCGTTCTTTTATGTGCGCACTATTGCAAGCTACAAGAGACCTTTTGTCATTGCTTCTTCTTTTACAGTTGCGGAAATGCTGAGGTCTCTCATCATTTCGCTCCTTTACTATGGGGAGGGAACGACTATCGATCTTCACTTTAATGCAGGAACAATAGGGAATGCTCTTTCTACTACCCCTTTAGTTGAGCTTGCTTACTACGGGGGAACGTTTGCACTTACATTCACCGTCACGTATCTTATATATGCAATACTTTCACTCACCTTAAAGGAGGTGCTGCCACACTGTTTAATTATTACGAGCATTTTCTTGGTAACACACTTTTTCGTACCAACGCGCACACCTAATGAAGACCTCTTGATCGGAATTGTTACCTCAGATATCCCAACTGTTAAGGACGAAATACTGAAGGAGAAAATGAAAGAGAGCAACCGATTGATTGCGTCTCTGCTATTGGAAGACAAGAGTAAAAAAAATATCATCGTCTTACCTGAGGACTCGCGGTTCCTTTCCTCTCTTTCTCAAAAGGAAAGAGAGGCATTAGAAGCGAACAAGAGAGGGACTGTTATATTGGACGGTGACACTGTTGTGTATAACGACAAGTTAGCAACCATTTCTCTTTTCCTTGAAGCGGGAAAGTCTGAATCTTACTGGAGAGGAAAAGAGTTTCTTCTTCCTTTCAATGAATACATTCCCTATTTTTTTGGAAGAATTTTTGGTTTATTTATGGGGGGAGGGTTGGTGAAATATCAATCTCATCACACGTATTCTCCTGTCCAGTCTGGAAAAACAGTTACGTTTAATAATACAAGGATTGGAACTCTCATCTGTTCAGAAATTCTCTCCTACAGAATGATTGAGCGTCTTGGCAATGAGCATCCACAGCTTATATTCTTTCAATCACGTTTAAATGTTTTTAATAGCAGCCCACTATTTCTGATGCATCTACGCTCATTCAGTAAGGTAGCAGCGGCACAGCTAAGAACACCTATACTAAGTAGCAACAATTATGCCCCCTCGTACCTTATTAGCGCTAGGGGATCTATCTCTGCTACTATCCCCAGATCAACATCTTACTCTACAATACTTTTAAAACAGGGTGGCATCGGTGCCCCAGAGGTTATCCTCAAGAACTAGAAGATTCTTTCCTTTTCCTTAGCTATACTTAGTCTTATCTATGGAACCAGTGCATCCGAATAAAACTTCTGTCTCAATTATGATGCTGACACTTGCTGTCTTTGCTGTAGCTATTCCTTTCTCCTCGAAGATTACATATGAGGGGAGCAAAAAAACTCCATTAGTCTTAAGAACGTCCGATGAACTAAGACTTCTTTCAAGTGACAGGGATGGGAATGATGTAGAGGATTGGAGAGACCTTGTTCTTGGGTCGTTGAGCACTACTACAGAGGCTGCGTTTGCGCGGGCGGAACCTAATAAAGAAGCGGAGGCGAGGCTGGCAGACAAGAATAATGTGACCGCTTCCTTTTCTAAGAACATATTCACTGTGGCCGCATACGCAAGCAATAATCCTAATCTGTCAGAAGATGAGAAGACTAATCTAGTCGCAGACGCAGTGAGAACTGAAGCCCCAAAGACACAACCTAAGGTGTATACAACGAGTGACCTTAGAATTGCCGCCTCTAATAGCTCTGATGCAAAAATACTGTACGGCAACACAATGGCTCTACTTCTGGAAAAGGCTAATAAGGGAGGGCTTGGCAGCAACGACCTCCTCCTTCTACAAACGTATACCGAGAAAGGGGACCCGGAGCTACTCGCTCCTCTTGCTTCCAAGAAGGTCAAGGTGGACCAAATCTTAGAGGAACTGCTTACGGTATCCGTTCCTTCATCTGCTCTAGTATTTCACCTTAGGTTGATTAATTCAGTTTCTGCTTTTAGTGCTACGTTAGACGGCTTCGCGCGCGCTGATAGTGACCCACTACGATCACTGGCGTTTCTTAACACATACCAAGAAACTATCACAAAGCTTTATAGTAGCATGAACGACTTGCAAGATTATTTTACTTTGGAAAACGTACCCTTCCAGTCATCGGACCCTGGTTATATTTTTATCAGCAAAAAATAATGTACACTATGCATATGAAAAATATACTCACTGTTTCTTTAGTACTTTTGACTCTTTTTACATTTGATATGAGAAGTGTTGAGGCTGGTGGGGCAGGTGGAGGGGCTTCTGAGGTTACTCAGTTAATAAACATGGGTGAACTCATCCCAATTAATATTAGTGACGCAACAACTGCGATTGCAACCCAAGCTCAGACTTTCTTTACAACTGTTATGGGGCCTATTGCGAATGCGCTGATTGCCAACATGCTCCAGAACACGTCTCAAAACATCGTCAGCTGGGCAAATGGAGGCTTTAACGGTGATGGTCCACAGCTAATACAAAATCCAAAGGATTTTATAAAAAAGGAGGAGAATAATGTGGCGAGGCAAGCCCTTGTTGCTGTTCCATCAACAGGAGGACTTTCGGATAGTATTTTTGCCACAATCAGTAGCAGTGTCCGCGATCAGAACAAACCCATAGGAACAAAACTGAAGGAGCTTTCCGTTTCTAGTATCCCTGGGTGCGTGCAAAAAACAATATGTACAGAGGCTGGCCTCACCTCTCTCTCAAGAGAAAGAGCTACTGACGCAAATGGTGTGGTAGATGAAGCTACTGCGCTTGTCGAAAAAGAGTACCTCTACGGGTACGCTTGCTCGTGTGCTCCAAATGATGACGCCGAATGTGCGAGTAAGCTTATGGATTTGTACGAACAAAGATCTTCGCTTGGGGGGAGTTGCGCCTGGAACGCCCTCACAGGTGGAGACAACTCATTCACCAAATCAACAATAGCAAGTGGAATAGTTGCAGAAGAGGTGGCTACAGCTAAAAAACTGGCTGAGAATGAGTTATTCCTTGGCCTCGGTGCAGTGAGCGAGACAAAGTGTCTCGACCTTCAAGTAGATGACGGGGGGAACTCTTACTGTAATCGTTCTGTTGTAGTTAACCCAGGAAAATCTGTACAAAGCGCGATAGAGTTAGCCGTTAACTCAGGCACACTAAGGCTAACCAATATTCAAGGCGAGGGGGTGCTCAATCAGATCTTTGGTTCACTCACAGAAAAGCTTTTTACAAAAGGTCTTAACGCCGGACTTGTGGCTCTTGGGGGAGGAGATAACTCATCCGAAACAGTTACTTCTGTTACCCCTCCTAGTAACGATCTATCTACCGACCCGGAAAGAAAGGCGAGTACGGTAAGTGCCATCTCGCAACATTTTACTATGATGAAAGGTATACTAGATAACTTGGAGTCTACCGACAGAGAATATGAGAGCGCAATCCGCAATTACAGAAATGAAGTCACTCAAGTAAAAACTTGCTTTGACTCTTTAGTAAACAGAGGCATTGTATCAACCGAAGATTCCCGTTCTGTTCGAGCTTATGCCTACTACAACGATAGGATGGGTAAGATTACCACGACTGAGGGTGTCATTAATGAAGATCTGGTTAAGATAGCGGCAGCGAGAGATCTCATCCGGAGCGCTGAAACGACAATCGCCAGCTCTCAGTCTTCACAGGTAATAAGTACTGCTTTTGACACTTACAGAGAAACATATACTAAGCGCAAACTCCCAGATAACAACACTTATTCAGCACGAAGAACAAAGTTCACAAAAGACAAAGATGGTGCCGAAAGAGACACTGAAGATACGACACATTTAAACACATGTAGCCAGATTGATGCTAGTTACTGGGGCAATCAGAACAGTTACTAAGAAGCGTAACTTGTGCCGATTCTATCCTTCATTATAAAGGACTTTACACAGTCTCAGCACTTGCGTTATGTGATACACTTGTGGGTATGAAAAGGCTTTTTGGCTTACTCCTTGTATTTGTTG
>CAYXWO010000008.1:0-14511 GCA_964468825.1 uncultured Candidatus Saccharibacteria bacterium | reverse complement strand
ATATCTTTCGCAATAACAAAATACGGCTTCTCTTCTACACTCTTTTTAGTAATAACAAAACCATGGCGTTCACCAATCGTATAAAATGTCACACCGTCATGAACACCTATTACTTCCCCTTCTTCATTTACAATATCCCCCTTCTTTTCATCAATGTACTCTTTAAGTAGTGTCTTAACATCAATAGTTCCAACAAAGCATAACCCTTGACTGTCTTTCTTTTCTGCTACCGGAAGGTTCGCCTGTCGTGCAAGTTCTCTCACCCGAGACTTCTCAATATCTCCAACTGGGAAAAGTACGTGGGGAATAATCTCTTTTGATAATGTCCAGAGGAAGTACGTCTGGTCTTTATTCTCATCTTCACTTTTTACGAGCGATATTCCATTATGCTTAGCGTAGTGACCGGTTGCTATGTAGTCTGCCCCTTGCGCCATAGCCCACTTAAAGAATGCACCAAACTTCACGAACTTATTACACATCACATCTGGATTAGGAGTACACCCCGATCGATACTCTTTAATCATATAGTCGATTACCTCTTCTTTATATTCCTTCTCGAGGTCAAGAGTTATAAATGGAATATCAAGATGAGCAGCAACACGCATCGCGTCTAGCCTGTCTTCTTTCCATGTGCATTCGATAAAGTCTGGCTGCCACACCTTAATGAAAACACCTGTGACATCATATCCTTGTTGTTTAAGTAGGAGAGCAGACACGGAGGAGTCCACCCCGCCTGACATACCAACATACACTTTCTTTTTCATACTTATCACTCTATCACACTCTACAAAGGAAAAAGAAGTATGGTAATATGTTAGGGAACATAGTTCTTCCCACCAACCAACCTAGACCATGGAGGTCATTATGGGTCAGCAGTCCAAAATCATTGTTCCCCTTCCCGGTAAAGGCGGGCGCTTTAAAGAGAAGGTAGCGGCAAAAAGCGCCTACGAAGACCAAGGCAGTCCTCGTGGCTTCCATCCAGGAAACGAACACAACGAGGCAGTAGACCCCCCGCAACCGCCATCTGGGATTTTCACCTGATGTGACCCTTTCACCTGCGCGCCGCTTTGCGGCGCGCTTGTTTTTTACTGAACACTTCTTACCTTCTCCAATAAAACAAAATACACCCAGGTAGGGTGTATTTTGTTTTAGAATCTGTAACTAACTACTTAGCAGTAAGAGATTCAATGATGTCTAAACCAGGCGTATCTTCACCTTTCTTAGACTCTGCGACCACTAGCCACTCGCCATCTTTTACGGAGGCTACATGCCAAACACTGGTTACCCCCTCTACAACAGTCCATTCATAAGAGCCAACTGTTGTTGTGCCAACTACAGTAGCTGTGCTTACGTTTGGAGCAATTACATTATTAATATAATCAGCTGGAGTGTATCCACGACCTCCTTCGTAGCTAAAGTACAGAGCTGAAAGAAGCTCTCCTTCTTCAGATACTTTAACTAAAGAACCGTCGCGCTCTACTGATGTTGTTGCCATCTCTGGCATATCAAAAGCGTACCCTAGCACCTGCTCACCTTCAAAAAAACGAGTTACTGTTCCTTCAACGAGTGTTGTTGAAGTTTTGACAGTTACTTCTTCCTCTCTTACAGCCTCACGGTTTTTCATAATGCCCTGTCCAAGATAGACAAGAACGAAAAGAACTACAATTCCTACGATATACGGTACATATTTTTTCATACAAGTAGTAGTATACCCTTCCTAAAAAATGATGCAAAAACACACAAAATTGTGTATGTAAATAGACATCATAAAAGCTGGCCAAGTGTTTTTAGAGACCAGAAGGAATAGCCTTCCCATCATCCTCTTTATCCTCTCGTGTGTGTCGTTCTTTTAGCACTTTAATTTCATCACGCAATATTACTGCAGTCTCAAAATCAAGTGCTTTAACAGCTTCCTTCATTTGCTTTTCTTTTAGCTTAATGAGCTTGTCTGGGTTCTTCTTGAATAACTTTTCGTCAATAGAGAGTTCTGCGTTCACTGCTTTTGCATGATCACTCTGTAATTCCTCTGTAATATCTTTAATATTCTTTTTGATTGTTGTTGGAGTAATGCCATGTTCTTTGTTAAATGCTTCTTGAAGAGCACGTCTGCGATTGGTCTCTGCTATCGCACGCTCAAGTGACCCTGTCATTACATCAGCATAAAGAAGTACACGGCCGTCAGAGTTACGCGCAGCGCGACCAATAGTCTGGATGAGAGATGTCTCAGAACGGAGGAAGCCTTCCTTGTCAGCATCCAAAATCCCAATGAGTGTCACCTCAGGGAGATCGAGTCCTTCACGGAGGAGGTTCACACCCACAAGACAATCGAACTCCCCTTTTCTAAATCGCGTTAGAATCTGGATACGTTCCATGGTCTTAATATCAGAGTGAAGGTACTCTGCTTTTACCCCTTCACCACGCAGATATTCTGCGAGCGATTCTGCCATCTTCTTGGTGAGCGTTGTCACGAGCACTCTTCCACCTTTTTTAACGTCCTTTACCGCTTGTTCAATAAAATCTTTTATCTGACCTTTATACGCTCCTGATTCATTCACCTTTTTTACTTCAAGCACGGGGTCAAGGAGTCCAGTGGGGCGAATAATCTGTTCTACAATCTGAGCTGATTCTGTACGCTCATATGTACCAGGTGTTGCTGACACGTAGACAACATCTTTGATACGCTTTTCGAACTCTTCGTACTTGAGTGGTCTGTTATCTTTTGCAGACGGCAGACGAAACCCATACTCAACAAGTGTTCCTTTTCTAGACTGATCACCTGCGTACATGGCATGAAGCTGTGGCAGCGTAACGTGCGACTCGTCAATCACAGTTAAGAACTCTGGGTTACCGTCTTTGTCATGTGGAAAATATTCAAGAAGGGTATCAGGGGCCTCACCTGGCATCTTACCTGAAAGGTGGCGAGAGTAATTCTCTATCCCTTGGCAGAACCCTACCTCACGGATCATCGCAACATCGTACCTAGTGCGACGCTTCAGTCTTTCTGCTTCAAGAATCTTCTTATCTTTATCTAACTCTTCTAGACGAAGCCTAAGCTCTTCCTCTATCGTCTTAATAGCACGGTCACGTGTAGGAACATCTGAAATAAAGTGCTTGGCTGGGAAAATAAAATAGTCATCAACTACCTTCATAACTTTCATTGAAACTGGATCAACAACTTGGAGATGCGATATCTTACCTCCTGCTATTTCTATCTGAAGCATAACGGTCTCAGAAATCGGCATAATATCAATGCGGTTACCAATTGCACGAAAAGTTCCTGGCGATAGGTCAGCGTTTGTGCGTTCATAGTAAATCGCTACAAACTTTTGCATGAGATCAAACTTAGAAATCGTATCACCAACTGAGAGCTTGAGATTCTCTCTTTCGTAATCCTTAGGTGAACCAAGACCATAGATACAGGACACAGAGGCTACTATAATAGTGTCTTTACGAGTGAGAAGTGCCTGAGTAGAGGCATGTCTTAGCCGGTCAATCTCTTCGTTTATCTGTGCATCTTTTTCAATATACGTATCGGTAACCGGCATGTACGCCTCTGGCTGATAATAGTCATAGTACGAAACGAAGTAATGCACCGCAGCGTCTGGGAAGAATGTACGGAACTCCTGCGCAAGCTGTGCGGCGAGTGTCTTATTGTGTGCGATAACGAGCGTTGGCTTTTGCACCTGAGCGATAACGTTCGCTATTGTGAATGTCTTTCCAGTTCCAGTAGCACCAAGAAGCGTCTGCTTTTGCAAACCTTTTTTCAAGCCGTCAACCAGTGAAGCAATGGCTTTTGGTTGGTCGCCCGCCGGAATAAAGCCTTTTAATTTGAATTCCCCTTCTCTCTTCCTTGACATAAGTGATATGTAATTATAGCATACATTCCAAACAGTCCTTTGACGAGCACTATGTGCGCATCCTAGAAGAAAAGACTTCATGACATAAGAGATTCTCAACGGGGAATTGGGGCAGGAATGCCTATCAGGTTCGCAGTCTTTCGCAAGTTCGCAACTCTGGCTGTTGTATTAGCCTTAGTTGTATTGCCATTAACCGGATCAAAAGGAGCAGACATGAAAACGACTCTACTGATAGTGGGTATTGCCATTGCTCTTACATTTGTCTTCTGGTCGGGGTCGGGCACAATCTACATCTACCCGTAAAGGAGACGACAAATGAAGAAGTTTTTCTTGTGCGCAACAGGCGCACTATCGCTACTCGCATCTAGCTATCTTGCCTTTACGGGACGAGGTGGCGAGGTCATCTATGGCGCACTAATCGTAGTTGCGGTGACATGCGTCATCATTGCGAGCATCAAGCAAGTGCCAGCCACAACACCTCTGCTGGAGTCTATGAAGCGCCTCAGCGCGGTCATTGGTTCGGCGGTCAGTGAACTGACGTTCTTTGATTACATGCTGCTGGGGGCGGGCGCACTGCTTCTTTCAGCACTCGCAGTGATACTGCCTCCGGTGTTCATCTTCGTGATGGCGGTGTTCATGTCCGGCGCTGGTGTCGGACTCCTCTTTTGGGTGCTTTCGAAGCACACGAGGTGCTGACTCACAGCCCAAAACAAAAAGCCCTGCGCATGCGCAGGGCTTTTTCAATACTATCTAAAAATTATTTATAATATCTTTTGACGAAAGACTCTTTAAACTCTTGAAAGGTCCCTTGGATGAGAGCATCTCGAGCCTCTTCACATAATGTGACTAGAAACTTGAGGTTATGTACTGAAGCAAGAGTGCCTGCGAGCATCTCATCTGCTTTAAATAAATGATGGAGATAACTCTTTGTGAATTGATGTGTATACCACTCCTCTTTGTCTGATATGGGACTCATGTCATCTTTGTACTTTGCATTCGTTATATTAATACGTCCGTCGTGGGTATAGAGCGCGCCATTTCTTCCTTGTCGAGTTGGTGACACACAATCAAATGTGTCTATTCCATTTTCTATGCCAAGTAAGATATCGATCGGCTCACCTATTCCAAGCAAATGTCGTGGTTTACCCTCTGGTAATTCCTCACACACCCACCTCACCGCAGTACCTATGTCTTCTTTGGTAAAGCTTCCGCCTATTCCGTAGCCGTCAAAGTCCATCGTACCTAGAGTGCGCGCTGACTCACGTCTCAAGTCTTCATACGCACCACCTTGTACTACACCAAAGAGTGCCTGCATCTCGCCAGTAGCTAAAGACACACCAAGCTTCTTATGATGTGCGAGACTACGAAGTGCCCATGCGTGTGTTCTCTCTAGCGCCTTCTTCTGATATTCGATTGGGGCAAGCGGAGACGTACATTCATCAAAAGCAAAAAAGATGTCAGCGCCTAAGTTATGCTGTATCTCCATACTTCGTTCTGGTGTGAATCTGTGTTCACTTCCGTCAATAACGGACTTGAATGTCACTCCGTCGTCATCAATCTTTGCAAGCTTCTCGTGAGCTCCTTCATTTTTAATTTCTTCCGATTCTCTTTTACTTATTTCTTCACTCGTCGCAATTTTGCCTACACCATGACCAAGTGCTTGCCCAAGTGAAAATACCTGAAACCCTCCTGAGTCAGTAAAAGAGGGTCCGCTCCATCCCATCATCTTAGGGAACCCCCCGTGGCGCGCAACAAGCTCATCCCCTGGCTGAAGATAGAGGTGGTACGTGTTAGCAAGTACAGCTTGAGACCCAACTGCATCACGAACAAGCTCCGGACTAAGTGCCTTAACAGTAGCCTTGGTACCTACTGCTATGAACGCAGGTGTTTTGATATCACCGTGTGGTGTGTGAATGACACCAGCACGAGCAAGTGATACCTCAGAAGATTTTTTTACTATCTCAAAAGAAAATGACATTTATATACTCTACCATGTCTTTTCATAAATTGACATAATATGTTTTGTGATGTAGTGTGAGTTAAACGCTCTTTAGAGAAAGGATGGACCGCATGGCTATGACAACCATTAGTGTCCATACGCTCTTTGAGCAAATGGACAGCTACACACCATGTCTGATGTCACTTGTGCCGTCGACAAAAGAAGAGAGCAATAGACTGCGTTTATTGCTCCTTATTAGCGAAATCGTAAAGGTTTCATGCAAAAAATTTACTGTCGAACAAACACTGAAAATCGTAGAGGCGATGGTATTTGCAGCGATGAGACACAAAGGCGTACGTCGTGCAGACAAACTAACGCCTTACCTGCTCCATGTGCTTGAGGTACTCTATATACTGATTGGGTACGGAATCTATGACTACAAGATTTTTGTAGCAACGATCATTCATGACGTGGTCGAGGACACGGAAACGAAGCTAAAGGAGATTCGTAAGCTGTTCGGCTATGCGATTTCTCGCATAGTTGATCTTCTCACAAAGCATCCTAACTTCATCTTCCGTATGGGCTACTGGTGGATGATACGGACGGAGAGGGACCCGACGATACGATGGCGTGTAATTGTGATTAAGTTTGCGGACCGTATCCACAACTTAATGACATTGACCTCAATCATAGATGAAAGGAAACGTAGAGCAAAGATTAAGGAGACTGAAGAAGAGTTTCCTCGGCTCTACCTAACACTAGTGAAGACACTCAGGTCACTAGTCGAGACAGGTCTGCAGAGACCTGTGTTAACAAACCTTCCGTTCCATCTCAACAACAGGCTGTATTACGAACTCTCGCAGTACACCTAAGGGCTCGTCCTCTGGACGAGCCCTGGTGATTTTAGATCACAGACTTTGCAATAACACTGACCAACTCTTTATCAAACATTGTAGGGAGAATCATTTCCTTCGTTGGTTCCTTAACGTGAGATGCTAGTGCGTGAGCAGCTCGAATAAACATCTCTGTTTGAAACTGCTTCACGTTTCCATCGAGCATACCTTTGAATAATCCTGGAAAGATAAGTGAGTTGTTGAGCTGATTAGGGAAATCACTTCGTCCTGTGGCAATTACAGCCACCCCCGCTTCTTTTGCTACCTCTGGCATAATCTCAGGGATAGGATTAGCGAGTGCGAATATAATCCCTTCCTTATTCATACTCTCTGCCATTTCTTTTGTAAGGGCACCTGCCTTTGAGACACCCACAAACACATCCGCACCCTTTATGGCATCTGCAAGCACCCCATCAAAACCTGGAAGTGAACTCGTTGAAAGAAGCTCCTTCTTCTCTTTAGTTAAGTCTTCACGAACATCATGAATGACGCCTCTACTGTCACAGAAAAGTATATTCGTATACCCAGATGCTAAGAGTAGGCGCGAAATAGCAACACCGGCTGAGCCAACACCATTAACTACAATTTTCACATCTTTTGTTTCCCCTCTCCCAGTAACCTTAAGTGCATTAATTAGTCCGCCGAGTACTACAGTAGCTGTTCCCCATTGGTCGTCATGCATCACTGGAATTGATAGCTCCATGCGAAGCCTCTCTTCAATCTCAAAACATCGAGGAGCAGCAATATCTTCTAAGTTTATAGCACCAAATACTGGAGCTATTTGTTTTACTGCTTTTATAATCTCTTCTGTGTCTTGAGTATCAAGGCAAATTGGGAATGCGTCCACATCAGCAAAGGACTTGAGTATTGCAGCCTTTCCTTCCATAACAGGTATTGCAGCATGAGCACCTAAGTTGCCGAGACCAAGTATCGCAGATCCGTCGGAGATAATAGCAACAGTATTGCGTTTAAGTGTGTACTCTCGTGCGTTTGACACATCCTTTGCAATCTCCTTACACACCTCAGCAACACCTGGGGTGTACGCGCGAGAAAGGTCACCCCTGTCGTTCATCGGGACTTTTGTTTTTAATTCAATTTTCCCATGGTGTGCTTTGTGTAAATCAAGAGCTTCTTGGTTGTAATCGTGAATCATAGTTACTCGTAGTTAGTTATTAGTAATTGGCAAAATAGAAATGCTTCAGGTAATTTAGTATACTAACTTTTATGAAAGAATCTATACGAAAATATCTCCCAAGTTTTGTGTATGGTGGATCAGACGGGACTGTTACTACATTTGCGGTTATGGCTGGCGCAGTTGGAGCGGGAATAGATACAAGAATTGTTCTTATATTAGGGCTTGCCAACCTAGTGTCAGACGGGTTCTCCATGGCGTCCGCTGACTACTTGGCAGAAGACTCTAGAAAAGGAGAAAATAAATCTACAGTTCTCAAAAACTCTCTTGTCACCTTCTTCTCATTCATCACGATTGGACTCATTCCGATTCTGCCTGTCATATTTGCAGCAAAGGAAAAGCAGTTCGCACTTTCAGCCTTGTTCACCCTTGCAGCATTCGCAAGTATTGGTTACCTTCGTGCTTATATTCTTAAGCGCAATAGAATTCTGCTCGCCCTACAATCCGTGGCCATTGGGAGCATCTGTGCATTCCTCGCTTATGTTGTGGGAGTATACGTTTCAAAACTAGTATAAAAGCGCCTTAATAAAAAGAAGCACCCAGGTGCTTCTTTTTATTGCATAGACGTACTACTTCATGTAAAGCTCCATTTTTGCTTTCACTACTTTCTTCATCTCTTCTTGCCCTTCACGTCCAAACTTATAAGGAGCCACTTCATTTGGATGCTCTACTAAGTAGTTCATCTCGCCATCTCGGAAAGCCTTTCTTATTTCTGTATTAATATGGATAATAGCTACGCCATTATCTATTGACCCTTTTAGATCTTCATCTGTGTTACCAGACGCACCATGAAGAACTAGCGGCACGTCCACCACCGCAGTAATTTCTTTCAGTCTTTCAATATGCAACTTCGGCTCTTCTGCGTCAATAAGCATTCCATGTACGTTACCTATCGCTGGAGCGAACATATCAATACCAGTTCGTAGCACAAAATCTTTCGCCTGATCAGGTGTTGTAAGGTTGGCTTCTGTTACTCCCTCTGGAAGAGCTGTATTAAGAGACGATGACTGTCCAATATAGCCAAGTTCAGCCTCAACGAGGACTCGCTTCCCTGTTTTCGCTTCGTATGCGCGCACAACATCAACACAGGACTTCACAAGAGCAACGTTCTCTTCGTAAGGTAGCTTAGCACCGTCTACAATCACGCTGTCATACCCCGCCTCAATCACTTCTACAACTTTTTCTTGTGAGTAAGTGTGATCTGCGTTAAGGAAAACTGGGACATCATATTCCTGATTAAGTTCATCCACTATCTTTCGTACCATCTCCACACCCATGTACTCACGCTCACCTTCGCTCACTCCGATAATAACAGGCTGGTTAAGCTCTTGTGCCACTTCTACTATCGCACGTGCTTGATCTAGATTAGAAATATTAAAATGAGCGATTGCCTTGCCGTCTTTTTTATAGGTGTTGATAAGTTCGATGTACTGCTCACTTTGGTTCTGTAATGTCTTCATATCAACACAGTATAGCGGTAGTGACTGCTATACTTCAAGGTATATGGAAAATAACCAAAATGTAGACTTTATCGCCTTTGGCGATACGGTAGTTGATGCTTTTATTAAACTTTCAGTTGGACACATAGAAGAAGGTGCTCACGGCAGAGAACTCTGTATCCCTTACGGAGCAAAGGTTCCTTTTGACGACGTGTCTATTCTGCCAGCTGTAGGGAATAGCGCAAATGCAGCTGTTTCTGCTGCGCGACTTGGACTATCGTCAGCTCTTGTTGCTTCCGTTGGTAGCGACGATAACGGAAAGCTTATTTTGGAGCAACTTCAAAAAGAAAAAGTGATTACTGACTTCATGCAGACAGTCGCAGATAAGAAGACTAACTACCACTATGTACTCTGGTACGGTGACGATAGAACGATTCTTATCAAGCACGAAGAGTACACTCCAGTACTTCCAAATATCGGAAGTCCTAAGTGGATGTACTTAAGTTCTCTTGGTAAGCACACGCTTAACTTTCATCATGAGATTGCAGAGTATGTTAAGTCACATCCTGAGATTAAGCTCGCATTCCAGCCTGGGACATTTCAGCTTGGATTTGGTGAAGAAATATCTGAGCTCTACAAAATGACTGAAGTGGTGTGTATGAACAAAGAAGAAGCAGAAGGGCTTCTTAAAAAAGAGGGTGTCGAAATAAAAGAACTTCTAGATGGAGTAGAGGCTCTCGGGCCTAAAGTAACTATTATCACAGACGGACACCAGGGTGCATACATGAAGTACGAAAACTCATATTTCAACATGCCAATCTACCCAGATATTGCTCCGCCATATGAGCGCACCGGTGCAGGAGATGCATTCTTTTCTACATTTATTGCTTACCTCGCTAAAGGATATGACCCCAGCTTTGCAATAAAACGTGCACCTATCAACAGTATGAACGTAGTTCAGCACATTGGTGCACAAGAAGGACTCTTGAGTGAAAGTGCGATTGAAGACCTTCTCAAGAAAGCTCCAAGCGACTACGAACTCAAAATTCTAGAATAGTTAGTAGTTGTTGGTTACTAGTTACTAGAATACCCCGCACCTTCGGTGCGGGGTATTCTTCAACTATTGACTAGTAACCAGTAACTATCAACTAGTGTAGCGTCTCCCTCACCTTCTGCGCAATATGCTTAGCCGTTAATCCATACTCTTCATAGAGTTCCCCTACTTTCCCACTCTGCCCAAACCTGTCCTCAATACCGATTCTCCCTATACGTATCGGATGATGCTCGCTAAGATATTCAGCTACTGCGCTTCCAAACCCTCCCGCAATCTGATGTTCCTCTACAGTAACAACAGCTCTAGCGTCCTTTGCTATACGAAGAAGATACCCAACATCTAGTGGCTTCACTTGAGGAAAATTGACAACCATAACCCCTATCCCTTCTTTTTCTAGAATAAATGCGGCTTTTAATGCTTCGTATAAAATAGGCCCACACCCAACTATAGCAACCGTGTGCATGAAGTCTCCTCCATCCTTATGCTGAGCCATGTGCATCATGTATCCCCTACCATGATTCCACACATAATTATCAGGAAGCATGACCGGACTCTTCTCTCGTGTAAGACGCAAATATGACGGGAACTTAGTCGTCGCTATGTGTTCTGTAATCACCCTAGCTTCTACTGAATCACACGGGACAAAAACCTGCATGTTGGGAATCATACGCATAATAGCAATATCTTCTATGGCTTGATGGGTTGCACCATCTGGACCAACTGAGATACCAGCGTGAGCACCAACTACTTTTACGGGCACGTTATTATACGCGATAGTCGTACGAATCTGCTCCCAGTTACGTCCAGGACTAAACATTGCATAGCTCGCCATAAATGGTATATACCCCATCGCAGCCATACCGGACGCAATGCCCGACATCGCCTGCTCAGTAATACCAACTTCAAAGAATCTGTCGTGGAATTTATTTCTAAATGCATCCATCTTCACACTCTCAGTGAGATCAGCAGCGAGTGCAACAATTCGCTTATCCTTTTCTCCTGCTATAATAAGCCCCTCACCGAACCCTTCGCGAGTAGCCCTCTCTTCTTCTTGTGCTGTAAATAGTGTTCGTCGTAGCATACAATTAATCTAATTCAGAATGCTTAACCTTTCCTCGCATTGTACGAAGCTCCTTAAGGGCCATCTTGGCTTCGTCAGCGTTAGGTGACTTACCGTGCCATCTATAATCACCCTCAAACGCGGTCACACCCTTCCCTGGGATTGTGTGTGCAATGATAACCGTCGGCTTATCAAGAGTACTTTTAGCCTTGCCTATCGCTTGCACAATGTCGCGGAAGTTATGCCCATCTATTTCAACAACATGGAAATTAAAAGCCTCCATTTTATCCTTAAGAGACTCAAGGGGTAACACATCTTCTGTGTACCCATCAATCTGGATAGTGTTGCGATCAATGATAGATATAACTTTGTTGAGCTTGTATTTATTTAAAAGAAGAAATGATTCCCATACCTGCCCTTCGTTTATCTCACCGTCTCCCATACAACAATAAAAGTACCGGTCCGGCTTATGTCCTTCTAATCTATCCATTAACGCCATGCCGATTGCTTGTGAGAGTCCGCACCCAAGAGGACCCGATGATGTTTCAATACCGGGGAGTGTCCCGCGATGTGGGTGCCCCTGAAGACGAGAACCGAAACGGCGGAGAGTTTTTAATTCAGATATAGAAAAGTACCCGGCGTGCGCCATAGTTGCGTACAACACTGGAGCAATATGACCATTAGAAAGAATTACTCTGTCGCGCTGAGCCCACTCTGGATGCCTGGGGTTATGGTTTATTACTCTAAAATAAAGAGCAGTGAAGACATCGGTCATGCCGAGAGGCCCTGCTGTATGCCCACTACCCGCCTCTGTTAACATCTTAATGATACTCTCACGAATATCTTCGGCACGGAGAGTGAGAGCTTGTACTTCTATGTCTGTAAGAGAATGCATGAAGACAGTATACAGCTAGTAGCAAGTAGCTCGTAGCTCGTAGTACACACAAATGTAAAAATAGAGTAATTATTCTCCAAAACTTAAGTGGAGTGAGTCAATTGTCTTTCTAAGATTATTGCTGCCGAAAATGTAGGAGCCGATAACGACACCTGTTGCCCCTGACCGCTTAACTAAAAAGATAGTCTCTGGGTTCATCGAACCATCTATCTGAATTGGTACCCCTTTGCAATTTCTTCGAACATATTCAATCTTGGCTAATACCCTCTCATCGAATGGCTGACCTTGGGCACCAATCTTACTGATCCCCATCAACTGAACGAATACCTTGCCATGGCGAGCCTCTCCTTCAAGAACCTTCTGTGCAAGCATTTCGATTGAACCATTATTTGTAACAGAGAAACCAGCAGAAACTTTAGGGTGATGAGATAGTACGTCATAGAGCATGTCAAAATCATGCTCTTCCCAATCATCTATATGCATTACAACTCGCTTAGCCCCAAGAGAAAGCACTCTCGGCAAAAACTTCATCCAGTCTTCTACCATTAAATCAAACTCATACTCGAACCCATCAGGCAAATGAGTCTCTTTAAATGGAAGCCAAGTCTTCTCAAGACCCATTCTTCCATCACACAGGTCTATCTGAACACGATGAGTGAGCCCCTCTACACGGAATAAGGAGTCGTGAAGATTTTCAAAGTTTTCCGGCAAGATTGCTGGGGTAATTTGCATATGAAAAGAGTATATAACTACTGGTCATTGGTTACTAGAGGAACCACAATTATCTATCCCACTCTTTTCTGCTAACGAAGAGTCTTATTTAAAATACTTTGTATATAGCGAAACATACCCAATCGCGTCGTCACACTCATCACTGAGCGCGTCGCATGATTCCATAGAGTCATGCGGAACAAATGGCACAAAGATAATTGCTAATAAGAGTAACCCTATAACAACCACGTTATATTGTATATTCATACTAAAAGTATAGCACTGAGATTAAATGATATGCTTAGCTATTTCATCAATCTGGATAATACGCTCTGAGTGTCGCTCTTCATGTGAGAACGGTGTGGAAAGGAAGAGCTCAATTGCCTGCGACGCTTCCTCCTTTGTAACAAAACGTGCGCCAATGGAGAGAACGTTTGCATCATTATGTTCACGCCCCAGCTTCACAAGCTCAAGATTTCCGCCTGCATACACAATGGCGCGAACGTGACGATATCTGTTAGCAACTATCGCCTCACCCTGTCCTGATCCTCCAAAAATAATCGCCATAGACGGCTCATGCATCGAATCGTGTTGAACTTTTTCTGCAGCAAGCGCAATAAACTGAGGATAGTCATCCCCCGGCTCAAATGTTAAGGCACCGCAATCATAAAGCTCAACCCCTTTCTCTTCCAGATACCCCTTAACTTCTTCCTTGAGATTGAACCCAGCGTGATCTGTGGCTAAATAAATTTTCATACAAGAAACTATACGTTAGAAATAGAAGTATCTCCCGCGGCTTTCCCTGCTTTTACCACATGCTCGATAAGAGTATTCGTGTACCCCATCTCGTTGTCGTACCAAGCAAGGACCTTTACTAGATTCCCTCCTACAACTCGTGTCATTTTAAGGTCCGCAATCGATGCGTACGGAAGACCGACAATATCACTTGATACAAGCTCCTCATCAGTTGCTTGGAAAATACCAGTCCATCTAGGATCAAGTGCGGCCTTTCTCAAGATATCGTTTACTTCCTCTGCATTTGTCTCACGCTTTGCAATAAAAGTAATATCTGCAATTGAGCCAGCTGGCGTAGGGACACGAATAGAGACGCCGTCAAAGAGACCCTCTAGTTTAGGAAAAGCTTTTGTTACTGCAATGGCTGCACCAGTTGATGACGGAACGATGTTCTGAGCAGCTGCGCGACCTTCACGGAAATCCTTCTTATTAGGACCATCAACAATTGACTGGGACGCCGTATATGAGTGGACTGTGTTGAGGATAGCTTTATCTATTCCGATAGCTTCATCAAGAATAGCGATGACGGGGGAGGACGCATTAGTCGTACATGATGCGTTAGATGTCACCTGACATGTGCCGAACTTGTCTTCGTTAATTGCCATGAGAATAGTTTCACCCTTAACTGACTCATCCTCACCCTTCTTTGCAGGAGCTGATATGACTACGTGCTTTG
>CAYXWO010000007.1:5161-15387 GCA_964468825.1 uncultured Candidatus Saccharibacteria bacterium | reverse complement strand
TTTATCTTAAAGAACTTGGCTGTGTTTTACCAGCGTGAGCTTGAGAACGCTATCGATAGCATGATTTCTCTCATCGAACCTGCGATGATTGTTTCTCTTGGTATTGGCGTAGGTATTCTCGTTTCCGCTATCCTCCTCCCAATGTACTCACTTTCAGAAGCCATTAAATAATTAAAAGTTAAGAACGTTAATCGCTAAGGGTTAGGATTTAATCTTCAGTACTTAAGAAAGGTATATCAAATAAGCTTAACTTACGACTCTGCTATCTGCTCAATGTATAAAAATTGCTGTAGTTTAGGCAGGATAGTAACCTAACTTCTAACCCCTAATCCCTAACTTCCTAACTTCTTACCCTCACTTATCCACACAGAGATTTCAAAAATCTTGTATTTACATGTTCTAAGGGTATATACTTTCTTGTATCTACAAAGATAGATTAAATATATGTTACACACATTCAACACAATTAGAACCCGCGGTTTCACCCTCATTGAGCTTCTCGTGGTGATCGCCATTATTGGACTTTTGTCTACGATTATTGCAGCACCTATTCAGAACGCTCGCAAGAAGGCTCGTGACTCTAAGAAGATTGCCGAAGTTAAAGCTGTTCAGCTAGCGCTTGACCAGTATGCAGAGGCAAACGCTGGTCAGTACCCAACTACTACTAGCGCACTTGCTCCTACTTATATTCCGATTCTCCCAGCTTTTGCTTCTACAACTCTTACAACAGTTGCTGATAGAGATAAGTTCGCATATGCACCGTACCTTGTTTCAGGGTCAGGGGTATCAGATGCAGGTATTTACTTTGCTTATCACCTTGGTGTCCACCTAGAGAACAACTCACAAGCGCTTGATAGTGACAGAGACTGTCACGGCCCTTCTACTGCATCAGATTTTGAAATCGTTGCAGGTACCTCTAGTTGCGCATTCTACGGAGCGGCAGGGGCTGATGTAAACAGTTTCTATGTATCAGGTCCTAACTATAAGACAGGCATGATTCCAGGAGTAACAATTGCTGCCCTCACAGGAGCGTCTAGCACAGGTTCAATACTAGACTTCTCTGGTGTTGACAACAACAAAGAAACTTGTAACTCAATTACAGACTGTGTCTTTGATGTAACTGGACAGCAATAAGACATTCAAGTTAGCTAAGAGTTGATTGTGTTCTATATTCTATCTTTCATCTTAGGTGCATCAATCGGAAGCTTTACACAAGTAATTGCTACCAGATTACACGTTGCCCCTATAATTAAAGGACGTAGTAAGTGCCTCTCCTGCGGAGAGGCACTTCGCGCTTCCGACCTTGTGCCTGTCTTCTCTTACTTCTTCCTGAGAGGTAAGTGTAGGTACTGCAAAACCCCATACGGAATATCTTCGGTTGTTATTGAAGTTATCTTCGGCGCTGTCTTTCTTGCTCTCTATCATTTTATTTTGAGAGAAAGCCCGACACTTCTTGTAAGTTCTTGGTGGTTAGCTTACTACACCATACTGTTCATAGTTCTCGGTGTAATGGCTCTATATGACAGAGCTCATAGCTTTATACCTGTATCATTTTTGGCATCCTTCCTTGTTCTTACACTCCTAATGTTCGTTATTCACTTAACGACATCATTCTCTCTGGAGGTGTTACTAGCTCCGCTTATTGTTGCATCACCATTTTTCTTCGTGTGGGCAATAACAAAACGAAAAGGTGTTGGTTTTGGTGACGTTATATTATTCTTTGGTGTCGGAGCGTTCTTTGGGGTATATGAAGGACTCGCAGTGTTTATTCTTTCGGTATGGATGGGGGCGATCGTTGGACTTTACTACAAGTACGTGGTCACTAAGAATAAAACGAAGACAACTGCCATACCTTTTGTTCCTTTTATTGTCTTCTCATTCTTAGTTGTTCTGTTCACAGGCATCGACATCTTTTCAATCGCTTTTCTGTTTGGCTAGTGCTACTATGTAGCTATGATGTATGTGCCAAAAAAGCCTCTATCAATAAGAGCTTTTACACTTATTGAGTTAATGGTAAGTGTCTCAATTATGACTATAGTCTTAGGCATAACACTTATGCAAAGACCAGAGGCCACTATTAAGCTTTCTCTCGCTGATGTTATTTCATCCGCAGAGCTTATGGTAAGAGAGGCGCAGTTGCAAGGTAGTGCCGTTAATTCGCTGAATGATACATATGGAGGAGCTGGGTTCTTTCTTAACCTGGCCACTTCCTCACAAGCTCTTCGCTTTAGAGATAGGGTAGATGACAGTATCCCGTCGACATTGGGTATTGGGAATGGTCTCTACGAGTCTACGCCGCTTAACGAGCAGACTGAGATTTTAGAATTTATGCGTGGCAACAAAATAAAAAAGCTATGTGTTTCTACGGGGACATCCACTTTCTTTTGTAATGAAGAGAACGATCCTCAAATAAGAACACTAACCATTTCCTTTAATCGCCCTAGTCCAAACGCTAATATCTATATTAATAGTTCCAAGGATATTAATTATGTCTCTGCATGTGCACAATTTGAAAGTCTAAAAGCTCCAAATCAGGGGCACGTAAGATCGTTGCTTGTTTATCGCTCAGGCGTTGTTACTAAAACATTAACATCATGCAATTAAATTTTTATAAAAATCGTAGGTTAACGAGAGCGAAAGGACTTAGTTTAGTTGAGATTTTAGTCGTACTAGGTCTTTTCTCAGGTGTAGCTACTTTAGCACTCGGCGCTCTTTTTAACACGCAGGCTATTAATAATAAACTTGTCGAGAATCAGTCTATTCTTGATAACGTTAACCTCTCTCTGCAAACTGTCACAAGAGACATTAGGTACGGAACCGATTTTTATTGTTCAAGTAGTCTTACTGCTGCTACTACAACAAGAAGGAGCTGTGACTATGCATCAGGTGGGGGTGCTGTGCTTAGCTTTAGAAGCACAGATGCAAGTAATGATGATGATAGGGTTACGTATTATGTTCAAGATGGTGTCTTGTACAAGAGAGAAAATCCATCAGCAGGTGAGCCTTCTACATACCAAGTTACGGCAAAAGATATTTTTATTACAAGTTTACATTTATATGTAGACGGTGCGTATGCAACAGACCCGTCAGTTAGTTATGACGGGGTGTCTCTAGACTATTCTCAGCCAAGAGTTGTACTCCTCGTCTCGGGGAGGTCTAATTCACCGCGCCCATCCACTATCCCTGCTACGTTCAGTATACAGACGACAGTCTCACCACGTCTCTTAGACAATATTTGAGTATGAAATACTTTCCATTACAAAAAAACAAGCTACAAGTAAAAGGTCTTACCCTTCTTGAGACACTGGTCTCTATTACTGTTATAAGTGTGACTATTATTGGCCCACTCTCTTTTATTGCAACATCCTCTTCTTATGCACGCCAGACAAAAGATGCCTTAGTGGCCACGTATCTTGCAGAGGAGATAGCAGAGCTTGTACAAAATCAATACGACTCATTATATGTTTTTTGTTCTAAGCAACCAGGAATAGGTCCATGCGTTACAACAGGAGACGAGACCTCTGGTCAGATAGCATGGAGGGTCTTTAAGGAGCGTTTTTCTGCTGCAAGTGGAATGGTCTCGTGTTACTTGGATGAGAATGCAGATGGGTGCTCGTTTGACTATATAGACATGCAGACAGATATCGACACTCATCCTCCCAGGTATGATGCATCAGTCAACTCGTGTTCACAAGTGATTTCTACCAGACAAGCAGGTATCACCACATACGTATGCATGGGGTTGCCGACACACATTAATGGTGGAGTAAAAGGACTTTTTTATAAAAGATCAGTTTATCTAGAGCATTTGCCGACATTTGAGACAGAGCCATTCGTAGAGCAGGATTACGATGATGTTAGAGTGACAGCTGAAGTAACTTATAGAGCTGTAAATGGTTCAGCACGTACAGTAAAGATCGTTAGGTATATACATCCTAGACCATAATATGAAAGTAACACCCTTATCCATACTTGGTAAAAAAATACCAGCACTCCATCGTGGCTTTATTTTACCTTTTACCATGCTTTTGGTTGCTATTATTCTTTTGGTTGTTGGTACAGGCTCAAAAATACTTTCAAAGCAGCTTTATTTTTCTAAGGTTTACAGACAAAGTCAAACAGCATACTATGCGGCTGATGATGCTGTGAGCTGCGCCATTGCAATAGATGACGCATTCATTGGACTTGACGGGTATGGAATTTTTCCAGGAGGTACGCCAGCTGATCCAGATGTTTACATAGAGTCCGTTATTACAAATGTTAATGATCAGCGTTTGCTAGACGGACTCTCCACAATCACTCGAGATGATGTTGAGTGTGCTCAGGTTCCTGTGCTAGACGCTTCTGAATCTGGCTTCGATGTCTCTCTAACTGACTATGAGTATAATGGTCCTTCTGGGCTTGAGACCGGAAAAACGTCTAGCTTTAACATGTCCATGCCTATAGGCGATGGAACGTTTAGGTGTGCAAAAGTGACAATTAATAAGACGCCATCATTCAGACAAATTATCGCACAGGGATATGCATTATGTGACAGCGCAGTAGGCTCTGTTGAGCGTGCTGTTGTGAATACAACAATAACAGAATAGTCTCAAAATCCTTTATAAAACAAGGTTTTGTGGTATACTTAAAGGTATATATGGGTAAAAAAGAAGCAATACTAAGAGTGAGAGACCTTCGGTTATTACTTGAGCGCCATCGGTATCTATACCATGTGCTTGATCAGCCCACCATAAGTGACGAAACTTACGACTCACTACTAAAAGAGCTCGATGCTTTAGAAAAAGAGCACCCTGAGCTTGATTCGCCAATGTCTCCGACGCATCGCATTGGAGGAGAGCCGCTCGATCATTTTGAAAAGGTAAAGCACTCTATTAAGCAGTGGAGTTTCGACAATGTTTTTAACCTTGAAGAATTGCGAGAATGGGAAGAAAGAAACCTGTCTCTTCTCAAAAAAGAGGGCGTAACACAAAAGCCAACTTATATAGCTGAGCTAAAGATTGATGGGCTTAAGATTGTTCTTACATATAAGGAAGGTGTTCTTGTCTGTGGGGCAACAAGAGGTAATGGAGAGGTGGGTGAAGATATAACTGAGAATATAAAGACATTCAAGAGTGTCCCACTCACTTTGCCAGAACCAGTTTCTATAACTGTTATCGGGGAAGCGTGGATGAAGAAAAAAGACCTAGAGAGAATTAATAAGGAGAGAGAAGAAGCTGGGTTACCTTTGTATGCAAACACACGTAACTTGGCCGCAGGAACTCTTAGGCAACTAGATCCACGCATAGTTGCAACGCGAAATCTGCAACTTTTTGCTTATGACATAGAAGGTGGGAAGTATGAGACTCAGGAGGAAGAGCTAAAGGTACTTTCATCTTATGGTTTTTTGGTAAACAAAGATCAAAAGTACTGTAAGAAACTAGAAGAGATAGAAAATTTTTATACTGTATGGACCAGTAGTCGTGGCGATCAAGACTACGGAATCGATGGACTCGTTATAAAGATTAACGAGCGAAAGCTTTGGGATACGCTAGGGTATACCGCTAAGTCTCCGCGAGGCGGTGTTGCCTATAAGTTCCCAGCAGAAGAAGCTGCTACTAAACTTTTAGCTATTACTGTTCAAGTAGGAAGAACAGGTGCTGTTACTCCAGTTGCTGAGCTTGAGCCAGTGTTACTTGCTGGGTCTACTGTTAAACGAGCAACTTTGCACAATGAAGAAGAAATAAATAGATTAGATGTTCGTGTCGGCGATACTGTAGCTCTCCGCAAAGCGGGAGATGTCATACCTGAAATTTTTGATGTGTTTAAAGAGCTTCGTCCAAAGGGAACGCAGGCTTTTACTATGCCAACCTTGTGTCCCGAGTGTGATTCTACTTTAATGAAAGAAGCAATTGGCAAAGAGTCTTCGGCTGCTTGGTACTGTAAAAATGTAGAATGCCCCGCAAAGCATCTAGAAGGGCTTGTTCACTTTGTTTCTAAAAAAGGGATGAATATAGATGGTCTTGGGGAGAAAATTATTGCAGAGTTTAGAGAGATTGGTCTTGTATCTGATTACGCTTCTATCTATCATCTTAAAAAAGAAGACATTGAGGGGTTAGAAGGATTTGGTCAAAAGTCCGCAGAGAATATACTCTTAGCCATTGAAAAGTCGAGACATGTACCACTACACCAATTTTTGTTCTCGTTAGGTATTCGTCATGTTGGCGAGACTACCGCAAAAGATATTGCTAAGTTTTTCAAGACTTTTTCGTCATTGCGAACTTCCGGTTACGAGGAACTTTCTTCCGTGGAAGGTGTTGGTGAAAAGGTAGCAGAGTCAGTGGTCTCTTATTTTAATGATGAAAGTAATAGTAAGGCCCTGGAGAGGCTCTTAAAAGAAATTGTTATAGAAGAAGCATATCAGGTTAAGGGTGCCAAGCTAAAAGGGTTAACTTTTGTTATTACAGGAACACTTCCAAGTCTTTCGCGTGATGAAGCTAAAAATCTTATTGAGGACAATGGTGGCAAAGTATCTGGTAGTGTTTCTAAAAAGACAGATTATCTCCTGGCGGGTGATGGAGGGGGCGGTAAGCGAGATGATGCTATAAAATTCGGCGTCACAATAATTGATGAATTTGCACTTAAGGATATGCTATAATCTCTTTATGCAATTTTCTAAAGAAGACCTCGCCAACCTTTCCCTCCTTTCTCGCATTACTGTAACGAAAGAACAAGAAGACAAGATGCTTGCTGATATGCAAGCAATTTTAGGTTATGTGTCAGAGATAAATGACGTTCAGGGCGAAGTCGCAGGGCGCGAAGTTACGGCTAAGCTATCAGGGCACTATAATATTGTTCGTGAAGATACTATTACTCACATACCTCGCTCTAATACAGAAGCTATCTTGAAAGAGGCGCCTGGCACAGAAGATGATTATGTAAAAGTGGCACAAGTTCTTAAGTAATCTTTCAAGTAAATACAATGCACAAAACATTACGACAAATTCAAGAAGAGTTAAAAGATGGCGTGATCACAATCGAGGCTCTAGTTGAGAATGCCAGGAAGACAATAGAAGAAAAAGATGGAGAAATCCATGCGCTCCTAGGTATGTACTCTGATAACTTTGTCTCTTCACAGATTGCTGTCGCTAAGGAGATGTTGCAACAAGGTAAAGGCACAGCTCTCACCGGTGTGCCAATTGTTCTTAAGGATAATATTGTTGTGAAAGGGGAGAAAGCAACCGCTGGGTCAAAGATTCTCGAGGATTATGTCTCGCCATATGATGCAACAGTTGTTAAGAAACTAAAAGAAGCAGGAGCGGTACTTATCGGACGTGCAAATATGGATGAATTTGCTATGGGTGGGTCAACTGAAAATTCAGCCTATGGCGTAACTAAGAATCCTCATGATATTACACGAGTAGCAGGAGGATCGTCAGGCGGAAGTGCCGCGGTGGTAGCATACGGAGGGGTGCCAGTTTCATTGGGTTCAGACACTGGAGGGTCAATCAGACAGCCCGCATCGTTTTGTGGGATTGTCGGGTTAAAGCCAACTTATGGAGCCGTCTCTCGCTACGGACTTATGGCTATGGGGTCATCGCTTGACCAAATTGGTCCGTTTGCTCACTCAGTTGAAGATACTGAAAGTATTTTTAATATTATTTCTGGACATGACCCATTTGATTCCACTTCTGCTTTTCTAAAAGCTAATGACCAAGAGCTAAAAGCTTTGCGTAAGCGCATCGGTGTTCCCTGGTCCTTTATCAGACGTGATGGGATAGATAAAGAAGTGCTCACTAATTTTGAAGATTCAGTAGAAAAACTAAAGGGAGATGGTTACGAAATCATTGATATTTCCATAGACCACTTGGAAAAGACTCTTTCTGTATATTATGTGGTAGTTTTTGCTGAGATATCATCTAATATGGCAAGATATGACGGAATACGTTATGGGTTATCCATTCCAGATGATAATGTTATCAAGGGCTATTTTAAGACTCGTACTCTAGGTTTCGGTGAAGAAGTTCGCAGAAGAATTTTACTCGGGACATATGTTCTCTCTAGTGGCTATTATGATGCGTATTATAATAAAGCTAACTTGGTACGCGAAATGCTTCGTGAAGAATTTAAAAAGATTTTTGAGCAAGTGGATGCGATTGCTATGCCGACATCCCCAATACCTGCTTTTACAATAGGTGAGAAGTCTCATGACCCGCTCGCAATGTATCTCGCAGACATTTTTACTGTGCCGGTTAATATTGTTGGAGTTCCAGCTATTTCTATACCATCAGGTGTAACCGACGGCAAGCTGCCTTTATCGTTACAGATTATCGCGCCACATTTTAGAGAGGATATATTATTCACTATCGGTCGAGACTTTGAAAAGCTATACTAGGGTAAAGATACTAGAATGTAGAGTATAGAAAGTAGAATTGTGTACTACTATGTTCTAGATTCTAAGCTCTGCGCTCTTCACAGTACCATGTATTCTCTTTCAATTGATTATCTTTTCAACCGTGTATACGACGTATTACTTTGGATTAAGTACACGTGGTATTTTACTTTGCTTAGAAAAGACCCTGATGCATATCTTGAAGAAGTGTCTTATAGGGATTGGGATGGTCTACGAGATAGGGGTTGGTTTGATTCTCATTTGGCAGCGAAAGGGGAGATAGTGCCTCAAGCGGAGGTGCACGTATCTCTTTGGCAGAGAATGCTTGAGAGTCTTGGTCTTAAGGTAAGAGACTCAGATGGCGATGGCATACCTGATATCACAGATGCTCGTCCGTATGATAGTGATAATCTTACAAAAGCTGAGCTCAAGGAGCGCTACGAAGAAGATTATTCGACATGGGACCATATTCGCGACGCTTTTGGTCTTGGTCCTGTAGACAGCGATGAGGATGGCGTGCCTGATAGCTATGAGAAGAACCATGGTCTTGATTCCGAAGATCCAGACACAGATCATGACGGACTGCTTGATGGGCAAGAGCTCTTGCTAGGCACTGACCCACTTAACCCTGATTCAGACGGAGATCTTGTTTTAGACGGGAGAGATGAGGCGCCGCTCGACGGAGCTATTTCATCTAATGGTCCAGATAGTGATGGAGACGGTGTTAGTGATGTTATGGAGAAGTTGCTCGGTTCAGATATTTTAAGTAAAGATACGGACGGAGACGGTATCTCGGATACTATGGATACATATATTCTAGACCCTGAAAACATAGGCCGCATCTCTCCTATTGATATAAATGGAGCAACAAGTGGTCTTAGCTTTTCTATACAGAACCCGGTGCTTGCATTTTTTGCTGACATGTTGTCTGTCTTTTCAATAGTAATCCTTGTTGCGCTTGCCTACGCTGCATTTAGGTGGTTCTTAATATTCGTCTCAGGTCTCAATCATTATGAGCATCACTTCCATCACGACGATCATCATGCTCACGGACTTCATACCATTAAGCACAAAGAAGAAGAGACTACAGCAGGTATCCCAGGACTATCTGTAGCAACTGAGGTGCCGGCCACCACTCCATCTATCAAAGACTTTGACGATCATCCTAAGTTTGCGATCATACAAGGATACATGAGTAGTACAAGTGAAGCTTTGTGGAGGATAGGTATTATGGAAGCTGATAATCTCTTGTTTGAAGTTTTAAGAGAGAAAGGGTATCAGGGTGAAGGGGTAGGGGAGATGCTAAAGGATGCAAGTTTCCGCACGATAGACTTAGCGTGGGATGCACATAAGATAAGAAATAGAATCGCACACGAAGGGTCTAATTTTGAGTTGACTGAACGAGAGGCAAAGAGGGCATTTGTGCTCTATGAGTCAGTGTTTAGAGATCTTAAGGTGGTGCGATAGTTCAAATAAATACACCTCTTGTAAAAAGAGGTGTATTATTTCTGTGTCAGTAGCTGGGATCGAACCAGCGACCTAAGGCTTATGAGTCCTTCGCTCTAACCAACTGAGCTATACTGACATGTTGTCTTTTATGTACTCATTTAATATAAGCACGTAAAAGAATACTACTATAAAATCCTCTCTTTTTCAAGAGAAATCTTGTAATAATAGTCAAATTGTGGTATCATTTTAAGTCTGAAAGATAGCGGAGTAGAGTAAAGGTAACTCCAAGCGAAGATAATAGCGCGAATAACCTCGAGGTTATGATCTTCTGTCACTTTTAGAATAACTAACATAGCGGAGTAGAGTAAAGGTAACTCACGAGGCTCATAACCTCGGAATGTAGGTT
>CAYXWO010000007.1:0-5061 GCA_964468825.1 uncultured Candidatus Saccharibacteria bacterium | reverse complement strand
ATAGCGGAGTAGAGTAAAGGTAACTCACGAGGCTCATAACCTCGGAATGTAGGTTCGATTCCTGCCTCCGCAACAAGAATAATAAAATCCCCACTGTGGGGATTTTATTATTCTCACGCAAGAGGTGGAAGGAACCGAACCGGAGGTCCACATTTTCAAAGAGAGTAGCGACAATGAAAATGTAGGATCTCGACTGAACAAGGTGAGGGAGAGGCGATTCCTGCCTCCGCAACAAGTAATACAAAAGAGCGCCGTACGACACTCTTTTGTATGTGAGGAGGTTAAAATCTAACGACTATGACTCCCATTTTTTAGTTACATCGTCTTTTTCCTTCTTTGCTACCTCTACGAAACCTTGATATATATTTGCTTCTTTTAGAAGTGTTCGTGCAAACGCGTGATAAGGATAGATTGGGCAGAGAGAGACTTTGCCCCCTGAAAGGGTCACAGGTACATGTATGGTTTTTTCTTTGTTTTTCTGATTAATAAAGTACATTGAGAATGACACAGACTCTAAATCAGTAGTTGGAAGTACTTCTCCAATTCCAATTTCTTTATAAAAAGTAAAGAGAGGGCTTAACCCTCTGCCTTCTTGTTTGGAAGGAAGTGCTATTTTTATTTTCTTTTTTGCCTCCTTTGTACCAAGAGAAAGCGTCGCCCCTTTTATTTTCCAAGAAGTAAAAGGTAGCCCTTTATTAAAACCTGTGAAATCAAAACTTTCTTTTTTAAATGAAGTAAGGTCGTATGATTCTACTCTCTCTAGATATCCATCTTTACACACGACGCGAAGGAACGTATCTAAGAGTAAAAGCTTCTCATATTTTGAGCCAGTGTAGCTAATGATGATTTCTTTGTTTTCAGGCATGTAAACTACACGAACCTCATCTTCTCTTTTATTCTTACCAACCCCAGAAAGACTCATCTTAAAGTAGAGTTGACCGTTAAAGAGTTTGTGGTCAGTTGTGTACTCAGCTCCCAGGTCATCCTTATCAAGAATTCTTTTGTACTCTTTGGTTAGTTCTGTGATCGCAAATACTGCATCTTTTAATTCAACTTCTTTTGCTTCGTAGAGCAAATAGCTAGGCTTAACAAAAAATGAGTGCAGAAATAGCGCTTCTTCATACAGTTCAGTGTGGAATAGATAATAGTACAAAGAGAGGTCTTCTCTTGTTTTGCACTCAACTGTAGTTACGGTCGACAAGCCTTTTCCCTTAAGGAGTAGGGGAATAATATATTCACCATGAGGAGTTGCTAACTTGTTCCCTTCCTCAAACTTTTCTTCAAGTTCAAGCTTCTTCTCTATTTCAAGAGAATTATAGAAGTCAGTGAGAATAGCGATAACATTTTTACGAGTAGTTTGTTCAGTTATTTCAAAAAGTGCTACCACATCAAGTCGATTATAGAGCTCAGTAAGGAGGGCTGGCGTTTGGATTTTTTTGAAGTAGTTTTTGGTAGAGAATTTGGTCATATGATAAGTGGTAATTGGTAACAGGTAGTTAGTAATTGGTGTACACAGAAATACAGGGAAGAATTCGGATAGTGTAACACGCTCAGATTTTTGACAGGTTGTTTTTGTGAGTAACTTTAAGAGACTGCGTCAGGACGAAGTCCCCCTCTTTAAAAATTCAGGAAATGATGTATAATGGAGTGACTTCTACTTTTAAAGGTCTCGTGACACACCTTATATGGTTCATAAATAGGAGGAATAAATACATGCGGTCGTAGCTCAGCTGGTTAGAGCACTGCCCTGTCACGGCAGGGGTCGTGGGTTCAAATCCCATCGACCGCGCAAAAAGTAAAAAGCACTCATTTTCCAAAATGAGTGCTTTTTACTTTTCGCGCAGAGATAGAAGCACAGCGCCTGCGCGTTGTGCGTTGGGATTTGAATAGGGGTCGCGGAACTTTATCGACGAGCCTGCGAGGAGAAGTTCTGTGACCAAATCCCATCGACCGCGCAAAATCAAAATACTCAGGCTTTTGCCTGAGTATTTTGATTTCTGGGTGTGATGACCAGAGCATGTCACCTGCGTGACATGCTGGGGTTTGAATAGGGTTGCTGTTTCTACTGTGACGAGCAAAGCTAGGAATAGAAACTGTGATCAACTCCCATTAACTGACAAATCAACTAACAAATAATGTATAATAGCGATAGCTATGCTACATAAAAAAATGATCCTCTTTGATGTTGATGACACCCTGGCTAAGAGCAAATGTCCAATGAGTAGTGAAATGGCGGAGGCAATTGCAGAGCTCCTTAGACACGTTCATGTTGGGATTATTTCCGGTGGGAAATGGGAGGTTTTAAAAAGGAATATTGTTGATGTACTACCAGAATATGCACGTGACGTATTCCATAAGTTCCATGTTCTTCCAACATCCGGTGCTCGTTATCATGCGTATCGTAATAGCGCGTGGGAGGAAGTATATGCACATTTGTTGGAAGAGAGTGAAGGTGTAAGGATTATGGAACTTCTTAGCGCTGCGGCAGAAAGTGAGTACGAAAGACCGCAAGTCTATGGAGACTTAGTTGAGAACAGGGGCACCATGATATCATTAGCCCTTTTTGGCCAGACAGCTCCGATACATGTAAAGGAAAACGCAGACCGAGATCATGTTATACGAAAGCGCATAGTGGCAAAAGTCACTCCACATCTGCGTGAGTATGAGGTAAAAATTGGCGGCGCTACTTCTATTGATGTTTCTAAAAAGGGAATGGATAAGGCGTACGGGGTAAAGGCGATTGCTGATCACTTGGGACTTACACTAGATGAGATAGGGTTCGTGGGTGACGCTGTGTTTCCTGGCGGCAACGACTACCCAGTAAAAGAGCTAGGGGTTGAAGTGTTGATAGTCAAGAATGAAGATGAGACATTCGAACATATTATGTCCTGGCTGGGCAAGAAGAGGATACAGGAAGTGTAAACAGTCTACCGGATTGACTTCTGCAAACTTAAAGATATTTTGGACAAAAAATTGAATGTATTGTAGTGTATCCATCAATAATGACAGCAGCAGAGTCACATCATCATACAAAGAGACATGGTCAGCAAAAGAATGTTTTTATGGAGCGAAGTTTTTGGCTGCATGTTTTAGGTCACATGAAAGATGACATTTTGTCCGCATTGTCCTTCCTTCGGCACCTTGGTGGAATTATTTGCGCAGTACTTCTTGGCGTTACGCTCTTTCTCCTTGAATTTCGTCTTATTAGTAAAGTAGCTTTTTTCGCCACTTGTGGTTTACTTTTTTTTCTTCTTATTGCGTACCCAATCCTTACCCCAATTATTTTCGCAGTAGTCATATCAGCTTTTTTCCCGGAAAAGGGGATGGGGAAGTTTTTTTGGCCAATGACGCTGTCAGTTATAGTATTTATCAGCTACACTCTTTTTTTATTGGTATAAGTCGATAGTTATTTGTTATAATAATTCACACTATGAAGTATCAGGTTCTCCTTTTTTATAAATATGTACACGTCGAAGATCCGAAAGGGTTAATGTCCTACTATCGCTTGCTCTGCGAGAAATACAATCTAAAAGGTCGTACCATTATTGCAGAAGAAGGAATCAACTCAACACTTGAAGGAACAGTTGAAAATACAGAAGCCTTTCTTGGGGAGTTTCTTACCGATCAGAGGTTCGCTGATATGCAGATCAAGAGAAGTGAGGGGTTTGGGGAAACCTTTCCAAAGCTTTCTGTTAAAGTGCGCGATGAAATCGTCGGCACGCATTATCCGAAAGAAGTTGACCCAACCAAACTCACAGCTCCACACCTTAAACCAGAAGAGCTCCGTAAGTGGTATGAAGAAGACAAGGATTTCGTTGTGGTAGATATGCGTAACTCATACGAGTTCGCATCTGGCCACTTTAAGAAGTCAATTGACCCAGGCATGACAGCGTCACGCGAGTTACCGCAACTGATTGATAAGATTAAAAAAGAAACAGAAGGTAAGACTGTTCTAACTGTATGTACAGGAGGGGTGCGCTGCGAGAAAATGTCCGCGCTTCTCTTACATGAAGGAATGAAGGATGTGTATCAATTAGATGGTGGCATGCACTCGTACATGGAGAAGTACCCGGGGAAAGATTTCTTAGGAACACTTTTTACGTTTGATAATCGTCTCGTTATGGACTTTGGTGGAGAGAGAGAAATAATTGGAAAGTGTAAGAAATGTGATGCAAAGACAGAACAGTATCAAAACTGTGCTAACGCAGAATGTAACCTACTGTTCCTTTTGTGTGACGACTGTACAGACGAAGGTTCTCCGATTTTCTGCAGCGACACTTGCAAAGAAAAAGCTGTACATATTACACAAAGGGTCAGGTAGAATTTAGCCATTAGCCATTAGCCATTAGCCATTAGCCATTAGCCATTAGCTCTTTGCACGAAGCCGAAGGCTTCGTGCATCATCTAAAAATTGAAAACGTATAACTTAAAACCTTCTTCGTGCTAGTATGGCTCTATGAAATTCGAAGATAAAGTAAAAGGTCTCAGAGAAAAGAAGTACAAAGGAAAAGAGACAGAAGAGCTCCTAGAAGACATTAAAAAAATGACAGATGGAGAGGCATACGAATACTTGCTTGGCGAAGTACTTTTTTGCGGAACAAAAATCGACCTTTCTTTACGCCCCATGATTCCAAGACCTGAGACTGAGTTTTGGGTCAAGCAGGCATTAGACGAAATCAGAACCTGCGAAAGTAAGTTCACGCTCCGCGTGCTCGACATGTTTTCTGGGTCTGGGAATGTTGGTCTTGCGGTCTTGAAAAACATTCCAGAGGCATCGGTAGATATGATTGAACTTGATCCAAGACTGAAAGAACAGATAGAGATTTCTATTGTTAAAAACAACATTAGAAGAACTAGAGCAAGAATTGTGACGGGAGATACCTGGGAAGGTGCATCGTCCACCTACGACTACATCTTCGCGGTACCTCCGTATGTGCCAAGTGAGATGAAGGAAGAGGTGATGAAGGAACTACGGGCAGAAGACCCACTTTCATTCTTTGATAAAGAAGATGGATATTATTATCACAAGCAAATACTTGCACGAGCAAAAGAATTTTTAAA
>CAYXWO010000006.1:0-15659 GCA_964468825.1 uncultured Candidatus Saccharibacteria bacterium | reverse complement strand
TCATCTCCAATTGGCTTTTCGAGAGAGACTGTGTCTTGGTTAATATTTTCGATAACGTGGATCTTCTCTACATCCACCCCCATCTCAACCGCGATTTCTTCTGCGAGCGGATCACGTCCGAGATCTTGTGACAGACGACGCACCACCTGCTTATACTTGGCGATTGTTTCTACCATGTGCACAGGGATACGAATAGTACGCGACTGGTCAGCGAGTGCGCGAGTAATCGCCTGTCTAATCCACCATGTAGCGTACGTTGAGAATTTGAATCCCTTAGAATAGTCGAATTTCTCCACCGCTTTAAAGAGGCCAAGGTTACCCTCTTGAATAAGGTCGAGAAGTGTGAGATCAGATGATCTACCAACATACTTCTTTGCAATTGATACCACGAGACGGAGGTTAGCTTTAGCGAGTAGCATACCAGCCTCTTCGTCTCCCTTTTCGATACGGATAGCCAGGTTACGTTCATCGTCTCCTGAGATGAGCGGGTACTGACCTATTTCACGAAGGTACATCTGGATACTGTCATGCGAACCATCCTTACCCTCAAGCTTGAGAAGATCTTCGTCCATGTCGAGAAGGTTCCCACCTTCTAGGATGTCGATGCCAGCTTGGTTAATTTTTTCATACAACTCTTCTAGATAGAGAATATCAGTCTCTATTGTAGGGAAGTACTTGATGATTTCGTCGTACGTAATAAAACCACGCTCCTTCCCCTTTTCGAGAAGCTCGTGTTCATTTTGTTCCCTTGTCGTTATCTTCTTAGGAACTTCTTTTGCTTTTGGCTTATTTGGACCAGTCTTTATAGTAAAAGCCTTTGGTTTATACTTTGGCTTTACTTCTGCAACTGGTTCTTGTTTTACAGATTTCTTAGGAGAAACTTTTGACGCTACCTTCTTTGGTGTAACTTTCTTAGGAACTTTATTTTTTGGAGCTGCCCTCTTAGGGCTTTTCTTAGCTAATGCCTTAGTACTTCTTTTTGTTATAGGGGTTTTCTTTTTAGTAACCACCTTTTTATTTGATTTTTTGGCTACGGTTTTTGCCGCAGGTTTTTTCGAGACACTTTTCTTTTGTGAAGATACTTTTTTAGCCATATGAGAATGGTTCCTGGATTATAACATAAAAAAGCCCTCTAGTCGATGGTCTTATCCACTTGACGTTGTAACAACTACCCGAGCCTCTTCTTTACATGATCGTATATCTCCACCATGATAGCTTCAATATCTGCACCTTCTTCTTTTAGTTTCTTCTGAAGCCTAATAAGCTCTGCTTTGTGTTCTTCTTTTTTATATGTAGACATAAGGTCTCTAAAATATGCTTCTTTATCCCCGATCGCTTTCTTCTCTAAAGAGAACATCTCTTCTTCGATAATAACATCCGGGAACGCCTCGATGTCGATGGAAAGAGAGAGGTACTCATTGTGTTCTTCTTTTTTATGAAGCCTGGCAAAAGCGATAAGCTCTTTGGACAGTCGCTCAATCGGCGGCATAGAGGGTGTCTCTGTCTCTTTGTTAAGCTCGCTTGTCTCTAGTATACCCCTCCCTAATTCTTCTGTTAAGATATCCTGGCTAATAGACGTCTTCTCAGAGAGTGCTCGGATAAAGTGAGCTCTGTCTATCGGAGAAGCGAGCGCACGGATAAAAGGAAGCACCTCGCTTACTATCTTTTGCCCTTTTACTCTTTCTTCAACTGGAAGTGCGAGCACCATGTCAGCTAAAAATTCTATAACGTGCTTTTTCTTTCCGAGAGCGTGTAACCAAAGTGCTGGGTCGTCTTTTATTAGGTCAGCCGGGTCCTTTGTACCAATATCACCGACCACGTACACATCGAGCCCCCCGAGAAGACATAAGAGCCCAGTTTTCTTGAGTGCAGCTTGCCCGGCACTATCGGTATCAAAAGAAAGAATAACTTTGTCACAGAATCTTTTGATCATATGAATATGCTCATCAGTAAACGCAGTGCCAGACACTGCGACAGTATTATGAACACCGGCCTGATAGCTCATACAAAGGTCCATCTGACCTTCAACGACAACAACCTCCTTTGTTTCATTCATTCTTTTTCTTCCTGTGTCATACCCAAAGAGAACCTTAGACTTATGATAGAGCGGCGTCTCTGGGGTATTCACATACTTCCCCTGTGAATCAGTTGCAAGAGATGGGAGTATACGGCCTGAGTAACCAACTGTTGCGCCAGAGATATTTCTAATTGGGAACATCACTCGCCCACGGAAACGGTCATAGAATCCTTTTGTCTTCCCGGAGTCATCTTTTGCCTCAATAACCAGTCCCGCCAAAATCATTTCCTCTGGTGAGTACCCTTTACCTGAAAGAAAAATAAAGAGGTCTCGCCACTCGTTCTTGGCATAGCCAATATGGAATGTGGCGATTGTTTCGTCTGTAAGCCCTCTTCCAAAAATATACTCTTTCGCTTCTGCACTTTGTTTAAAATTATTTTCAAAGTGAAGCGTGGCATCTTTAAGAAGTGATACGAGGCGTGACTCTGCTTCATTTCTCTTTGCATCTTTAAGTGAGACCCCTGCTCTATCTGCCAAAATTTTAAGCGACTCAATAAAAGGAATGTTCTCTATTTTTTCTACAAAAGTAAAAATATCTCCATGTGCCTGACATCCGAAGCAGTGGTAACTCTTGCGCTCTGGTGAAACATAAAAAGATGGTGTACGCTCATTGTGGAACGGACACCTTGCTCTAAACTGTGCTCCCGACTTTTCTAGTCTAACGTAAGTAGAAACAACGTCTACTATTGAGAGATTTTCTTTTACCTGGTCTTTGGGGTTCATTGGAGATAGTTTATAGTTTTTAGGTAGTAGTTACCAGTTGACACTTTACATATATAAAGTAAAACAAAAAACACCCTTAGGGTGCCTTTTGTTTTACTAAACCGTTATAGAGGATTATTCCTGCTTATCTCGTAGCCCTGTTCCAGCTGGAATAAGACGACCTAAGATTACGTTTTCCTTAAGACCGCGGAGTTCATCCATTTGTCCACGAGTAGACGCTGTGATGAGTACTCTTGTAGTGTTCTGGAATGACGCAGATGATAGCCATGAATCTGTAGAGAGCGCCACATCTGTAATACCGAGGACCAAGTATCTACCTTTGGCTTCTACTTTTCCTTCTGCCTTAAGGCGAGCGTTCTCACTACGGAATGTAGAGAGTTCTACTACATCAGACTGTGTAAATCTAGATTCACCTGGGTTGGTAATCTTAACACGCCCAAGCATCTGCTTGATGATTACTTCTACGTGCTTACGTGAGATAGATGCACCTTGTAGTTCATATACCTTGTTGATTTCGGCAACAATGTACTCTTCAGCAACCTCACGTCCTGCGTGAGTGTAAAGCTCGTCGATGTCCGCAGAACCATCGGTCATGAGCTGACCTCTGACCACCTTATCTCCTTGCTTAACAATAGTCTGACGACGGTAAGGGACCGTATATTCAATCTGCTTACCTTTCTTGTTACCCTTTGAACCATCATCATCAGCGAGAAGGACGATTACCTTTTCACGACCCTCCTCTCGAATACCAATAACTTCTCCTGTTTCGTGAGAAATAATTGCCGGGTTCTTAGGCATGCGACGTTCGAAGATTTCTTCTACACGAGGGAGACCTTGTGTAATGTCGGCTCCCGCTACTCCACCTGAGTGGAATGTACGCATAGTAAGCTGGGTCCCAGGTTCACCGATAGCTTGAGCTGCGACGATACCTACTGCTTCGCCAAGAGACACCGCCTTGTTACGTCCCATGTCGAGTCCGTAACACTTCTGACAGATTCCGTGCATTGATTGACAAGTAAGAGGAGAGAATACCTTTACTTCTTCTACACCAGCTGCCTCCACTGCGAGAGCGTCATCCTTTGAAACAAGATGGTTCTTCTTAAAGAGCACCTTTCCTTCTACCAGAATATCCTCAGCAATAACACGCCCACGAATATTCTTAGAAATTGGCACCTCAATTCCGAGAGCGTTCTCCTTCCTGACTGTCTTGTACTCCTTAGTTCCACAATCAGCCTCGGTAATGATAGCATCCTGCGCTACATCCACTAGACGACGTGTAAGGTACCCAGCCTGCGCTGTCTTAAGCGCGGTGTCAGAGTTACCTTTACGAGCACCGTAAGTAGTAATGAAGTACTCAAGCGGGGTAAGGCCTTCTTTATATGATGAGATAACTGGGAAGTCGATGTTACGTCCAGAGTTGTTAACGATAATACCCTTCATACCCGCCATCTGAATAACCTGTGCCATAGATCCACGAGCACCAGAAGTGATGAGGTCGTACGCACTCTTGTGTTTCTCTAGAGTATCTGGGAGACACTTTTCAATACGAGTACGAACAGCCTGCCATACAGCGATTGTATGTTCGTAACGTTCCTCTGCAGTCAAAAGACCTTCTTCGTAATCGTTCTCTACATCCGCTGAGAGCTTCCACCCTTCTTCAACAAGAGAATCCTTTTCCTTCGGAACCTTAACGGTATCAATACTCCAAGTTGTACCTGAGACAGTTGCGTACTTGAAACCGAAGGCTTTGATCTTGTCGATAATAGAAGGAGCGATTTCGTTACCGTAGGTAAGGATTACCTGGTCAACGATTCCGTTCATCTTCTTGATGGTTACCTCCTCGTTCATGTAAGGGAAATCAGATGGGAACACAGAGTTAAAGAGGAGTCTTCCTACAGTGGTTTCAAACGGCTTACCTTCGAACTTTGCATACTTCTCTTTATCTGAAGGCATTACAATAATCTTCGCGCGGAACGACACGATATTAAAGTCATACGCAGTAATAGCTTCGTTCGGAGATGGGAAGTACTTACCTTCGCCAAGCTCTCCTTCAATGGTCTTAGTCATCCAATACACACCGAGTACCATGTCCATTCTAGGGTTAACAATAGAGTCTCCTGATCCAGGACGGAGTAGGTTACGGTTAGCTGCCATAAGAGTACGAGCCTCATCCTGAGCTGCTACTGAAAGTGGGAGGTGCACCGCCATCTGGTCACCGTCGAAGTCTGCGTTAAACGCCTGACAAACGAGCGGATGAAGCTGGATAGCGTTACCTTCAATAAGCTTAGGGTTAAAAGCCTGAATACCCAGTCTGTGAAGTGTAGGTGCACGGTTAAGGAGCACATACTTTCCTTCGATACATTCTTCTAGAATGGCCCATACCTCTGGGATGCCGTCTTCGATAAGCTTGTTAGCTCCACGGATGTTGAAAGCGAGTTCTCGCTCCAAAACCTTAGAGATAATGAATGGCTTGAAGAGCTCAAGAGCCATGTGCTTAGGAAGACCACACTCATTAAGAGCAAGTGACGGACCTACCACGATCACAGAACGAGCTGAGTAATCCACACGCTTACCAAGAAGGTTACCACGTAGAAGACCTTGCTTACCCTTAAGGTTATCTGAAAGAGACTTAAGCTGACGCTTCTGTGACTGACTCATTACGGCATCTTGTCCATGGCGAGCAGAGTTATCGATAAGAGCATCCACCGCTTCTTGGAGGATGCGCTTCTCGTTACGGAGAATTACGTCCGGTGCCTGGATTTCCATCAACTTCTTAAGACGGTTGTTACGGTTAATTACTCGACGATAGAGATCGTTCACATCAGATGCTGCGTAGCGACCACCTTCAAGAGCAACCATCGGACGGATTCCTGGAGGGATAACAGGGATAACTGTCATAAACATCCACTCTGGGCGGATACTTGAGTTCTGGAATGCACGAATAAGAGAGAGACGCTTTTCAGCTTTTTCTCTTTCAAGAGCACCTGCTTTTTCGAGCTGAAGAACAATCTTAGCTTCTGTTTCCTTGAGATCCATTGCCTTGAAAACTTCATAGATAGCCTCAGCTCCAATACCGGCCTCAAAACATGTTCCGTACTTAATCGAGTAGCGGTGGTATGTTAGTTCGTCAAAGATTTTACTTGGCTTAATCTCTTCAATCTCCTTCTTAGCAGCTACTATAAGGTCACGTAACTTTTCACGAGTCTTCTCATCATTTGCTGCCTTTACCTTCGCCTTGAATTCACTTTCGAGATTAGATAGGATTTCTTCTTTTGCAGCCTGGTTCACTGACTTAACGATGTACCCTGCGAAATATACTACCTTCTCTACATCCCCTGCCGGCTGACCGAGGATAAGAGAGATACGAGATGGAACAGTGCGAAGGAACCAAATATGAGCAACTGGAGACGCGAGTTCAATGTGCCCCATTCGTTCACGACGAACAATTGACTTTGTTACCTCTACTGCACACTTCTCACAGATAATTCCCTTATAGCGAATACGCTTATATTTCCCACAGTAACACTCGTAGTCTTTTTCTGGACCGAAGATTCTTTCGTCGAAAAGTCCGTAGCGTTCTGAGCGCCCAGTACGATAGTTAATGGTCTCTGGCTTTGTAACTTCACCAAATGACCAAGCACGTATTGCCTCAGGTGACGCCACCTTAATCATCAGACCGTCGAAATTGTTTGTATCGATTGTTTTCATAGATTTTTTATTAGTACGTGTTAGTCCTATAGATTAGTTTCGCCAATAAGAGGAACATTTTCTCCTTCAATCTTACGAGGAATAACATCGAGACCAAGACCGCGGAGTGTGTTTAACATCACCGTAAACGATGCTGGCGTGTTCGGTTCACGAACATCTTCTCCCTTAATGATACTGTCGAATGCTTGAGAGCGTCCTTCAATATCGTCAGACTTCACTGTTAACATTTCACGGAGAATGTGTGACGCACCATACCCTTCGAGAGCCCATACTTCCATTTCCCCGAAACGCTGACCTCCCCCTTGAGCCTTTCCACCGAGTGGTTGCTGAGTGATGAGTGAGTACGGACCGATGGAACGCATGTGAATCTTGTCTTCTACCATGTGGTGAAGTTTTAGAATATACATAATACCTACGGCTGACTTGTCTTGGAACGCTTCACCTGTGCGACCATCAAAAAGCTGCATAGTACCTGATGGGTCAAGGCCTGCCTTTGTTAGCTCTTCTTTAATTTCGTCTTCCCCTGCTCCTTGGAATGAAGGCACGATAGCTTGGTACCCGAGTGTATGCGCAGCTAGACCTAAATGCATCTCAAGAATCTGTCCAAGGTTCATACGAGACGGTACACCGAGCGGAGTTAGGATAATATCAATAGGCTCTCCATGTTCATCAAATGGCATTTCTTCTACCGGAAGAATGGTTGAGATAACACCCTTGTTACCGTGACGACCTGCAAGCTTGTCACCTACCGAAATGTTACGTATCTGAGCTACTTCGATGTGAACACGCTTAATGATACCGGATTCTAGGTTATCACCTCGTTCACGAGAGAATACCTTAACACCGATAACACGACCGCGCTTACCGTTATCTAATCTTAGTGATGAATCCTTCACGTCACGAACCTTCTCACCGAAAATAGAACGAAGAAGTCTTTCCTCTGGAGTAAGTTCAGTTTCTCCTTTAGGAGTGATCTTACCTACCATGATGTCACCTGGGCGGATTTCTGCACCGATTCTAATGATTCCATCTTCGTCTAGATTCTTAAGCTTATTCTCTCCTACGTTTGGAATGTCATGTGTAGTGATTTCTGCTCCTAGCTTAGTATCACGAACGTTACATACGAATTCTTCTATGTGAATTGAAGAGAACTTACTTTCCTTAACGAGACGTTCTGAAAGAATAATCGCGTCTTCATAGTTAGAACCGTTCCAAGCCATGAAAGCTACACGGATATTGTGCCCGAGAGACACTTGACCATTACTAGTTGTAGCAGCGTCTGCCAAGACTTGTCCCTTCTTTACTGTGTCTCCAAGAGAAACAATTGGGCGCTGATGATATACGGAGAATTCATTTGGCTTAGCAAAGTTAATGAGGTTGTACTCATACTCCTTTTTATCTTCACCTTTGAGAACGATCTTCTTAGCGTCGATGTATTTTATTTCTCCGTCTGCATCTGCGATGATCATACGTCCGATGTGCATTGCAGCTTCTTTTTCCATACCAGTTGCAACAATTGGGGCTTCTGGGATCATCAGAGGAACCGCCTGCTTCTGCATGTTTGATCCCATGAGCGCGCGGTTCGCGTCATCGTGCTCGAGGAATGGAATCATTGAAGTAGCAACAGAAAACGCCTGGTTAGTAGCTACATCTATGTAGTCCACTTCATCTGCAGCAGCAAGACCTGGTTGACCAGCCTTACGAACTTCGATTTCTTTCTTTGAGAACTTGCCATCCTTATCGTAATCGTTACCTGCGTGAGCGATAATGTAACGCTCTTCTTCGAGTGCATTCATATACACGACCTCCTTTGTGATTACACCTTTGTTCACTTTTACGTATGGTGTTTCAATGATACCGAACTCGTTAATACGCGCATAAATAGAAAGACGTAGAATAAGACCAATGTTCGGACCTTCTGGGGTGTGGATTGGACACACACGACCATAGTGTGATGTGTGCACGTCACGCACTTCGAATCCGGCACGTTCACGAGTAAGACCTCCTGGACCGAGCGCTGAGAGAGTACGTAAGTGCTCTACTTCTGCGAGTAAGTTTTCTTGACCCATAAACTGTGATAGCTGGTTAGTGGTGAAGAATTCCTTGATACGAGCCTGTAGTGGACGCTGGTTGATGATAGTAATAGGGAGAGTAGTATCTGTGTCAATAACAGACATCTTGTCTTGAATATTACGCTTCATCTGCATCATACCTGTACGAATCTTCTGTGACATCATTTCACCCACATAACGAACACGACGGCTACCGAGGTGGTCGATGTCGTCTTCCTGAGCATTAGGATTATTGTTGAGCTCAACCATGTGATTGATAATCTCAACCATATCTTCCTTAGAAAGGGTACGGCGCTGAGCCTCTTTATCCTTCTGGTCAATTGACTTACCGAAGCGCTTATTGAAGCGGAAACGACCAACTGGAGAAAGGTCATATCGTTCTGGAGAGATAATAGAATCGATATATTCCTTTGCATTCTCAGGGGTTGCAAGGTCACCATCACGAAGACGCTTATATATTTCAATATATGCATCATGAAGGGTCTTCACCTCGTCACGTTCAACAAGTGCGGCCATAAGCGGGCCCGCAATTTCTTTATCCGCAAAAGCTGCCTTTATTTGTTCGTCACTTGTGAGACCGAGCACGCGGAGAAGTGCGATGACAGAGAACTTGCGCTTCTTGTCAACACGCACGTAAATACCGCCATCTGGCTCAGTGCCTAGTTCTATCCAAACACCACGAGAAGGGATGATTTTTGCACCGAAGTATCTCTTGCCTTTTGATTCTTCAGAGTCAAAGAAAACACCGAATGAGCGAGCGAGCTGAGGAACAACTACACGTTCTACACCGTTGATGATGAAGGTGCCGTGAACAGTCATGAGAGGAAAGTCTGCCATGAAAATCTCCTGCTCTTTAACAGTGTTAAGTATCTTATTTGAGAGCTTTACGCGAGCACGAAGTGGAGCTTCGTAGGTAAGCTTGTTTTCTTTTGCGTAGACTTCGTCGTACTTTGGATCTGAAAGATCAAAGGAGATGAACTCGAGATCAAACTTTCTTTCTGAGTAATCTCTGATTGGAGAGAACTCACGGAAAATTTCGACGATTCCTTTGTCTACAAGGTCCTTATATGAAAGGAGTTGGTTTTCGACGAGGTTAGGGAGTTTAGTAAGTGGCTTGCGGTACTTCTTGAACGTTTTTTGCGGAAGTGCTGCTTTGTGTGAACTTGTTTTTGGCATAAATGACAAGTAGCCAATGAGAGCTTTTCTCCTTTGGCTTTATAAATATAGTTTTTGCACCTGATAAATACTTCTCTCGCTTTGCCTCGCTCGTAACTTAATCAGTGGTCAATAGCTTGGCAATTATAACAGGAAAGTCATATTTTAGCAAGTGAATATACTTTATCAAGAGGACACTGTTTCGGAGAGGCTCTGGCCTGTGAATAGCGTCATCACTTTTGACAGCAACCCTACCTCATTATCTGAAGAACCGACTCAAATGGTAGCTCTATTCCATCCATTTCGACTCTTTACAAAAAAAATAAAATTATATTTTAATATACTATGAGCTGACATTGCGTGTCCACTAGGCCACTTCATCTATAAACGTTACACTCATCTATATGAATATATTAATTGTTACTGCACACCCGTCAAGCAAAGGAGATACTCACACTATTGCAAACACGTACGCAGAAGCCAAACGTGCTAAGGGTCACACCGTTGAAGTTGTAGATCTTTATGCAAAAGAGTACCAAGTTGACCTGTTTGCATTTGAAAATATCAGAGAGTTTCAAAAATCAAAAGTACAAATTAAGTTTCAAGAACAAATAGTCTGGGCGCACGAGATAGTAATGGTACATCCTGTCTGGTGGTCATCACCTCCTGCAATCATGAAAAACTGGGTTGACCTTACAATCTGGCCTGGGGTTGCTTACAAATATTCGCCAGACGGGAAGGTTATGAAGCTACTAGAAGGTAGAAGTGCGAAAGTATTCGCGACCTCCGGTGGACCTTCATGGTACTTTAACTTGCCCTTTGTTCTTCCTCTTAGAACTTTCTGGGAGACGTGTGTATTTGGATTCTGTGGTGTCGACTTAGTTGATATTAAGATTTGTGGCAATATGGACAAATGGAAAGACGAGAAGCGTGCGAAGCATTTAGCTAAGTTTATTGAGAAAATTAGAAAAAGCTAGTTACTGGTTACTGGTTACTGGTTTAAGCGTATGTGAAAATTACTAGTAACAAGTAACTACAAACTAGTAACTATATCTTCGGTATTACGAGATATTCCTCATCGTCATTCCCGAGTGCTTCATATTTTCCTGCCAAATAAAATAGTCCTACTATTGCAGAGGTAATCGCATCAAGTTCGTCATGAGAAACTTTTTCTTCATACCAACTTCCCTTTTTGATACCGAACTCGTGTAGCCCGCTTTTAAGATATGGGAGCCCTGCATGCTTGCGTGGTATTTGCATGATATCTTGAGCTGCTCCCGGATAACTCTCAATCACCACAATCCCCTTTTTGCGTAACGCTTTCGCGAGCTTCATGCCGCGAGCAGTGAGACGCTGCATACTAGGAATAAGACACGGATAAACATTTACGCCACGACGCTTGAGCTCTCTTTCACTCCATCTCATAATACCAATTTCCCAGCGCCTAGGATCGTCATCTGTCACCATAGTTCTTCCTTTTGGGATACCAAGAGGTGAATCAATTGAAACAATGGAACAATTAGCTTTTACACAGGCGTTTATTATCTCCTTGTCTGTCCAAAGCTGAGACGTCTCCACAGAATTATCGGAATGTAAGAGCGCGAATCCACTCGGCCTAAGCTCACTCCCAGTGATATCTATACCAACGATTGTTCTCTTATCTTTTACTTTCTTCCAGAGATCCTTTGAATACACTTTTGGAACTGGGGGAGCAACATCAATTTTTGCCTCTCGATGTTTATACACAGACACTGGAGCAATCTTTTCGTGCTCCGCGTGACCTAGTTCTTTTAGAGCGAACTTAAGCATCTCTTTCATCCCTTGAACATCAGCGTGGTTATAACTAAGCAACTTTTTTAGAGCACCTTTATCCCCTCTTCTATATTCATGCCAAAGTATTACCGCCTCGTAACCAGTTACTTTCTGCACCTCATCATCCCGTGAGAGTCCTAAGTCTCTCTCAATCTGTTTCTGTCCACCAGTGTACCCAACACGTCGCATAATATAGCGAAGATCTATGTGATGTTCTGGGAAAACAACATCAGGGAAATGTCGCTTAATAAACTTCGTGTCAAAAAGTGTTCCATTAAAGGTAACAATAGCATGTGCCTTAGAAAGTTCTCGTTTAAAATCCTCGAGCGACTCACCATGAAGTGTGTAAGAAAATTTCTTACCCGAGTCATACCCAATAACTGTAATGATATCGTACACAGGAGATAGTCCTGTCGTCTCAATGTCTAAAAAAAGGAATTTTTCTGGATACTTTAGAGCTTCTTTAAGATCTACCATGCTTAATTACTTAGTAAGCCAACCCTTCATTTGAGCAATTTCTTTAGCTTGAGCTTCAATTATTGCATTTGCCAGTCTTCGTACTTCCTCTCTCGGATTTAGTTTAAGCACCTGTTCTGCCATGAGAACAGCTGCCTCGTGGTGAAGTATCATATCTCTTAAAAACTGCTCTTCGCTTTTCACCTCCTGCATCATGTATGGATTAGTCATATTATGCCCCATCATAGAGTGATCCTTCTGTGACGATTCACACGCGCCAAACTTTTTCTTACATGTTTCTTCCAGATAATTCTTGCTGACACTATATCCTCGCATCCTCGCATGACCTTCATTAATATAGCAGTACGTAACCAAGAGTGCTATAAAGGTACCCAGCGCAGCGCCTATCAGGAGACTAAAGGCTTGAATGTTTTTAAATGGAGCAGTTACAGATTTCATATAGGAAAAGTATAACACTGTCTCTATTTTAATTAAAAAATAAGCACGAGGCCTTTGGCCTCGTGCTTATTTTTTATACAGACCTTTTATTTACTCGCCCTTAAGATAGGCAAGCATCGTGTCTGCATCTGATACCTCAAATGGATCAGTCGGACAATTATCTTCAAATCCTGGCTCTACGAACATCTTCTTGATAACTCCGTCCACAACGTGCATTGAGTATCTCCAAGAACGATCACCGAACCCTAGATTATTCTTCTTAACGAGCATCCCCATCTCACGCGTAAAATCTCCGTTTCCATCAGGAAGCATGAATACTTTCTCAAGACCAAGATTCTTCTTCCAATGGTACATAACGAATGCGTCGTTCACAGAAAGACAGATGACTTCGTCTACTCCGAGAGCTTTCATCTCATCATACTTAGCCTCATAACCAGGGGCGTGTGTAGATGAACATGTTGGGGTAAAAGCTCCTGGAAGAGCAAACACAACGATATTCTTACCTTTAAAGACATCGTCAGTAGCAACGTCTTGCCAACGAAATGGGTTCTCACCTGCAACTGATTCATCACGCACACGGGTTTTAAATGTAACTTGAGGAACATTTCCTCCTTCTACTATTTTTGACATATTGTTGTAACATCTATTTGTTAATTAACACATAACAGGAAACTCAAATTCTTTTGTTTCGTCACTTTCGTTTCTATCATTAATCGCGACTCTTTTACTATAACTGATAGGTTAGAAAATGCAAAGGACGGGCCGCGCAGCGGCCCGTCCTTTGCATTTTCTAACACCTTAAACAAACTAATTAGTATCGTGATGCGCGAGGTGCTGGCACAAAAGTAAGTGCGTGTCCTAGCTTATTTCCACGTCCAGTTCTTCCAATACGGTGAATGTATGTCTCGTAGTTATTTGGTATATCGTAGTTAACAACAAGAGAAATGTCGTTAATATCGAGCCCGCGAGCAGCAACGTCAGTTGCTATCACGACCTGAACCTTCCCTGAAGCGAGCGCCTTAACGGCACGTTCACGCTCCCTGTTATGCATGTCTCCGTGAAGAGCTAAAGCCTTGAACCCACGCTTTATGAGCTCATCTGCTAGCCCATCCACATGACGCTTCATTTCTCTAAAGATAAGCACTTTAGGGTACTCTGGCTTATTAAGGATAAGGTGAAGCGCTTCTATCTTATCATTGTCGCCAGTAACACGAACCACGTCCTGCATAACAGATGACGCAGTATCACGTGACTTGATTGATACAGTAACAGGGTCTTTAAGGAAGTCTGTACAAAGTCTCTTGATCTCAGGAGAAAATGTCGCCGAGAAGAAGAGGCCTTGCTTTGTCTTTGGCATCGCTCCTAAAATAGAGCGCATATCGTCGATGAATCCCATGTCTAGCATTCTGTCTGCTTCGTCTAGAACGATACTATCAAAAAGATTCATATTGATTTTTCCTCTTTCGATAAGATCCTTAACACGTCCTGGAGTGCCAATAACAGCATGAACTCCGAGTTCAAGTTCTTTGATTTGACGCATAATAGGCGCTCCACCTACACAAGCCACAGAGAAGAGCTTCATTCCACGAGTAAACGCAATGAACTCAGCTTCTACCTGAAGCGCTAGTTCACGAGTTGGCGTAAGAATCATAATCTTATGATCTCTATCTGCTACTAGTTTATTAATAAGAGGGATAAGGAACGCGGCAGTCTTACCAGTTCCAGTTGAGGCGATGCCAATAACATCCTTCCCTTCGAGCGATACAGGGATAGACTGATCCTGAATTGGAGACGGGTTAATTAGCCCCTTAGCAGTAAGGTTGGCTGAAAGAAGTTCTGCGATATTGAAGTCAGTGAACTTATGCTTTGCAACATACGTTTCGTTTTCACTTACGCCGGCCTCTTTGTTAATAAAAAGTTTCTCGTCGATATAATCCTTCTTAAAGCTTCTTTTAGCATTGAAAGGTCGAGTAGACGATCCTCCTCTATCACCCCTGTCTCCAAAACGTCCTCCGCGACTAGCTCCTGCACCCGCGCGTGAAGGAGCTCTACGAGGAGAAGATGAGTAAGATCTGCCACCTCTAGAATCAGAAGATGAGCTACGTGAGCGAGCAGAAGAAGTGTTGTTTGAGCCATTTGAAGGCCCACCAATTATCATGGTGTACATATTTATTTATTTGAAAAGATTCCAGGAGTGTGATGAGGCCCGAGAGACGTACTACATGTTATACCCGAGAACTACATATCGTAGTCCAGCAAACATACTAGCGCAATGAGAAAGACCACTGAACCAGAAACCTTAAGTTAATTGATTATTTGCGCTTACCTTGCCTAAAGGTGGAAGGATTATATGGTTATCGCAAAAGAGTCAAAAAACCTGACTGCACGAGGATATCCATAAGGAAATAATTAAATAGATTATATCAGCTTTAATGTAGAAAGTCAATACGTACGTATGCTAGGGCTAACCTAACTCTAGTAATTTATTTGCATAGAAATAAAATGCATACTTAGTTTTAAGAGAGAAGTATAGTGAAACAAAGAAACCTATGGTTACAAAGACTAACTGGCCTGGATATAAAAACCCACACCAAAACCCATAAACAACTAGAGATAAGTTCACACTAAAAAACCCCAATAATATGGCATGACCAATCATTCTTGCCCTAGCTCTTTCATAGGAAAAACAAAACCTCGGCGAACTTTTCTCTAATCTCTTAAATATCTCAAGTTCAGATATCATTCTTTTGTTAGCTTCCATCTTAACCAACTTCTCAAACCGGGATATAAAACCCTTAAATGAATGCACAACATTTCCAATCTGTCTTAGGAAGAGGCCGCAAGCGTACGACATTCCAAAAAATAAAACACTATATATTAGGGCACTTTTCTCGTATATATCAATGAAGCTTAGTGTATATCCTATTAAGGGAAAGCTCCTCATGCTCTCAAACCAAGTTATGGAGAGTGCTCCAGTAGTCAGATATACTAGCTCGACTATAAAAGACTCCATGTTTATACCTTTGAGAAAATCTTGCATTGAATTAATTATAACAGACTACCACGCACTCGTGTTCATAGGGATCCCTGAGGAAAGAAATGTTTTCGAAGCCGCTCTCCTTAGCGAGTTCTTCTATTTTCCCACGTTGCGTGATATCAAACTCAAGATACAAAGTGCCGCCGTCCTTTAAAAATTC
>CAYXWO010000005.1:0-20542 GCA_964468825.1 uncultured Candidatus Saccharibacteria bacterium | reverse complement strand
GTAGGTGAATACTTTTTTACGAAGAAAGAAGAGCCAGAGAGTAAGCATATATGTTCTATTATTACTCTGCTATGACGACCTCCATTCCTTCCTTTAATCCACGAGCATCCACCACAATAGATTCTTCTCCAGAAAGACCCTCTAGTATCTGTATCTGATCACCCAAGATAGCACCCTCCTTAACTTTAATAGCAATAAGTGTACTAGTAGTGCTCACAGTGAAAATATTTGCTCCTTGCGGGGTAAGTTTAAGCGCTGAAAGAGGGATAAGAATAGTAGAGAGCGAGCGAGAAGTAATAGTCTGTGAGCTTGCTGCCTGTGTACTTCTTTCAACTGAGACTCTAACTGACTGTCCGTTAATAAGGGAAGCCTCTTTGTTTTTTACCCCTATACGTACCTCCATCTTTTTTGTAAGAGGATCAACTGCACTGGCGACACGTGTGACTACACCTTCCACTTTATTGTTGATCATAACTTTAGACCCAACTATCACACGCTTAGCATCGTCTTCATTAACAGATGAAACAATTTCTAGAGCTCCGTTGTTAGAGATAACAGCGATCTGAGTGAATGCACCTATGTAGTCTCCTGTATCTACAGAAAGCGAATTAATTGTTCCTGTAATTGGGCTACGGATAATTGTCTTTTGATAACGAGATAGTGCTGCATTATATGCACCAAGCGCCTGCTTTACTTGTGCCTCTGCACTAGCTATATTACCTGCTGATTCAGAAGCAGCAGACCCAGAGACTTGGTTAGCAGTAATACTAGATGAGAGCGCTTGACGTGAAGCAACGAGTGCAGAAAGAGAAGCAAGAACTGATTGTCGTGCAGACTGGACAGATATTTTCCCCGCATCAATAGATGACTGAGTAAATGAGGTATCTTGTATTGCTTTATTATAGGCCGAAGAGAGATCGTCCAAGTAAGTCTTTACTAACTGAACCTCTGACAGTACCGTCGTAAGTTCTGCGATTAGGTCTCCTTCTGTGCTTAGTGTTCTATTTTTTGCCTCGCGAGCAATCAGTATCTTTTCGATAGACTTCCTCTTAGTTTCTATAGAAATAGTGAGGTTAGCATCTGGAACAGAAGGGAGGAACTTCGCCTGATCAAACTTTGCATCAGAGAACGCCCCATCTGTTTTACCTCTAACGGCATCATCCATTGTGGTGTAAGCGCTATATATAGCGTTGAGGGACTGGCTCTTGGTATCAGAAAGTGAGCTGCCGGATTGCGTACTATTAAGTCTGGTAATATCACGAGATGCTTTTGCCTGTTCATACACTCCTTCAGCTTGAAGTAAAGACGCTCGCTCAGCAGAGTTCTCAAATTCCGCCAGTACTTGCCCTGCGTATACGGTGTCACCAAGTTTTTTATAAACACGATTTAGCTTCCCGCTTGATTCAGAACGAATAGTGGCCTCACTAACTGAGGTTACTACGCCAATGAGTGGAAGATCTTTCTCATTATTTGAAAGTGCTGATAAAGAGGAGACAGTAACTTTGCGTGGCAGGGTTTCTATAGAAACAGAAGCATCACCAGAAGGGGTGATAAGCTTAGCAAGAATAAAAACAACAACTATTTCACCAGCGATCAGTGAGTACTTCTTATTTCGAGGTAGCTCTTTGTGTAAACGAACCCATTCGGCCCAAATACCTTTTGTATAGCTTATTATTTTTTCTATATGTTTATTCATATGTATACATTACTCCGCGATAGTCTCTACGACTTTTTTTAATGTTGTTGTAGTAGTTATTTTTTCTTGGCTACTAAGAACAGAAAAGTATCCTTCTACCACCTCTAATATTGTTGACTCTGTTTTCTGGAAAACAGCAACCCCGCGTGGGGTAAGTGACAACGAGTATGATTTTTTGTTGTTTCCCTCCTTTTTTCGCACCAAGAGCTTCTTTGTAATGAGAATCCCGATGTGTCGACTTACAGTTGCTTCTGTTAGCCTGAGCCTTTCAGCAAGCTTAGCCTGAGAAAGAGAAGGGGTTAGTCCTGTCGCAAAACCAACCAGAACCAGATACTGAGAAAGAGAGATATCCTCTCTCTTAATTAATACCGCCTCGATTTTCTTTTCAAGCTCACTATGAAGAACATGTAGCATGTACATAAGTTCGCCGCTTGTTGAGGTGAGCATTTTGCAGTCCTGCGGTGCAGAGGTTGTTATCTTTTTTGCCACACCACAATCTTAGCATGCTAAGTATTATGGGTCAATATTACTACTTTCTGTGCTATAGTTGGTATATTGAAAGCAGAAATACACACAGTGTGGGATGTGATAGTTATAGGTGGTGGACCATCTGGAATGATTGCTGCAGGTAAAGCCGGCAGCATGGGCAAGAAAGTACTTCTTCTTGAAAAGAATGGAGTGCTTGGTAAAAAATTACTTATCACAGGAGGAGGACGCTGTAACATCACTAATAACAAGACCAATACTCGCGAGATGTTGGCCAAGTACAAAGGAAATGACAAGTTCCTCTTTTCAGCTTTTTCGCAGTTTGATGTAGATGACACCCTTACTTTTTTTAGAGAAAGAGGACTGGATACCAAAGAGGAGAATGAGGGGAGAATGTTCCCTGTTACGAATACAGCAGAAAGTGTCTATGAAGTACTCTACAAGTACATGGAGAAGGGCGGGGTAAAGATTCAGAAGGGAAGTATCGTTGGAGGAATTTCAATTGAGAAAGGAACTAATCATGTATGCGTTGTAACCAAGAGTGGTAATCAGCTTTTTGCCAAGTCCTGTGTAGTGGCAACTGGGGGTCTTTCGAGACCAGAGACAGGCTCAACAGGTGAGGGATTGATTTGGCTAAAAAAGTTAGGACACAGCATAAAGGAGAATGATATGGCACTTGTCCCACTTCTACTTAGTGATGAGTGGTCAAAAAAGCTAAGCGGCCTCACTTTGGATAATGTAAAAGTAACTGTATATCAGAACAATGTAAAACAGATAGCAGAGAAGGGTAAAATTCTTTTTACTCATACGGGTGTGAGTGGCCCAACTATACTTAATATGAGTCGAGAGATTGGAGATCTACTAAAGTATGGCGAAGTAGTAATAGCTCTCGACCTTTTCCCTAGCATTGATGTCGGCTCTCTTCGACAGCGATTCCAGGGGTATTTAGTGGAGGAGAGTAATAAAAAATTAAAAAACGTGCTCTCTACGTTCGTACCCTCTTCTTTATCTTCAGCGATTCTAGACCTAGCCGAGATAGAGGGTGACACCTTTTGTCACAGCGTAAGCTCAGAAGACAGGGTAACACTGGTCAAGCAAATGAAAGAGATACCTCTCCATGTAAAAGGTCTTATGGGTAAGGAAAAAGCAGTTGTCTCTTCGGGAGGAGTGGCACTCACCGAGGTTGATTTCAAGACCATGCAATCAAAGATTTGTCCACAAATATTTCTTGTGGGAGATGTTTTGGATGTAGACAGACCATCAGGTGGTTATAGTCTACAGCTATGCTGGACAACTGGATACATTGCAGGAACTAACGCATAGTAAAATGACACCACTCGGTGTCATTTTACTTCACACTTCTTTTAAAGCTCTGCTACCGGTTAAAGAAATTGCGAGCTACTATTGCTGGTGTCTTAAACAGGAGAACAAAACTAAGAAGCAATGTTCCGACAATAAAGAACAACATATTAGAAACATCTTTTTCCATAACAGATAGATAAAGAAGCCACCCGCTTATTGTGCCATAGATGAGCGACGCAGCGGTGAAAAATAGTCCGCCCATACTCGTTGTGATGGCTTCGGGGTCATCCGTTTCAGTGTTGGGAAAGATAGCGCCAAGCGAAAGTGCGAATGTAACAATAAGCAGGATCACCGACAAAAGAAGTGCGAATGAATATGATGCACTAGACAGAGACAAATTCAAAGCCTGAATGTTGACGTAGCTCATAAGCGCCCCCAACAACGTAAAGAATGCTACATAAAAGAAGTATTTACCATGGAATATCTTTTTGAAGCTGATAGGTGCACTGGCAAGTATCCAAGAGGTCTTCTTCTCGACACTGAACGCAGGAAATACGAAACGCAGCGCAAATGCAGAGATAAAGTAAATCGCAATAATAAACTGTAACGCCTGCACTACAGCGAATTTGGTACTCACATCAGCCTCATGTCTTCTGATATTGTTATCAAGGAGAACACTCATTGCTATTTGAAGTAACCAGATAGCGAAAAGAAATAAGAACCAGAGCACCCCTTTAAAGTTTCTCGACGAAACCAATAGTTCCTTTTTGAAAAGAACAAAGAGAGGACTTCCACTAAAACTATAGACCGTCCCAGTAACTGCATTTTGGTTAAGACCCGCTCCACTTCCTTCTTGGAGCTTTTGCCACATTGGGTAAAAGCGGGGCGAGAGAACCCACCATACTGCCACAAAAGCAAGACTAATGAGTCCTAGTGTGAAGAAATACCCGAGAGCAGAGAGGACGTTCCCAGCTTGGAAACTTACTATCTCAAGCGCAAACGTGTGTGTAGGTAGCCCATTAAAGTAGGAGCCGATGTTAGCAACACTTAAGGAGCTATCTACATCCTCTGCTTTGAACAATTGCACCAGGTCAATTGCCACTAATTTCTTCCATACCCATGCCATCACTAGCCCCAATGATGCAATTAAAAGAATTACTAAACCTTTTAGACTAAAGGTCACCGCTTGCACTCTTTTCCCCACAGCATAGTAGAGCTCCGCCATTAAAAGTAGAACTGTAAGAGTTGCTGCACTTAATAAAAGAACTAAAAAAAGAACTGAGACGAGGATAAAGAAGAGACTAATACTACCGACTTCATAGACCTTGTTAAATGCTAGGATCGCAGGCAGGAACATAATAAATGACGGCAACAAGGACGCAGTGACGCTACGCAGGAATACTACTTTAGGAAAGAGTGTGAACCCAGAGGAGCTTATTATCCAATTGTTGTATTCACCACGAAAGAGGTTAAATATACCGGAGACAAGTGTGCTCACAATAACTATACCGGCAAGGACAAGCAAAAATGCCTCATACAGGAACAGTGTGAGAGCGAGCTTTATATCATCAACTGCCTCAATGTTAATGAAGCGGAACCCCGTAACAAAGAAAAAATATATTCCGATTGCAACAAAACCAAAGACAACTATAAAAAGTGCTGAAGTTATAACTTTAGCCAATGTCTTGGTCTTGAAATACTTAATCACTTTCCCTAACTCGAACTGTAAAAAAAGTCTCATCATATGCGAGAGGCTACTGAGCTAGTTTCTTATAAACCTCTTCTAAGGTTGCATTCTGCAGGAGTTCTGCTTTTTCGCGCAATTCAGCTAAAGTACCTGACGCAACAAGAGAACCATTTTTTAAGAACCCGATACGATGTGATATTTCTTCAGCTACAGGAAGTGTATGAGTTACAAGAAGTACTGCGCCACCACTTTTTGCATAGTCTACAAACATTCTCTTTGCAATTTCAGCTCCAGTCGGGTCGAGCCCAACGATAGGCTCATCGATAAGAAGTAATTTTGGACTATGTGACAACGCAGATAAGATACTAAACTTCTGCTTGTTCCCGCGAGAATAATCTTCGAAGTAATTGTTTTCTACTCCTCTGAGATTAAAGATATCTAGAAGCTTAGGGATTGTCTCTGCTCTAGTCTTTTCGTTTATGCCATATAAAGCTTGGGTAAAGTTGAGGAACTCACTGCCGGTCATCTGTGACCAGATAGAGGGCTCATCTGGGATATATCCAATATCTGCTTTTGCCTTTTCGCTATTTTTTACAATGTTATGATCATTTATTGTGATTGTTCCTGACGTTGGCTGCAGTAATCCAACGATACTTTTAACAAGGGTACTCTTACCTGCACTATTGGGGCCAATGAGTGAAAATATTTCTCCTTTTTCTATAGAAAAGCTAACCTCATTAACTGCCTTATTTTTACCGAATACTTTTGTAAGATTATGAACTTTTAGCATAACTAAAGTATACGTAGCATGCTAAGTATGTGCAAGGAAGAACTATAACTACTTTGGTCATTAAGTATGAAAGTATACACAAGAAAATATAGTATCTGGTCTTTGGTTACTGTACACTGCACTAAGTCAACGTCTCTTTTACCTACTAATTTAAAAAAATGCTTACAACTATTGCCTCCACTCTCATCGTGCTTTGGCTTATCGGTTTCATCGGATTCAATGTGCTTGGCAACTTCATCCATCTCCTCCTTATTATTGCTATAATCGTACTACTTCTACGTGTTATACGAGGTGGGCGACTCTAAAACAATTAATTATAAACACATCATTAAAGATGCATTTCAAGGGTCACAACAGTACGCTGTTTCTGAATGTTCGACTAGAGGAAATATAAGAACAGATAAGTATATAAATACAAGAAACCGCCGAAGCAAATTTCTTGCTTGGCGGTCATGGCAGCATGTTCCCTGTGTCATCGAAAAATAGGTACACAGGTGAGGAAAGACCTTCATTCCCGCACAACTTAGTGCGAGCAGCATCGAGGCTGTCGAAGTCGCCGGCAAACACTTGCATGTCATTGCCTAGCGGAAAAACTGCGATAGCCCTGACCTTGCCAGGTGGAGCAGTTGTATCGACTTTTTCAGTCACCGTCATATAAACCTTTCGTTGAAAACACTAAAGTATATAATACAATGATTATGTAGGTGTTGTCAAGTGCTCCGCGAGTAAGGAGCGGTCCCGAGGTCTAGTTTTGTGAGTACTCAAAACAGAGGACCTCGCGACCCTGTATTCGGTCCCTGCACGTGCGACACGCAGGTGTCGTACGCCCGCGGAGCACTAAAATCAAAGGCCGCCATTTCTGGCGACCTAAGATTTTATGTGCTCCAAACGGTACACAGGTTCAGAACTTTTGATTGGAAGAAGTATGAGAATGTGGGGAGTACATAAAAGAAAGAACCGCCGCACCGAGTGTGGAAGTCGGAACGATTGTTCTTTCTTCCGCTGGTGTGGCGGTTAGGCGACCCTTGAGTCTTGCCGATCCAAAGCTTCGCGAAGCTTGTCGATCTGAGTCGTGTAGGCAGGGTGAGAGGCGACGAGTGCGTCCAGACGACGTGCCGTGTCATCGATCTCGTCTTCGGTGGGAAGGCTGTACTGCTCCACACGCTTGTCCTTCTCACCCGGACCGTCCTTTCGGAAGTAGACCCGGTTACTGTCACCTTGCGGAAACCGAAGCGCGTAGTCTGGGTCACCCTCGAAATCAGACATGAAATACCCGAGGAGCATGGGGGCTTCCGAAATCCCGCCGATAGCGAAGTCTTTCACGAAATAGACAGCCCGCGTACCTGGCGCCCCCTTGAGGTACCTGAAGGCATTGGCCCCATGTTCGCTGAGTGTGATGGCCAGCCACCCACCCTCTGCGATGGCGCGTGACATCCGGAGTGACTCATCGGGGTCTTGGCAACCCCAGAGAAGCTCGGTAAGCGGGCTGCCATTTGCAGCCTTGGCGGCTGCCAAAACACGCCGGGGGTCACCGACGGCATAATCCTGTGTAGTCATCTCATCTCCTTGGTGAAGAGCGAAGTGCTTGCGAGATTGCAAGTCACTTGTCTCATGAGATACTCACACACATGCGTAGTCTTGTCAACTTTTGTACGAGTGAGTACTGAACCCTAATTGGGTAAATGAAAAACACCTTATCTAAAAGGTGTTTTTCAAGTGCTCCGGACTGTTGATGCGATTAGAACTTGGTTTAGTGAGAACTCTGTAGATTTGTATATTCCAGACCTACAAAAAATATCAATAAACTAACAACCCCATACCCCCAGATTAGTTACCTTGCTTTAGTGTAAAGCCCTATACTGAGCCACTGTAAATACTATGAATAATCTTGGGAAGTTTTTACTTGTTCTGAATATTAAAATATACTAGTCATACAATGCTTGTATTTATTGATGAAACCGGTGATCACAACCTAACGACTATTGATAAAAATTACCCTATATTTGCTTTAGGGGCTTTACTTATTGAAGAGGACGAAAGTATAAAAATGAATCAAATAGTTAATGAGATTAAAAAAGATTTTTTCGCTGATGATGGAACATTTATTTTACACTCATCGGAACTAAGAAGACCCTCTCATAAAAAGTCTGACTCAAGAAATAAAATAATGAACGATCCTGCTATTCGAGAAAGTTTTTATAAAACTTTTGAGACAAAGGTTATGCAGGGAATAGATTTTAGGTTAGTAATTTGTTTAATCGAAAAACATAAATTTACTAATAATTATCGCTACCCAGCTGATCCATATTTATTCTGTTTTGAAAATTTATTAAATAGAATAATTAGACACGGCGGACAACACAATGCTATCTATTCGGAGAAACGAGGGCAGGAACTTGATGCTGAGTTAAGAGCTGAATATGAAAAAAGATGTAAAGTTGGCGTTCGATTTTATCTACCAGAAATAGTTACCCAGAAAACATCTTTGGATTTAATTGAAAAGAAACAAAATATCAACGGTCTACAGGTTATTGATTTAATAATGGCATGTTATGTTAAACATCATATGGGCAAGAAACATAAAATGGTAGGTAATGACATAACACCAGACTCTGTTTTTGGGAAACTAGCATGCGGAGTAACTGTTTTTCCATAAAAAGCAAAAGGACCCCCCGCGTCCGCAGTGAATCCTTTCTGCTAACTTTAGTTTACCTTATTTAATCAAAATACCGGTACCTGTATATCCACAGACCGCCAGAGCTAATTTTTACTAGCACTTAGCCTTGGCCAAGCATCAATAACAATTATTTCAGGTACAATCTTTCCCTCTTCTTCGGCCTCTTTTGCTAACTTTTTAATCTGTTCAACTTGAGGGTATGTTTCTGTAACTCTTAAAATTACAAGAAAAGATTTTTTTGCATTTTCATTTTTTTGATACTCTGGTAATTGTTTTTCAAATCCATGTTTAACTTTACCGCTTGATAACTTTAGCTCAACTAATACTTGAGTATTGTAGTCTTCAGAAATTTTAAAATCTACAGGACCATTCCCGGCATTTGGCTCTCTTGAAAGAACCACATTGTTTGCTTTACAGTAAGTATCAGCAACTGAAAAAAAGAGTCTCTGAGAATATTTTTCGTGACGTGGTTTTCTTTTAGAAATCGGATCTTTATAAATTAGTTCATATAATTCATTTGACTCTATACTTCTTTTAAATTGATTAATTATTTGCTTAACTATCTCATTTACATTATCAATAGTTTTAGGTTTTTTTAGTTCAATTTCAATAGGAAAAGCTTCGGCTATTTTATGACCATTTTCATACCATTTTAATTCACCACTAGGATCTTTTTCAAAATCATATTGCTCAGGCGTTGAATCTTTATAATCTTTTACAAGCTCTTGAAGACTACTCTTGTTAAATAGTAAAGACTTATAATCTTTCTTTTTGAGGTCCTTTAATTTTATGTCACCAATTAACATTGAACTAACCTTCCTGCGGAGTTCTTGGTTAAAAAATACAACATAACCTATTTCATCTTTAGTTAGAGCCATAGGGAGATCTTGGAGCAATTCCTCAGGTAACAGTCTTATAGAAGATCCTTTCGGCCCTTTAATTACCTGGTATGTTTTATTACCCATCTTTATATCTTTGATAAACTTTTGATCTACTTGAATTTCTTTTATAGTTCTGTCTGTGTAATTTAAAACATCTTCACGAATTATAGATATGACCATGTCGCTTAAACGGTCTGGCCCAAAATCCTCTTCGAATAAACAAAGTAATTCAAAAATGATTGGGTCCTCTAGCCCAAGATTAACTATCTCATATGCAGTTTCAGTTAACTTTCTTGCTAACTCAGGACCAATAGCATTTCCATTACTAGTACTCTCTCCATAACCAATGGAAATACCTTTAGTTTCTTTAAATCTTAGTCTACTAGATACTTCCTTCCACGCACGGTCATTTTTTACTTTTGACAATGAAAGCAAGCGTAAAGTGTCAGAAAAATACTTCTTTAATCTCTTTGTTGAGTCTTTAAACTCATCTATAGTTGTTATTTCAAGTAATGAGGGGTCTAAAAATAAGTGGGAGTCAATTCCAATAAATGGATTAAATATTTTTCTTGTTTTAAAAGCCTGCTCATCTATTCCAAGATATTCATTTAATTTTTGAATAGATGACATATTAGTAGGTTAGAACTTAAGCATCTTCCAGTCTTTAGAAGGGTAAAAATATTCTTTCTCTGAATTAATTTTCCACCCATCAGGATCATTAACTGCAATCCCTCCAGCAAAACCTTTGTGTTCACTGATCCATTTCTGCAATGCTTCTGCTTTGAATTTAGTATCACGAACCTCAGCTGTAAAACCTGCCTTGGTATCAATTATCCAGGTCTTATTTTTTATCTTAACTATCCAATCAGGGTAGAAGAGTTTTTCTTTTCCTTCATCTTCATTTACGTAAGAAATAGAAAAGAATTCACTACCAGAATCACCATTCTTATACCACCACTCAATATCACATTCTTCTAAGAATTTAATAAACTTCTTTTCATTATCAGCCATTGATTTAGAAACATAGAATGGCTTCATTGCACATTTCTGTAATTTCTTCATCTCTTCATAGTCATCCGTATAGAAAATAGACTCTCTTGGAATTTCAATATATTCAATCCTTTTCTTTCTGGATTCTCTTTTCTCAACCTCCTTTTCTCTGATGGGGCGATACATAGCTAAAGCTTCGCCAATTACTGGCTTAAGCACACTTGTTTCTTTCAATAAATCGCAGAGTATTATCTTATATGCCTGTAGACGTTCAGTATCAAGAAGTGAAAGTAACCAAACATTAATTGCTGTCTTTAACTTGCCCCACGATCGTTCTGGTGCGAACTTTCTGTTTTCATCTGTTTGCTTTGAAATAATACTAAAGCATACAAGATTATACAGCCTCTCAATGTCATATTGAGACATCTCAAGATCATGACTAGAACCCTCAGAAAGTAATTCTTTAGTAAAGTTGTCATAATCATCAATCTCGACACCAACAATAATTCCGTTAGTTACATGTGGTTTCAAAGATAATCCTTTTTCTTCAAGTTTCTTTTTAGGATTACTTTCACCATCTTTGATACCAAAATATTTATTCGCCACTTTCTTAAGTGTCGACTGAAATGTGTCACCTAAGTCATTGTAGTCAGAGCGACTCATAAAAACTGAATCTATGGTTATTGGTTCAACTTCTTCTTTTCTGTAACTTCCCAGTATGGCCGGTTTGTTTTCTGTCTTACTCTTATCATATTCACTTATTACCTCATTTCTCTTGTAGTTTGTGTAAAGATAACCAAGATTAAGCTCTGGTTTTGCAAAATGTGTACCTAGAGGCATACGTAGAATTCTCCCCACAGTTTGTATAGCAAAAGTAGGGTTCTTAATTTCTCTGTACATAACGAGTACACAGGCTCTAGGGCAGTCCCAACCTGTCGCTACTGCTTGTTTAAAGAGTAAAAATGACACATTAGACGTGTTCTTCTCTACTTCCTCGAGATTTACCTTGTCATCAGAAAGCCATACCGCTATGTCCTTTTCTTGGATGCCTTTTCCTTTCAAATAATGAACAACTAATTCTTGCTTATTAGTGTTACTTGTCTCAGAAGTTGCCCTATCGTCATTTGGTAACTGGATCAGAACAAGGGGGTTAATATCTAATTTAAGCTCTTCGTAATGCTTTAAAAGCTCTTCTCTTTTTTGAATAGCAAGCTCAAGAAGAATATTGTTCTGGTCCATTCCTTTAAATTGCTTTTGGTTAAGATCTTCTTCGGTTTGGAAAATTATCTTCTCTTTAATTAAACCTTCACGGACCACATCTTCTCGTTTTACTCTAACGAAACCAGCAGTCTTATCTTCAAGATCACTTGCTGTTGGTTCATACTTAGGTGTAGCAGAAGCTCGAATAATAATCTTTGGTCTAATAAGACCGTCAATAAGTTCAAGGGCTTTATCTGTATCAGATCCAAGATGTTCTTCATCTATGATAACTACAATTTTTCTATTCTCTTCATGAGTTGCCTCAATCATTCCATCAAAAGAAATGTCTTGCTCGTTTTCTCGGCGAATTTTTAGAACATCTTTTGATTGGCCTTTTAACTTTTCCCAATTAATAAAGAAAACGCTATTTTTGGTTAACACTCTGCGGTTGAGATCGTTGATATCAAGAAGTTCAAGTTCTGAAGCTCCACCATAATACTGAAAAAGTTTATTCTTGCTTTGTTCTACAAGTGTTGGTCCTTTCGACATCCATAAAAAAGCGACATCATTTCCAGCAAAACGAGGGTCAGAAACTATATCTCTAAGGAACTGAGCAAGCATGATTGTTTTACCTGATCCAGTGGGAGATTTAAATACAAGAGGTATTAGAGACCCCTGGGTACCCCAAAGAGTTAAGAATTGATCTCTTAATTTTGCGATAGCTTGCTCTTGAAATGGCTTAAGTGAAAACATATATTTTATAATTTATTTATCTCCTTATAGACCTCAAGGATAGGTTCTGGAATATCTTCAATTCTAATCATTTTAGAACTATATTCATTTTTATATTCGTTCTTTCCCCAACTAAAAATATACAGGGCACAAGGGACCATCTTTTTTTCAAGAAAAGCAACTAGATCAGGTAGCCTTTCTTTATCTTCCTTGAAATATATAGCGGTAGATTTCCCATGCCCCTCAAAAACTTGCCACCACTCATTTTTTTCAATTTCATTAAGTGTACCTTCTCGTAAACCAATCATTTCTCCTGCTTCATATGCAAGCTTAATTTTTGCTTGATCTGGTGTTTGATGAAGTTTTTCAATGTTCACCAACTCAGTTTTGTAGTAACGAAGATTACCACCAAGTCCATCAACTAGTTCTCCTTTTTTATTTTTATGTCCTTTAATAACTCGCTTTATTCTTTCGTAAGTAACTTCTTCACAAATATTATTCTCATTATTTGTGCAAACAATAAATTTACGATTTCCTCCATCTTGTTTGTTGAGTTCCAAAACAGCATGCCCAGTGGTCCCAGAGCCTGCGAAAAAATCTAATATCAATCCATTTTTATTTTGCTCAACAGCAGTAAGACATTCTTTAACAAGATGGAGTGATTTTGGGAAAGGGAATTTATCTGGAAGTATTTGTGATAATAACTGTGTTCCGTATATATTTGCGTTGTATTTTGCATCATCCCAAACGGTCTTTCTTATATAATTAATTTTACCCCGCATAACAGAAAGTTGATCTCCTTGTTTTTTAATCACAAGCTCTTTTTCTATCTCTGAAACAGTTTCTCTCGCAAAACGCCACCTTCTTTCTACTCCTTTTGCGTCAATAGGCCAAATATAAATTAAACCATCATTCAACTCATTAGCTGATTTTGGGTGAAATTTATTTGAAGGTACATCACCAAAACCTATAATTTTTTCACCGTCGGTAATAATTGGGTAAAAACAATTAGGTGAACCTTCTCTTTTTGAATTCTCTTTACCCCAATCTCTAAATGGAGTCAGATCTTCACCTGAGCGTGCTTCTGGTTTAATATATCCGCTTTGTCTTGGATAAACAAAGTAAACGTACTCGTGATTATAAGAAAAATTCGTACCTTGAATTCCTCCAGGGTTATGAATCACTGTAATGCAGTCAATAGCCCACCCATAAAATATTTCTTGCAACAAAAGACCTAATGTATTTAATTCGTTTTCATCGATTGCACAAATCATTGCTCCTTTACTCGAAAGTAACCCTTTTGCCAACTTTAAACGTGCGTACATTAAAGATAACCATTTGCTGTGGCGAAAATCATCATCTTTGTCAACGTAGTCATTGTTATATCTCCAACTATTGTTGCCTGTATTATAGGGTGGGTCAATATATATTATGTCAATTTTTCCTTTGTGGGTATAATTCAGAACTGACAGAGCATGGTAATTGTCTCCTTCGATTAAGATATTTTCTTTTTCAGAATTGTCTATCTTAATAACAGATTCAATGTTTTTTTTCTTATCTTTAAGCCTAAGAATAGGGACATTTTGTTTACAGTCCTCTACAATTTGTTCTGGTTTATCTTCCCAGACAAGACCATATTTCTTTTGTTTTTTAAGCTTCTTAATCTCAGTCTCAAGTTGGCTGATTTTAATTAGTAAGTCTTTTGGCGCTTGTGACATTATTCTCATATTTTAGCATAAATTAGAAGATTTTAACTGTTTTTATTTATATACTTCTTATAGACTAAAAATAACTCTTCTGAAAAAACAACAAATCTAATTTCTTCAATTTTAGGAGTTCCTTGTAAATAATTTTCAATTACTTGAAAAACTATTTCTGACGCCTCATTTATTGGGTAACGAAACGACCCTACAGAGATAGCTGGAAAAGCAATCGATTTTATTTCATGTTGTTCTGCTAACATTAAAACATTTTCATAACATTGTTTTAAGATTTTTGATTCGTTTCCTTTCTCATAACCATATTCTGGTCCAACAGTATGAATAACGTGCCTAGCAGGCAAATTATGACCTCCTGTGATCTTTACTTCGCCAGTCTCACATCTTCCAATACTTGCGCACTCTTCAGTAAAACTTGGGCCAGCTTTTCGATGTATTGCTCCGGTTACTCCGCCACCTCTACCGAGCCATTTATTAGCCGGATTAATAATAGCGTCAACTTCTTGCTCTGTTATATCTCCTTTTACTAAGACTAGGCGCGTCATTCTTATTTCAAGAGTAAATAAATTCCAAATCCTATAATTAAAAGTATATCTAAGATGAAAACGATTGAACGTACTTTATACCAGAATATTTTAGTATCGTAACCATCTTCTTCTTTAACGTTATGGTACGTTTTCCCGGCTATATATAAAATAAAAATTAGAATTAATAATAACCACCAAATCAAAGTTGAAACTTTGCCTAACAAAAAATACATCTCAATAAATTGAATAATCTTTAGCATAAAAGTTTTGGCAAGAATACAAAAAGCTCCTAGCCAGTGAATCGGTGATTGCTCACCCATATCCGTTTCCAGATATGGCCCGCTAAAGCGAACTCTGACTAGGAGTTCTTTATGCTTTAGCGGGGCTTGGTGCCATACCTATAGAAAACTATAGGGTTAGGCCTATATTCAGCTGTTAGTTTATTCTATAACAAATTAGTATAATTACCTATATGCGCCGATCTTCCTTTACTAACTTCAGACATGAAAGAAAGTCCGATAACTTTGTTCAAGAATTTAAACTCTTATTAAAGAGGAAAGATTTTAAGACTGATTTAGATTTAATAATTGATAAGTGGAAAAATGCACTTCCGTTAAAAAACAGTGTACCGATTCTTTTAAAGAAATATAATCTTTCTAAAAACTATGAGTGGGCTATTATGGTCTATATATCCAGTGGTAAAATAAGCAAGTCAGATGGTCCAAGATATGTTGAATTTAACTTAATGAATAATCTTGAATATGCTGAGATAAAAGTATACCCATACACAACACTTGCTGATGTTAAGAAAGCATATAGTCTTATAATAAAAAAACTAAAAATATCTAACACTAAAAGAAACAGGAGAGCTGAGCAGTTTGATCGAGATATGTATATTTATGAACTTAAAGAGAAAGGGCTAAGTAACAAAGAAATACTGAGCGCTGTCATAAAACAATACCCACAGAAATTAGATTTAGGAAATATAACCAGAAGCATAGGTAAGATAAAAAATAAGTTGAGTAAAAAATAAATTACAGATAACGAGCTCATTAATTGTTATGCTCGTTTTTTGTTTATTGCCTACACTAGGACAAGCTTCAAAAGAAGTTACTGCGCCTACCGTTTAAGGTTCCTATAGAACTAACTCTTGGGCGCAGGAGTTAGTTCTATGAGTATCTTTTATGGTCGACAAAAAACTCTATATAAAAAAGTTTCAAGAACTTCATAAGAAGAAAACTGGCCGAGAAATAACAGACCAGGAAGCTTTTGATTTATTAGAGCAATTAACAACATTAGTAAGTGTGGTGTATCAGCCAATTCCAAAATAGTATGCAAGAAGATTTTGAAGACTACTATCTGCGAAGAGTTAGTGAGATACAAGAAGAAAAGCTAGACAAGGAAATTGCAATCATAAAACCTTCAGATTGGTCAGAAATATCTACAGAAGTTTATACCCAAGATCCATGGAGAATAAGTAACTTACTCCCAGAAGGAGGGTTAGTAATTCTTTCATCTGTAAGCGGTGAAAAGAAAACTTGGGTAGCTCTTGAAATGGCCCGTGCGATTGTTTCCGGGACCCCTTTTGCTCATAGTCAGGATTTTAAAACCGAGGGTTGTAATGTTCTTTACATTGATGCCGAGAACTCCAAGAGTGAATTTCAGAGAAGAGGAAAGCAACTAGCTATACCTAACAGTGGTCCATTTAAGTTTTACGTCCATCAAGATGATGACATAAATCTTAATACAGAAGATAAAATGAAATGGCTTACCGCAACGATTGAATACTATCAAGCAAAAGTGGTTTTCATTGATACGTTTCGTGCTGTTACAGGTGGATTAAGTGATGATAAGAGCGTGGAAGTAAGAGAGTTCTTTAATAGGTTTAAGGCATTGAAAGATAAAGGTGTTTGTATAGTATTACTAGATCATTTTCGCAAGCCTAACAACCTTGATGGAAAAGTCCCCAAGAAAGAACATCTTATAGGAAGTCAGGATAAAACTGCAAGCTCTGAGGTTCTTCTTATGCTTAGAAGTGAATCAGGGACGGAGAAGATCGAAGTATTTCAGAGAAAAAATAGACTCGGAAAAGAGATAAAGCCATTCGAGATTACCATGAGTGATACTTTTGATGATAAAGGTGTTATTACTACTACCCTCAAATATTCAGGCGAACTTGATGATGAAACCACAAAAAAAGAAGACGCGAAGTCTGTTATTCAAGATTTGCTCACAGTTAGTCCAAAGACTACTAAAGAGTTAATTTCTGTTATGCAGAAGGAGGTTGGTTCAAGAAATGTGCGCCAGGCACTAGTTGAGCTTGAGGAGTCAAAAACAATTGAAAGTCGTCGCAAGGGGCGTGAAAAAGAATACTTCATGCCTTTCGTAGATTACTCAAAAACCCCCAATGGAGTAACTCAAGAAGAAATATGGGAAGCTTTGAATCAATCTCAATAAGAGTTTTGCAACTTTGCATAGTTAATTTCTGTTGGTGATGGTGATTAGAGTGCAACTAGGCAATTATTATTAAGTAAGAGATTTTTACCATGAATTATAAAAATGAGGAAAGCGAAAAGTGTTTTGAGTGTTATTATATAGTTAACGGTTACGGGATGCTTATGTGCAGAGACTGTTCTAAATTTAAAAACCTTGAACAAGTACGTAGAGATTTAAAGAAACGTGGCTGGTATCCAAAAGAGATCAAGGTTGAGTTATCAAGATTAAGAACAGAAATGAATTCTAAATCTCAAAACCCTATATGAATAAAAATTCACAACTAAAATTCTTTATCTACTGTAGAAAAAGCTCAGAAGAGTCTTCTCAGCGTCAGATTGCATCAATAGGAGACCAGATTCAAGCCCTTCAAAAAGTTGTAGACACAGAGAGCTTGATGGTTGTTCATAAGCCCTTTACTGAGGAAAGAAGTTCTAAGGACCCGGGGAGACCTGTATTTAATGAGCTCTTAGATAGAATAGAAAAAGGTGAAGCAAACGCTTTACTTTGTTGGGATATTGATAGGTTGTATCGTAACCCGGTAGATGAAGGTCGTTTACGATGGATGCTTCAGAAAGGTGTTATAAGGGTCATAAAGACCCCGTACAGAAGCTTTTATCCTGAAGATGCAGGTTTACTCATGGGTGTTGAAGGTGGGCGTGCTACAGACTACGTAATACGACTTTCTAAAAATGTTAAACGTGGTTTAACGAGTAAAGCCCTGAGAGGTTGGAGGCCAAATGGTGGACCTATTGGTTATTTAAATATAGGCACAGAAAAAGGTAGTAAGACGATAGCAAGTGACCCTGATAGATTTCCTCTTGTTCGTAAGATGTGGGACTTGTTTTTAACAGGCACGTACACAGTTTCAAAAATACGAGAGATAGCAACTAATGAATGGGGCCTAAGAACCCTACAAAGAAGAAAGCAAGGTGGAAGACCTCTTACAATGAGCCACATGTATAGGATTTTTAATGATACCTACTATTATGGTTATTATCCTTGGAAGGACCACGAAACAGGAGAAGAGATGATAGTAAAAGGACTGCATGAGCCAATGATAACCGAAGCAGAATATTGGCGTGTTCAAGCTTTGTTAGGTAAAAAAGGAAAAGCAAGACCAAAAGTTAAAGAGTTTGCCTATACCGGACTTATGAAGTGCGGTGAATGTCAGTCCGGAGTTACAGCAGAAGAAAAGTTGCAGGTAATTTGTTCTGAATGTAAACACAAATTTTCTTACATAAATAAAGAGGAATGTCCAAAATGCTCTACCAAAATAAGTGAAATGGTTAATCCTGTTAAACTACAGTATGTTTATTATCACTGTAGCAAGAAGCGTGGACCATGCTCTCAGAAGACAATTCGCCTAGAAGACCTTGAGCTACAGTTCCAGAATGAACTAAAGAAGATAGCCATAGACGAGGATTATTTAAACTTAGCCCTAGAATACCTACAAGATAAGCAGAAAAATTTTGGTAGAGAAGAATCAGTTAAGCGTTCATCACTTGAAGCTATTTATGATAATTGTCAGCTTAGATTAAAAAATCTTCATAGAGAATATACGTCACCACAAAATGCTAATCATGAAATTTATACTTCTGAAGAATTTGTAAGCTTGAAGCAAGAGCTAAACAAGGAACGTCAAGATATTGAGAAGCAGTTAGAACAGGTAAAACAAAGTTTAGATTCATCACTTGAAGCAACCGTTAGGACTTTTAACTTTTGTACTTTTGCTTTACATCACTTCAATACAGGCGACCTACAGAAGAAAAGAAGTATTTTCAGTACCATTGGTTCGAACCTAATACTAAAAGATAAAAAAGTCATTATAGAGAAACCTCATCCATTTATTCTCATAGAAAATGAGCTAAAAGCCCAAACTGAGCTAATTAGTGAGTTCGAACCTAAAAAAGAGCTTGCTACAAAAGGACAAAGCACCACTTTCATGGTGCTTCATCCTAACTTGCTCCGTGGGCAGGGATCGAACCTGCGACCAACTCGTTAACAGCGAGCTGCTCTACCGCTGAGCTACCACGGAATATACTTTTGTTTACGTGTAACTATGTAAACGTACTAGGAATTCTACTAAAAAAAAGCCTTATCTGCAAGCTCATTTTGTGTATACAGGAATGACCGAGGAATAAGAAAACCCTTTCATAACAGAAAGGGTTTTCTTTGGTATTCGACTACGGATGCTAAACAGTATGATCCTTTAGTCTTGTATAAACATAAGCTGTAGCTAAGATTGATACAGGGATAGTAACCGCCAGACCGACAATGAAGAATGCTAGGCCTAAAACGTTTAGGAGACCTATAAGAACCAGGAGTCCTAGGACCATCCAAAAGTGACCCTTTGTAAGCTTGAGACTTGTCTCAATAATACTTCTAAGTGTAGCATCTTCATTTTCAACAACTACGTAAGGGAAGAACTTGAAACGTACGGCTAGGTAAATACTTGGAATAATGACGATAAGTCCAAAGAATTTAGCGGGAACGAAAAAGAGAAACACCGCTGCCAAAATAACAGGAATAGCATAAAGCACAGAAATGAGAACGAACTTTGCAACCTTCTTTGGTGACAAAAGAGGGGTGAAAAGATTCTCAAATGTGAAGTGATGGTCCCGCGCAATGAGTAGTGATACAGATACCACAGAGAGCGCAACCATGAGTGTAACCACAGTTCTCAGTAGAGGCACATGGTCAACTGAGTTAATAATCAAAGTTACTAGTAAAAAAGTTAAAAAACAAAACCAATAATGCTGCTTTGTTTTATTCCAACCAAAAACGAAAGCATCTTTGAACGAAAATTTATGTCTACTCATATGTCTGAAGTATACCTTCATTGAGACAAGTAGACCTGTGCATAAGCATCATTATTCTCATTTATAAAATTCATACTATACTGTAACTATTACTCATTAATCTTCTTCATAAACAACTATGCATATCATCATTACAGGTATACACATTGAAATGACTGAGGCCATTCGCTCGTACACGATGGACAAAATGAGTACGCTAGAAAAAATGGTTCCAAAAGATGACTCGAGTGCGAAGCTCTCAGTCGAATTATCAAAAGTGAGTAATCACCATACTCACGGTGAGGTATTTCAGGCAGAAGCTATCTTACATATAAGAGGGAGAGATGCGGCACTTAAGACGACGCAGGACGATCTCTATAAAGCTATCGATGTTCTGAAAGATATGCTCACAAGAGAGCTTGCCACACATAAGGATAAGGAGCGCTCTATTCTAAGAAGAGGAGCACACAAAGTGAAACAATTATTAAAGCGTTTAGGATAAGCAACAAAAGTTATTACATATGGATAGTGAGACAAAAATTACATACGGAATCATCGGAGG
>CAYXWO010000004.1:0-24748 GCA_964468825.1 uncultured Candidatus Saccharibacteria bacterium | reverse complement strand
AAGTTTTCTATCTGACGTACACGCTCTCGGGTTATATCATACGTCTTTCCGATAGACTCGAGAGTCATACGCTTTTCACTCTCTAAACCATAACGATTAACCACGATTTCGCGTGTTCGTGGGTTAAGGTTAGAGAGAAGTTTCTTCGAAACTGCTTTAGGTTTAAAGGTTATTCCTGACATGGTCTTACTCAATTTAATATCGTATCTTGTATTCTACCAGAATTTGCCAAAAACGTCAAATTACTATATTGACTATCTTGTTTTTAATAATTATGACCTTTTTTGGCGTCATATTTGCGACATATTTCTGGTACTGTTCGTGCACTTTAACAAGCTCCATAAGCTCCTCGTCACCCAAATCTCTTTTAACAGTAACTGTCCCCCTCATCTTCCCCGCTATCTGAATAGCGACAGTAACATCATCACTTAAAAGATTATTCTCGTTATATGTCGGCCACGGCACTTCGTGCACAGAACCACCTCCTCCCATTATTTCCCACAGTTCTTCAGTTGCATGAGGAGCAAAAGGAGCAAGCAGAGTCATCAGTGTGATATATGACTTTTTGGAAATACCTTTTTCTGCTGCGTTTAAGAATACCATCAGCTGACTAATAGCCGTGTTAAATTTAAAACTATCAACGTCCTCGCCAACTTTTTTAATAGTCTGCTCTAGCAATGACGGTTCAAACAAGTCTTTATCACTAAGTTTTGTATGCAAAAGATAGACCCTGTCGAGGAATCTTTCTAGTCCAACAATACTTTTAGGATCCCAAGCTGTTGCTTGTCCAAATGGGCCAATAAACATCTCATAGAGCCTAAGAACATCTGCCCCATACTTCTCTATAACGGAATCTGGATTAATAACGTTACCGAGACGCTTACTCATCTTAACCCCTCCTTCACCTAAGATAAGGCCCACGCTCTCTAGTTTATTAAACGGTTCCTTTTGTGGTACTAACCCTAGGTCGTATAAGAACTTATGCCAAAATCTTCCGTAGATGAGGTGTCTTGTTGCATGCTCGGCACCGCCTACATACATATCAACCTCCTGCCAGTAGTTAGCTCTTTCTTTACTGAATACTTCCACATCATTGTGAGCATCCATAAAGCGAAGCCAGTACCAAGATGAACCTGCCCACTGAGGCATGGTGTTAGTCTCTCTTGTAAACGTCTGTATCTTTCTAGTCGGGAGTGTTGTTACTTTACCGTGCAGATAGTACTGCCAAAGAGACTTCATGTCTGTACGCGTGAGTGTAGCCTCAACATCCTGCTTATCAATCCACACAAAATCACATATTGCTTTTTCCTCTTCTCCGACTTCATCTTGTGCCAAGTCTTCTAGCTGAACTACTGCGAGCTTGTAGTGAGCGAAACGATTCTCACCTTTTACTGGGTGATGGAAAAGTCCATGGGAAGAAAAGTTTTTAACGTCTACACTTTGAATATTCTTGTAGCCCGTCTCTTCTTGTACCTCTTTCTTAGCTGTCTCTTCTTCGGTATCGTCTCCTTCTATACCACCTGTAACAAAACCATTCCACGTAACCTTCTTCCACTTTGAAATCAGAAACTTTTCTTCGGTTGGATGCTTAATGATACACGCAATATTGTTACGCTCAACAATACCTTTCTTAGGTTGATATGCGTCTAACCCACCATCATCGTTAATATCTAAGATCTCTCCCTCTTTAAGTTGTGCCGCAACAAAAGCTGGGACTGAGATGAATTCATTCTCATTATTGAGGTAGCCCAACGTGTTCTTCCATTCTGGTATGACAGCAAGAGGACTCTCACCGGTGTCAGTTGGCTCGTAAGACTCTACCTGAGGAAGCTCTACCGGGAGATCCTTATCTCCAACTAGATACGGGACATGACCCTCGCCGAACACGATTGGAAACGGCTCTCCCCAATATCTCTGACGTGCGAATACCCAGTCGCGCAATTTATACTGAACGGATTTTTTCGCATACCCATTCTTCTCTAACCAATCTGCAGTCGCGTCTCTTACGTCTCTTGGATTCTTCCCTTTAAAATCTTCTGGTTCTAGGATGACAGAAGCTTCGAATTGAGTGAAGCATAGTTCGCCTGCCGCGACAGCGTCACGAATAGACTCATCGTTAGGTAAAAGCACAGGGTAAAGTGGTAAGTCATACTTCTTCGCAAATGCAAAGTCACGCTCGTCGTGACAAGAACACTTCACTATACCAGTACCGTAATCAGCGAGCGCATATGAGGCCACCCAGAGAGGTAGTTCTCGTTTACTAATGGGGTCTACGAGGTGGAGACCTGTAAACACACCCTCACAAACATCTTCTGCCTTAAACCCTGCCTTGTTGCGAATAGAGGTTATCACTTTAGCTTTCTCTAGTACTTCAGCTTTATTAGAAACGTCTCTTAACAAGTTCTCTAAAAGAGGATGGTCACTCGCAATGACAGCAAACGTATCAGCATAAAAAGCCTCATAGTGAGTAGAGTATGTCTCAACAGTATCGCCTGTTTCTTTGACAGTGAGAGAATAGCGTACTCCGTAGTTACGCCCAATCCAGTTACGCTGAGATTCCTTGAGCCACTCTGGCCAATCCTTAAGTGTGTCCAAATCATCTACCAATCGATCTGCATACTTAGTAATAGCAATACTCCATTGACGTAGTGGGCGCTTTTCAACCTCACTGCCACACCTCTCACACTTACCGTCTTCCAGGTCTTCGTTTGCGAGCCCGGTCTTACACGAAGGACACCAGTTAATCGGGTCATACGACTCACTCACGAGCCCCTTCTTGTAGAGCTGTTTAAAAATCCACTGCGTCCACTTATAGAACTTTGGATCTGTTGTGTCTATTTCTCTATCCCAGTCGATACTGTAGCCGAGGGACTTCATTTGGCGACGGAAGGTGTTGGTGTTCTTGTCAGTAGAAATTCTAGGGTGTACTTTATTTTTAAGCGCGTACTGTTCAGCAGGGAGACCAAATGCGTCCCACCCCGTTGGATGAAGGACAGAGTGTCCTGTCATTCTCTTGTACCTAGCATAGATATCGCTCGCTGTATAAACGCGGACATGGCCTACATGGAGCCCATCACCAGAGGGGTAAGGAAACATATCAAGCACATAACATTTCTTTTTGGAGGAATCCTCTGTTGCTTTATACAGATGTGTGTCTTCCCATTTCTTCTGCCACTTCTTTTCAATATCTTTGTGATTATATGATGCCATAGTGTTATATAGTACTTATCATCATACCAAAAGACTCACCTCCAATCTAGTAGTCACCAAAAAGCTGACCGTACTCAATCACAAAGACAAAAGCGGCACCGAGATGCCACTTTTGTTCTTATACAATATCTCTTTTAAACCTATCTCCCGTAATACATGTCTGAAGTGATCACTCGCTTATAACAAGTCTCACCTATCCCGTGATTCCAGTATGGTGACTGATCTCCATCGTAGTAGAAGTTACTAACTGAAAATTCGCTCATCATGACCCCTCCCTTACCAATTGCCGCCTGACCTCTATCGTTAAACTCGCGCACTGTTCCGAAGGTGGCACACATTTCAAAGATAGCTTCTGTAACCATCTCCTTCTTCTTGGTCTCATAATTAACCTTAAAAGTAGGCTGCTGCTTTACAGAGTACTTGTATGCAACTTTAGTCTCTGGGTCAGTAGGTACTGTGTACCCCTGGAAAGCATTATTAAGCTCAGTGAGATCGACAGGTAGCTTGTCAGTCATCTGAAAACGATTAAGGACGTTCTGCTGTATTCCAGATAAATCAGACAATCTTGTGCTGTCCACCTTCTTCGCTCTCATTTCTTTAGGTGTACCCATAATTGAAATACTCCACACAACAGACGCAAAGACAAATGCAGTAGCTACTAGAGTGACAACAAGAGGTAGCGTTGTCTTCTTAGCGTAATTTCTTTTAAGGGAGTAAATATAGTACCCGAAGATGGCAGCCGCAATACCGAACACAGAACCTGCCTTCAGCGCAAAGCGCATTGATAAGTCACCACCCAAGTAGGTGTATACGAGGGATACGAGTGTGCCGATAAGGCTAAGCACAGTTACAAAAAGCGTACAGTAAATGAGCACCTTTCTTACTAAGATGTCTTGTTTATAGAGATACTTCTGTATGTCTTTTGAAACATACCAAGAAAGCCCTACATAGATAGGAAACATCACAACAAGTGACGCAATAGCGAACCGTACGTCGCTGTACGTCATATCAATATATGTTCCGTATGCAAGCGTATCTACGAACTTTCTATCAATCGCCGTAAAGATAACTTGTAATAAGTTCGTTACCGAAGTAATAAGTGAAATGCCAATACCGAGGTAAACAAAAACATCGAGCACTTTGGTTTTTCCATCTCCGTTCATATTTTTAGAAGTAGCTAGTGAATAAATAATTCGAGCACCGCCAATTAAGACTGCGATAAACAAAAGAGCAACGATAAGTATAATTGTTACTATCATATCTTCAGTCTAGCATTTTCGTGGTATAGTTGAAACCATGCAAAACACCTCTATTTCTAAAGCCGAAAAGATAGCTCTCGCTATCACAAAAGGTATTGGATCTATATGGTCAGTACTTATTCACACGTTCTTATTCGTAGGCGCCTTTACCTTCGTTCTACTTGGTGTAGCCGTTGACCGTGTGCTACTTATTTTGACAACAGTAGTCTCACTCGAGGCAATCTATCTTTCTATATTCATACAAATGAGTGTGAATCACCAGGCACGTGCTCTTGCTACCGTAGAAAAAGAAATTGACGAAATCGCTGAAGACGTGGAAGGTATCGCTGAAGACGTGGAAGGTATTCAAGAAGATGTACAAGAAATCTCCCAAGATGTCGAAGAAATCCAGGAGGATGTGGAAGAAATCGCAGAAGACGTAGAGGACATTCAGGAAGACATGGAGGATATTGCGGAGGACGTGGAAGATATTCAAGAGAATATTGACGAGATGCAAGAAGAAATAGAGGTAACCGACCAAAAAATTGACCAACATCGACCTCTCTAACTAAGCAGTAAGGAAGATCTATGAGACCTTACCCAAAAAAGGAACAGTTAGTCGAATCTTCTTCTTGACGATAAGTCTTGTACGGTTCTCAACCGGGACATACCCAGCCCCAGCAAAGAGCTTGTTCATTTCTTTGTACGTAGAAATATTCTTACTCTTTTTTGAAGAACTATTCTTGTTTCTTTCGTATTCATCGTCAGTCACAGGATGAGCGGCACAGACAACTCCAACTTCTTTCTCAATATCTGAGACGATAAGGTCTACCAACTCTTGGTACGTCTTCTTATAAAAGGTGCGTAAACCTGTTACATCTGCATAGCACTCATTTCTCTCACCTTCTAACCCTTCTGGTGTGTACCTACGAATAATTGCGTACATGCGTCTACTGTAATTAACGAGGAAGCTACTCTTCCCTATTGCTGTTATTTTGATAATTGCTCTTTTGGATGACATGTCTTTAGTTACTAGTTACTGGTTGATAGTTGGGTGCTCTTCTTTTACTTAGCGGTATTTTCGGATGACTGCTTTTAATACTGCTTCTATCTTAAATGTGTTTGCATTTGGATATATTTTCTTAAACGCTCTATTGGCGGGGACGAGGACCGGCTTTCCTTTTTCTGTGTCGAGATATTTCAGAGTGTATTCATGGTCTACTAGCGCAAGTACGATATCTCCTTTTCTTGGTGTCTTACCCCTCTCTACCAACACAAGATCTCCTTCTAATATTCCTGCGTCTTTCATCGACTCTCCCATCACCTCAAGCATATAGGTCGACCCTCGCTTATCAATTAAAAACTCGTCTAAAGAGAGAACCTCAGATGCCACATCTTCGTCGGCCGCAGTAGGAAACCCTGCCTGAACTGTTCCTAATCTAATAATAGAGCCTGTCTCAGAGAGTGATAGTTTATTCCCTTCTTTTACCAAGAAACCAGACTCAATCATCTTGTTAACACGGTAAGCAACTGTATTCTTCGAAGCTACTTGAAAGAGCTCTTTCATCTCTTCATATGTAGGCATGCGCTTGTTTTCTATAAAAAAAGTAGAAAGTATTTGGTCGTCTCTCATATCTATAAGCATAGTAGAACAATTGTTCTAACACAATAGAACAAAGAAAAAATCTTGTGGATAAATCAAGATGACTACTGATAATTAGTTATTTGTAATTGATATATGCTCTCTACTACTCATTCATTATTCTCTGTAAATAGCTCCACCCTAAACTAAGGCTTCGCACTACTTAAGTGACTTCTTAGCGTAGGCATCAGAAAAATATTCAAAAGCAGCATAGGACTGCTGTGAAAGTAGAGGAATTTCTATTCGTTCAAAAAGAACACTATAGACGAAGAAAAATTGAGAAAAATAGAGTAGGAATGACTGAGGCAATAAAAGAATAAGCGCAGTGATCATTGTTATTTTCTAAGTGACTCACGATTAACTGTCTCGATGTATAATTCCTCCACTTTCTTTCTCGCCCAGGGAGTCCTTCTTAAAAAGGTGAGACTAGACTTTATGCTTGGATCTACAGTAAAGCAATTAATCTTAATCTCCCTTCCAAGCTCTTCAAAGCCATAGACCTTAACCAAGTACTCAACTATAAAAGAAAGTGGCTTATTATAAAGCGGGTCATTAGGATGTTCTGACATATGTTGTATCTTATTCATAAGAACAAGATAACCTAAGTTACTTTTGGAAAAGACCCTGTAACTCTTTCTGGTACTTCTTCATCACGTCGAGCGCGGCGTACATTTCTGGCTTGCCCGCTTTTTTTAGTGCTTCAATTTCCTTTGCAATCTTGGCAAAAAGCTCAGGGTTCTTTTCAACAGCTAACTGAAGCATCTCTGCCTGCTCTTTAGGGAGATTTTTAGTACCGTGCTTGACTGCTTGTTTGAGAAGGAATTCTTTGATCATACTGTATTTGTGAGTGCTGGTAAGTTTAATTTGAAGAAGGTAAAGTGCTTTCTTTTGAAGCCTCTTTTACTAAAGAGTTAAAACGCGCAAGGTCAAGCGGGTTATCTAACTTCTTACCATTAAGGAAGAATGTTGGAGTCCCTTGAACACCGAGACGTACACCCTCTCTAAACTCAGCTAGAACCTTTGCTTCGAGAGACTCATTACTTAGGCTCTCTTGAAACTTCTTAGTATCTAGTCCAATTGTTGTCGCATATGTGAGGAAGTAATCTCTAGCATTTAGTGCATTACCCCACTCCTCTTGCTTGTCGTAGAGGATGTCATGCATCTCCCAGAACTTACCCTGAACACCAGCAGCTTCAGTCGCAATTGCGGCACCGAGAGCATTCTTGTGTATCTGAGTAAGCGGGAAGTGGCGGTAGACGAGCTTAAGGGTATCTTTATTATCAGCTAGTACTTGCTTTACAATAGGCTCATAGGCTGCACATGCCGGACACTGAAAGTCACCAAACTCAACTAGAGTAACCTGCCCATCCTTTGCACCACGCACGTGATCTGTCTCAGAAACAGCAATATCAATCACTTCACCTTCTGAAGAGGAAAGCCCTCCAGAATAAAAATAATAAGCAAACAGACCGATAATAATAAGAACCACAGCTGAGAGGAACTTACCCTCTGTTGTGGACATGTAACGTGGAAAGATATGTTTCATAATGATGAAAAGTATACCATATTAGCCAAGACTTTAGACTTTAGAAAAAGTAAAAAGGTGACAGGTTTGTGTGAATATTATTTGCAACCGTTTTTATATCTACTTTAATATAACAGTCTTACATCTAATACCTATTATCTGTCGCCACCTAACTTCTGTAGTTCTATCGCCATAAAAAGTGGGATTTCTTTTCTAGAAATATTCTCAGCTCTTTGGCGTGGACCCTTCTCACTTTCTCTGTGACTACCCCATTCTTCAAGCTTAGTTACTGCAAGTCCATTCTTAGCAAAAGCTTTTACATATACTTGGAGAGGTCTATGAAATGACACAGTAAACTTCTTGTCACTTTTAGACCCCGGGGTCATGTCTATCTTTATCTTTGACTCGCTCATGTACTCTTCTACTCTTCTGTACTGCTTATCCTCATGCTCATCATAGCCCCAGTGGGTGTGTGTCGGGTTACGGAAACTTGGATGATTAAGAACCAGATACGCCCTGCCATCTGCTTTAAGCACGCGAGCGATTTCACTCACCGTTTCTTGCAACTTCTCTATATTTTGGATAGCCAAGACGCACACTAGCACGTCTTGAGTGTCTGGCTTCACCATGTATAAGTCGTGTGAAGGCGTAGCAAAGTAGTGAGCTTTAAACTTATATTCTTTATTATTTTTCTCTGCTAAAATGATGAGCTCTTTACTAATATCCGCACCAATGACAAAAGCACCTTTCTGTACGAGAGACCTAGAGAATATTCCCTGCCCACAAGCAAGATCAAAGACGTGCTTTCCATTTACATCACCAATCATTCGCAGAAGATTCGGATGCACCACCTTTGCGTGGTACGAATCAGTGTCTTTTTCTAAGTGGTTATCATACCAAGAAGCAACAGGGCCCCATGATGTAGACGGTGCAGTAGATAAAACTTGTTTCTTGTCTCTCTTTTCTTCTTTGGGTTTTTGATATCTCACTTTTGCACCAACAGGTGGTTTCCTAGTTAGAACTCTTTTTGGTAAGTCCTTTTTCTCAGGGCCATTAAATGTAGGTTTTTTATTCATATTTTTATTCTACAGCAAACTCTGTTCGCCACCTAACCACTTGCGCTTATATAGGTTTATGTCTCCCTTTTTCTCAACACCAGACGTTGCCATGTATCTAACTGTTCCAAATATCGGACGACCAAACCAAGGTCTGTCATGCACACCACCGATTGACCACGCGCACCCAACATAACCATTTGAATCTCTGCCGTCTAGTTCGTATGTATCATTTAAATAAACTGCTACCTCTATTGCTTCTTCTGGGGTGGCGGTCCATTCAAGAATCTTTTTCGCCCAATACATGCGCATATACCCATGCATCTTACCAGACTTCACCATCTGCATCTGTGCTGCGTTCCAGATATCATCATGTGTCTTTGCTTCTTCAAACTCTGTGAGAGTGTATAAGTAGTTTCGCTCATCGGCTCTCGCCTTATTAAGTGTTTCTTTCGCCCATAACGGGAAACCCTCCACCTTGTCGTACTGATTATTGTAGTAACAAAAATTATCACACAGTTCAGCTCGCACAACACACTCTTCTATAAAAGCTGCCACGCTCCCGAGTTTACCATTTGAACCATTCATAACTGGATCAAATGCATTCTCAATTGTAAGATTAGCCTTCTTCAAAAGCTCAAGAATAATTCTTCTTCTTGAAATATTACCGTGAGATATATATGGGGAGAGATTACTTTGACCGTCAACAGTAAAATCATTACGGGAAGTATCGTAATTGACAAGCTTTGAAGATAAAAAGTGTTTAAGTGTTTCCTTAGCCGCCTTCTCGCCCGGAGTAAATGTACCTACCTCAGCTACAGCCTCGTTACATTTGATTTTTAAACCGATTGCTTCCCAATCATTTATCTCAAGGCTTTTGAGCAGGCCCTCATTCTCGTTATGGGCCTGTAGCTTCCCGTACTCTTCAAGGAAAGAAGGTAACTTGTCATGAATCTTGCCTCTTATTGTGCGAGCTGCAAACTCTTGCTTAGAGGACGCCTCCCACACCGGAATACAGTTATGTGCATCCACTTCATAAAGCGATACATGCTCCGCGTGATCTAAAAACTGATCCTTCCACTTTCTCATAAATCGAAGTGGGAGTTGGTCGATAATTACAGCACATACATGTAGAGGAACTTTCGCAAAATGAGTCTTGGTGAACAACTTCTCATTTTCAAAGGTAACGACAAGGGGTATAGAGTGAGCGCGAAGAGCGCCTTCAACTTCTCTAAGTGCTGGGAGTACCCAGTCATAGAATCTTCTTGTTGCACCCTCCCACTCATAATTCCAAATGATGTAATTAACAATAAGTTGTGACCCTTTACTCATAGCGAGCTCTTGCGCAAATAAAAGCGCATCGTTATCATGCGCGCGAATATCACGGCACATCTGATAGATAACTGTCCCGCCTGCATATTCTTTGTCGGATAGCTTCTTAACTCTAAGAGGATTAACTGACATTAGTTCAGTATAACTCATATTACAACCCTATATCTTTTGCTCTTAAAGTAATCTGTCTCGATATCAGTAGGTCTCCCCCTATCTGTCCGGCGGCACTTCATAATAACTAATGAGGAACTTGACTAGCTTAAAGAATGGGTCGGTGAGCGTGGCAGATGCATACTCTGCCCCTTTCGGATGGGTCTGGAATAGAAATATAATAAAACGTGGCTCATACGCTGGGAAATATCCAAAGAAGGAGTGCAGGTATCTATCTTCATAGTATCCACCTCCAGGACGTACCATCTGCGCAGTCCCGGTCTTAGCCGCTATTGAATAACGATCCATCTTATACTCTCCATTTTTTAGCGCCGTATCTACTACATGCACTAGCATGCGAGAAATAATCTCACTTGTAAGTGGTGTTATGACCTGCTCCCCTTCATCTGGCACCATCTTTTTAACTTCACCATTCTTGTAAATAATACTGTCTGTGAGATGCGGTGTTACGAGCTTCCCACCATTCCCTAAGACAGCTAGCGCTCTCACTGTCTGAATAGGAGTAATAGCAATTCCCTGACCAAAACCAGCAGTAGCGTTATCGACAAACACCTTACTATCAATGTTCTTAATAAGACCACTTGCTTCCCCTGGCAGATCGATACCAGTTTCTTCGCCTATACCGAACCTTTTAAAGTATGACTGAAATCTATCAATACCAAGCTGCTCAACCAAAAAGACAATACCAACGTTTAGTGACTTATCTAAAATAGATTGCATTGTCGTCCCTTCGCCTCTCGCGCGCTCGTCGAAGTTGCGGACCTTGTAGCCATTGAGATCTCTGAAGCCTGTGTCATTATATGTAGTTGTCTCAGTGACAGCACCAGCATCAAGAGCTGCGGCAACAGTTATTGGTTTGATAATACTTCCCATTTCATAAACACCAGAGACTGATTGATTGAGAAAGACGCTACTGTCCTCTACTAAAGAGAATTGATTTGGATCATACTCAGGGAGTGACTCCATAGCTATAATACGTCCAGTTTTTGGGTCCATGATTATCCCTCCAATACTATCTGAGTTCCAAGTCTTTCGTGTTTCTCTCAAGGTGGCATGCAGAACTCTGGCAGCTTCTGCATCTATCGTAGTCACTACATCACCCTCCTGCCTATCTTTGTTAGACACAATAGTATTTTCGATATCTGCAAATAGCTCGGCGAAAAAATTTACAGACATGTTACTACCTCCTCTTGTTAAAACATCGTCGTAATATCTCTCTAGACCGTACTGACCTTTTACTCGTATCCCATCGTTGCCGACAAAACCTAGAATCTTAGCACCAACTTCTTCTTGAGGATAGGAACGCTTGTTATCCTTAACAAAACTCACACCTCTTATCTTCATGAGTTTAATAGCGTTCACTTGTTCTACGCTTAAGTCTTTGGCCACCTCTTCGTAGGGATCATTTTCCTTCGTTGCTTTTCTTATAAAACTTTCTTGATCTAAAGGCACTACTTCATTTAACTTAGTAAATAAACCGACAGGATCCTTTACTACATTGGGAGTAATAGCTAATCGATAGTAGGTATACAAGTTAGCAGCTGGAACAAGTGCTCCTTTATAGCTAGAAAAATAGATGCTCCCTCTATCAAAATTCGTCTGCACTTTTGAAATATACTGTTTATCTGCAAGTTCTGTATAGTATGTGTGCTGAACGATTTGAATATAAAAAGCCCTGCCCAACAAGACAAGTGCAACGAGTGTCCACGCCAGCAGAACCAAATCTATTCTGTCTATTGAACGACGCTCCTGATCTTCAGTTAACGGTATTTCCTTAGCGCGCATACAGCACAGTATAGCTCGCTATGTCATCCTTGCGTACAGCAAAGGTTGTATCATCGATACGTACGAAGTTAGCAGCAGAAAGTTCAGTCTCTGTAATAGAAGATACTGTGTTCGCATACTCACTTTCAAGCTGGCTGAGCAGTGACGATGCATCTCTGATAGCTATCATATTCTGCTTTCTTTCTATAACAGAAAAAATAAGAGAAAGAAGTACTGCGATATAAACAAGGGCAAGTAATGTAAGAGTCCCAGCCATTGTATGAACAATTCTTTCATTTAGATTTTTGTAAGTAAGATGCATATGAAGCGAGTGATAATAAAATTAAATTCTTTCCGCGATACGAAGTTGTGCACTTCTTGACCTTGGGTTTGTTTGTAATTCTTCTTCTGTTGGAGTTATTGGTTTTTTGGTGAGAATTCTCAAAGTATCTTCATTAGAGCGGAAACCATTTTTGACTAGCCTGTCTTCGGTGCTGTGAAAAGTTATGATGCAGGCTCTACCATTAGAGGAGAGGATGTTAGGTAAAGCCTCTAGAAGTTCCCTAATTCCACCTAGCTCATCATTCACCGCCATACGGAGAGCTTGAAAAGTCTTAGTGGCGTAATGTGTCTTTCTGTGTTGGTAAAGAATAGGGACTGCTCGCTTAATTATTTCGAGAAGTTCAAAGGTGGTATTAATTGGCCCTTCTTCTCTCTTTGTGACAATGGCACGAGCGATTCGTCTTGAGTAAGTCTCATCTGCGAATCCGTAGAGGATGTCAGCAATAGTCGACTCACTCCATAGGTTAACGATGTCATACGCTGTTGTGACATCTTCCTCTGGATGAGCCTTAAATGTCATAAGGAGTGGTTCATCTTTGAGAAAACTAAACCCCCTTCCTGAAATCTCAAGCTCTTCTGAAGATAGGCCAAGGTCAGCAAGGATGCCGTCAACATGGGTTATCTTCAGGTCTTTTAAAATGGAAGGAAGGAACCTGTAGTTGGAACAAATATAATGGACCTTTGGAAGACCTTTTACCTTCTCCAGATTCTCACGAGCCTCACGGAGAGCATCTTCATCGAGATCGATACAAATGAGCACCCCGTCTTCACCTATTAGCTTTGCCATTTCTACACTGTGACCCCCGCGATTGGTGGTACAGTCAACGTATACCCCAGCCTCTTTTATGGCCAGGCCTTCTAAGCATTCACTGAGCAAAACCGGGATGTGTACTGACATAATCTTTTAAAGAATTCCTAGGTCACCAAGCTTGGAAGCAAGCGCGTCGGCTTCTCCATTAACTTTTGAAATATTAGCGTTCCAAGCATCTTCATTCCAAAGCTCAACACGGGAGTACATACCTGCGAGAACCACTTTGGAAGAAAGTTTGGCGAAATCCTTTAGATTATCTGGTATAACAATACGCCCAGCAGCATCAACGTCAGCTTCATAAGCATTCGCTAACATGAATCGGTTAAAGCTACGACTGTCGAGATTACCGAAACCGCTGTTCGCTAGTTTCTGAGCTACTACCTCCCATTCTTTTACACCAAAGACAAAGAGCGAAGAATCGAGTCCACTAGTCACTACAACTTTCTTACCGAGATCTGTACGCCACTTTGAAGGTAGCGTCAGTCTTTTTTTAGGATCTAGGTCGTGAGTGTACTTTCCGATTAGCATAATTCTGTAGTAGGGATAAAACTGGCATATTTTGAGAAGCTCCCACTTCCCCCCACTGGACCCCATTATACCCCACTTAGTTATTAAAATAGCAAGAAGTGGTGTGGATAGCTGGAAAAAAGACACAGTTAGGCGTAACCATTAAGAGTTGGGGGGTAATACAAAAAACGCGACATTTCTGTCACGCTTTTCTATTGTGCACCTTCCTAAACTCTACATCCTAGTGGCTAATTACTCCTTTGGCTTCACCAGTGGGAACATCTGCGTCTCACGAATTGGCTTGTCAGAAAGAAAAGCAAAGAGTCTGTCACCGAATCCGAATCCACATGTAGGCGGCATGCCATGCTCGAGCATCTCTACGAAATCCCAATCAGCCATCATCGCCTCTTCGTCTCCTGCGTTTAAAAGTTCTTGCTGTTTCTCAAATCGTGCGCGCTGGTCAAGTGGGTCATTTAATTCACTATATCCACGACCAAGTTCGCTTCCAGCTACTATAGGCTGAAACACCTGGGTTGTCTTTCCATCAGGATTATTCTTTGCAAGAGGTGCCACAACGCTAGGATGATTAATGAGAAATGCTGGACCTGCGATATTCTTTCGGCAATATTTCCAGAGCGTGTCAGTGAGTCTCTCACGGTTATTACCATCATACTTTACAGACAGCTCTTTAAGCTTATGCTCAATATCCTCATTGGTTGCAGTATCAATATCGACTCCTGTCTGCCTGAGTATCTCTTCACGATAGTCAATCCGTTTCCACTCATCATCAAGGTCAAATGTGTGCCCACGTGTTGTAAATGAAGTAGTCCCAAATACCTCTTTAGCTATTGTGCGATATAGTTCCTGTACGAGTGTCATACCTTTTTCATAATCAGCGTATGCCATATAGAACTCACAGTTAGTGAATTCTTGAAGATGGTCTGGCGACGAACCTTCGTTACGATATGCTCTTCCAATTTCGTACGTCTTTGGGAACCCAGAAGCCATTAGTCTCTTTTGCCACAACTCGCCAATACAGATACGCATGTACACCTCAAGATCAAAATCATTGTGATGTGTCTTAAACGGTCGAGCTTCTGCACCGCCTGTTGTTACTTCAATTGTTGGCGTTTCTACCTCTAAGAATCCATGAGTATCAAAGAAATTCCTCACCACTTTCCAAAACTTCGCTTTCTTAATAAAAGAGTCTTTAAGCTCCTGATTAGTTAAGATGTCTAGATACCTTTCACGCATGCGGAGCTCTTCGTCCTGAAGCCCGTGATACTTGTCTGGCAGAGGAAGGAGTGCTTTTGACAACATCGAAATCTGCGCAGCAAGAACACTATGCTGACCACTTTTTGTTGTAAAGGCTACACCGGTTACTTCTATAAAGTCACCAACATCAACGTAATCACGTAAGAAAGTCATTGTTTCCTCAGAGGACTCTGGCAGTTTCACCACCACCTGCATACGAGCAGTTCCATCATAAAGATCAAGGAATGCTATCGCTCCCTGTCCTCGAGAGGTCATGACACGTCCAGCAACAACAAGATCAGTTTTATTCCCTTCCAGAAGCACAAAATCCTTCGCAACTGCTTCTAAGTCGTGAGTCTTTGCTGATTTGCTAGGGTATGCAGATGCTCCAGTAAGCTGAAGTGCTTCTAGCTTTTTTAGTCTTGATTCACGGAGTTCTTCGATGGAAGCCATAGAGGTTGGTGTGTTAGGGGTTAGTAGTTAGGACGTTAGGAGTGTCGACAACAGTAAACATGTCTATATAATAGCAAATGAAGACTATACGGTCGATATGTTTACGAAGTTCAGCAAAAGCAAAGAGCGACGCCTGCGGCGTCGCTCTTTTTTAAAACTATAAACTTGAAACTAAATTACGCAGTAGCGACGACAGTATATTCCACTTCTCCTTTAGGGGCGTGAACGGTGATCTTATCTCCCTTCTTCTTTCCAAGAAGCGCCTCTCCGATTGGTGACTCATTTGAGACCTTGCCTTCCGGAATATTAGACTCCTCACTCCCTACGATAATGAAAACTCTTTCCGTCTTGCTTCCTTTCTTTAAAACGGTAACTGTAGAACCGACACTTACAACACCTGCCTGATGCCCATCCATGACTACTGCGTTCTTCAGAATCTGCTCAATGTGAGTGATTCTATCCTCGCAGTATGCTTGATCCTCACGTGCCTGGTGATATTCGGCGTTTTCAGAAAGGTCACCAAGTGACTTAGCATACTCGAGTGCGTCAGCTATTTCTTTACGACGCACGGTTTGTAACTGCTTTAGCTCGTCTTCGAGCTCTACTTTTTTCTCTTTTGTTAGATATTCCATATTTTTATTGATTAAAATGATATCACAAAAGTAAGGTTTTAGTAATATTGACAATCTTACTAAAATTTAGTCTTATAAAAAATCTACACTACTCATTACTGCCTGCTACTTAGTGTAATCAGTAGTGTCTCTCATCCACTCGATTGTTTGTCGAGCCGCGAAGACTACACCTTTAAGATTATTCCTGCTCCCTTTCTCCATTACAACAACAAACGCGTACTTAGGATTCTCGTATGGGAAATAACCAGTTATCCAGGAGTTAACAAGTTGTTTGCTCACCCCGAGCTCAGCCGTTCCTGATTTTGCTGCTATTTCCACACCATTTATTCGAAGGCCCTTCCCTGTACCAATATCACTTACCACTGCCATTCGCATACCCTCCTGAATAACCTTGAGGTATTTTTGATTGAGATTAATATCTTGTGCTGGCATATCTATACCTTTAAGCACGTGAGGCTTTACCAGGTACCCTCCGTTTGCGATAGACGCAACGCCGCGAACAAGTTCGAGTGGTGTCACCTGGAAACCATACTGACCAATAGATGAGTGGTAGGTATTCCCTACAAGCCAATCCTCTTCAAAAAGCTTCATCTTCCACTCAGGGGATGGGATAACGCCATACTCTTCACCAGGCAAATCGATTCCTGTTGTCGTTGCAAAACCAAACCTCTCAGCATATTCCTTCAATCTTTTTATCCCGAGTCCTTGCTGGTCCTTATACCCCCCACCTATTTGATAAAAGTACTCATCTGACGAAGCGGCTATTGCTTGTCTCATATTCACATAGCCGTGCTTTTTCCAATCTTTAAAAATAGTGTCGGGTCCTCCATATTTATTTTCGATGACTAGCGCACCAGAACTATAAATACTAGTCTCAGGATCAATAATACCCTCCTCAAGAGCTGCGTACGCAAAGAATGGTTTAACCGTAGACCCAGGCACAAAGAGCCCACTCACAGCTCTATCCAAGAACTTCTGCCTTTTATCGACAAGCTCCTCTCCAACTCTTGCTTTCTCCTCTTTAGTTACAGCGTTAGTAATAAGGGTATTACTGTATTCTGGATAACTAGTAACCGCTAGTATCTCTCCATTTCTGACATCCATGATAACACCAGCACCACCTGTAAAACCAACTTCTTTTGCGAGAGACTCTATACTTTCATAGAGTTTCGCTTGAACATCTTTGTCTATAGACAAGACTAGATTCTCTCCATTTGTCGGATAAACAACCACGTTCTGTGCTTCTATCTCTCTAAGCGCAGTCACTTCGATGATACGCTCGCCCTTAACACCGGCTAATTGTTCTTGGTACGATTTTTCTACTCCATCTTTTCCTATGTACTCGTCCTGCCAAAAAATCCCACTCTGATCACGCTTCGGGTAACTCACGTACCCAAGCAGATGAGAGAAGCCTTTAGTTTCTGTATAGAGTCTCTTTGGAATATCTTTATCAGTTGTGACGACCTCAGTCGAAGTACTGTAGGCTAAACTGTTCCAAGCGAGAATCTTCCCATTTCTGTCTGAGATCGTTCCTCTTAAGGCAAAGAGTGGGATTCTTCTTAGGTGATTATTATCTGATTTCTCTTGATACACCTCTCCATCTATAACTTGCATAGAAAATAGTCGGTAAGAGAAAGCAAGCGTCAAAAGAAGTGTTACTATGATTGTTGCATAAAAAACATGCACAGGGAGAGGTCTCTCTAGTTGGCCTTGTAGTTGGTCTGTATCGAGAGCTGAAAGGTTTTCCGAATCAAGAAAAACATCCTCGGGGTCAATTTCGTATGACGCAGCTTTTCTAGCGCGACGAGTAGATAAAAGGCGAAACAAGTTCATATATAAGTACTATAGCACAGACGAAAATTGTAAGGATTGGGTATCTTCCTATAGCGAAAACACTATCAACGACTAGTGCGACAAATGTCAAAATTGAAAATAGAATATATCGTGCCGGCATACTAAATAGACTTTTCAATATAGTACATGGATGACGCAGACGGATTATACGCTCCACGAATAAGAAGATGCCATGATGTATCTTGATCATTATTAAAAACTTCCGCAACTTCTCCGAGAACAAAAGACTGGTCCTCTCTTAGGAGCACTTTTTCACCAACAAACACATTTGTATCTCTCATAATATTAGCAATATAGTGACCACCTCTACCCTCTAGAGTGATAGTAACCGAGGAAGAAGCAGTAACTCCTTCTACTGTATTGCCGAAACCAGAAAAAAGTTTACATTGTGAAGTCTTTGCATACACATCTTTAATAATACAAACTATCTGCCTCCCTCTCAGGTATACTTTGTTCCCAACTTCAACCCCTTCACCGAACCCTTTGGATAAAATGAGAGTTGCGTAAACACGTGTTACATCTTGAGCAAGCGAGGAGGCTACAACTGGAATAGAATAGTCTTGCTTTGTAGACGGGGCATCAGTGAAAAGTGAGTACATTTCCCTTAAGCGAATATCTTGTTCGGCAATATGATTCTCAAGAGTCTCAACTCGGCTTTGTAAAAGTTGTTGTTGTTGTTGCAGTGATGAGCGTGAAGAAAAATATATCCTCATAAATTCAGGGATAATATGCACCCCACCAATAAGCTCAAATACTCTCTTAGTAACGGGCTCTGTGGTTTTGTAGACGGTAGATTGAATACTCGGCCAGAAAAAAACAATAACAAAAAAAAGCACCGCCAAGAATACTGGGGCAGCTTTTCCTCCTCTTCTGTTACTTCTATCTAAAAGATATGTCATCCGTGTTTTCTACTAAAACATCTTTATATAAGTCGATGTCTTCTAAGATTATACCAGTCCCGCGAGCAACTGCTGTTAATGGATCGTCTGCAACTGTCACTGGAACTTTAAGTTGCATTTCAAGTAGTTGGGGTAAGTGTTTAATAAGTGCGCCTCCTCCAGCGAGTGTCATTCCTTTTTGCATAATATCTGAGAGCACTTCAGGGGGTGTAGTTTCGAGTACTTCTCTAATAGAGTCGACAAGCTGCGCAATAGAAGAATCCATAGCGTCACGTATGTCAGTATCAGTTATCACCGCTTCACGAGGTAGCCCAGTTACAAGATCTCGCCCTTTAATACTTAACTCTTCACCCTCCTCACCCGGAAGAGCAGATCCTATTGTCTGCTTAATGTGTTCACCGGTTTTCTCTCCAATTAACATCTTAAACTCGTCACGCATGTACGCAATAATATCTTCCGTGAGCTTGTCACCTGCAACTTTGAGACTCTTTGAGCGCACGACCCCTGAGAGTGCGATGACGGCGATGTCTGTTGTTCCACCACCGATATCGACTATCATATTCCCTACAGGCTCATGTATTGGCATATGTACACCAATTGCTGCAGCCATTGGTTCTTCTACGATATAAATTTTACTCGCTCCAGCTGACTTAGCCGCATCATACACTGCACGCATCTCTACGTTCGTTACACCAACTGGAATACCTATAACTACACGAGGACGAAATATCTTACGATCAATATTATTGGCTTTGTTAATGAGGTAACTTAACATTTCTTCTGTCACCTCATAGTCTGAAATCACACCATCAACGAGCGGACGAACAATACGAATGTGTGACGGAGTTCTTCCCATCATATTCTTAGCTTCAATACCAACCGCAACGACACGGTTAGTCTTTTGGTTAAGTGCAACTACAGATGGTTCATCAATAACTATTCCTCTACCTCGCAAGTAAACGAGGGTGTTAGCTGTGCCCAAATCTATCCCAATATCATTCGAAAAACCTTGAAGGAATCGCTGTAACATGTGCGTATTCTATCACGTACGCAATAAAGTAGTATCTCTTTACAGAATTAGAAATAATACGTATTATTTATGTGCACAATTATATTGTCTATCCTAAATACTTCCCGTCATTATAGAGGTCAACGTTCGTGAACCCTCTCTTTTCTAGAATTTCTTTTGCAGCGAGCGCGCGGGCACCAGATGCACAATACACTTCGACTTTTTCCTCAAAATCAATAGAGAGTTTTGCGGTACCTATATCTGCTACGGATATATTGGTCGCCCCTTCTACGTGGCCATCATTAAATTCTTCTTCTGTTCGTACATCGATTATCATAGTAAAGAAGAGTATATCAAAAGTAAAACAGCGAAGCCAAAGGCTTCGCTGTTTTACTAATCACTAATAACCAGTGACCTGTAACTAACTGCTATCTTTTTGTTGTTTCGCCCACTCATACAGTGTTACAGCCACCGCGTTTGACGCGTTGAGCGACTCACATTTATCACTAATCGGAATAGAGAGTCTAAAGTCACTCAACTCCTCAGTCTTTTCTCTTACACCTTTTCCTTCGCTGCCTATGATAATGACTGACGGACTATCAAACTTTGCCTGATGTAGAGAAGTATCTCCACTTCCGGTGAGGGCATACGTCCAATACCCTTTTTCTTTCAAATCTCTTAGGGTTGTATTAACGTTACCGATCTTGATAAGTGGAATAGAAAAAATAGTTCCAGCAGAAGTCTTCGCTACAGTTCCTGTAACATGCACCTGCCCATGGCTAGGGAGAAGAATTCCGCTTGCTCCGAACGCAACAGCGGAACGAATGATCGCTCCTACATTATGAGGATCCTCTAGTTCATCGAGTAACACAAGGCATGGGTTCTCCTTCTTTTCATGAGAAAGATACTCTTCCAGTGATATGTACAAGTCGCTTGTGTCCACAAGGGCACACACACCCTGATGCACTGCACCGCGCCCAACCTTACTCTCGATTTCCTCTTCGGTAACCTTGTGGTACTTTATATTGGAACTCTGAACAGAACTCATAAAGTCAACTTCTCCTTCTCTTTGCTTGGTTATATAGAGCTCACAAATAGCGCGATTACTCCCAGGGGCTCTGAGAGCTTCAGTTACTGGATGCTTGCCGTATATAAACACTTCGTCTTTACTAGTCATACTGAATTTTACTAATAACTACTACTGGCCAACCTCAGTAAACGTAATTGAAGCAGGAACATCAAAGACACTTTCGGATATATTCGCAACGACGCATGAATAAGAACCAATGTCTTTCCCATCCCATGCATATGATGCAGAAAAAGCGGTGGTGGTGGCTCCCTGTCCAGCAGTTGTAGGAACTCTTGTTTTAATGCCAGCTGTAGGTGTCATACTAGACCAGGTATATACATATCCATCTTTTGTAATCATAGAGGTTTCATAAACCTTACCTGAAACAGTACTAGAGAACGCAGCGCTCACCTTTTCGCCCTTTATTGATACCTTGCCTTCTGTAGTTACACCCATTACCGCCTGCTTCACTGTACATTCATAGGACCCGGTCTTCTTCATGAGCTCTTGAAAAGACATATCCTTATTAGTGAAAACCTTACCCTCAACCTCCTCTCCTCTGGTCATTTCTGAAGTTGCAGTTGAGACATCACTCTGTGTCATTAACTCAGTTTCAATTGGAACATCATTCTTCATAAAATTAGTTGCATAAAAAACACCACCACCTACACCACCAATGAGTAAGATAGCTACGATTGTTTTTCCAAAAATTGTCATATGCTTACTAGTATAGCATCCAGGAAAGGTATCTAAAGTAACTTTACAGAACCTACTTTAGAAAAAAGTATATGTCTTGATTAAAACCTCCCACCCCAATGTACTCAATAGGGACATCTTCGCCTTTCTTAAAGCGAAGGATATCCTCGTATGGTCTACAGTGAACACAGCCCGTCTCTCCGTTTGAGCAACTAAAAGACTTTAGGTCACGAGCTCTTTTTACTTGTATCGCAACATCATAGACAGCTTTATATGCTTCTTCGTAAGATAGGAGTTCCTTGTTGGTTAAGGTGTCTGTCTCAAGATACCAGTAGCTCGCTTTTGATACTTTTCTTTTTTGGAGGGCGTGACACAAGAGTAGATAAATAGGCATTTGTAAAGATGAGTCTTTCTCTTCGTTTTTACCTGTCTTAAAATCGACAATATGCAGACTGTCATCTGGAAGATATTCTATCCAGTCAACTAATCCGTTAAGAATTATGTTCTCATCTTCAGATAAATAAAAATTGCACGGCATTTCGTTACGTGGAAGTTTAATGCGTTTATTAGTAAGAAATCTAGGGTTCTTCGCAACAGTCTCAATCATCTTCTCTCCTCTTTCTTTGAAGAGCTTCTCTTCCTCAGGACTCATAAACCCCCCTTTCTTACCTGAGACCTTCTCCCACTCTTCGTTAAACCATTTTTTAAGATCGCAATTCATTCTCTCTTCGGAAGGGTAATCACCTAAGCCCTCTACAACATTATGTACAGCTATTCCTAAAGACATGTACGGTGAGACTGTTGTCATCTTGCGCCCAGTCTTAGGATCCTTGTAGACATTATGAAGATAGTAGAGTCTCGGGCATTTGAGATAATCCCCCATCGAAGAGTGTGAGACCCAGGTGGCAGTGTACTTGTCTGGCATACAATAAGATAAAGTATATCAGAGTAATTCTAGACCGTGTGGCAGTTGTGGTGTAGGATATACTTTGACCCTTAAAAGGAGACCCGCATGACGTCACCAACCGTCTCAAGGCGACCACTCCTATCGAGGATCGCCAAACTGGAGGAGCTACTCGAAGGGCTTCCTAAAGCTGCCGACCGTAGTGAGGAATGCAAACGCACCTACTGGAGAAGAATGCTCAGGAACGTAAAGCGTCACATAAAGAAGATCAAGGGGAGTAGAAACACATGTACACCACTTACACTCCTTAAGATGAACGACACAGTCCTGAGGAAACTCGCCTCCTATAAAGTCGTTTCGCTCGAAACGCTCGGGAACATTGATACCTCTTCCTTGCGTGCCGCTCTTCGTGGGCAACCAGATCGATTGGTGAGTACCGTACTCGTCAAGCTCCACCCGGATTCGTCCGGTCGATAGGTCCGTCACCCTCTTAGGGTTGACGGACCTCTTCCTTTGCCGCCAACACGGTATTACACTTTACCCAACAACAAGTCTTCTTCAAACTTTTGTATACCCTCTAGATTTTCTTCATACTCACTCACATCAGGAAAATCAAGCGAAACAATTTTCTGGTAGACAATAGCAACAAGGTTTCGTAATCGTCTCTCTTCCTCTCTAGTCGTAGAAAAGTCGAGTGTAAGCGTCTGCACCTTCCCCTCTACTTCTTCTTCAACGAATTCAAGTGACCCATCTTTCACACTCGCACCCTCATAGCTTCGTGAGTTCTCAATAAGAAGCTTGTAGAAAAGAAGCTGATGCCTGTAATGATGTAATTTAATTTCGTCATAGTCTGTAAGTTTTGGTTCTTCAAATGAAGAGAATCCTTTGCCAGTTTTTAAATCAACCACAGAAAACATCTTCTTTTCAACTTCGACCATCTTATCTATCTTCCCGGTAATGTGCGCTCCGTCTATGACGACAGAATCATGCGCAAAGTTAGCTTCTACTGTTGCATTCCCATCAAAAGAGTTCTTCGCAAGTTCATAGTATCTCTCAAGTACCTTCTCGCCGCGATCTCGTAACTTATCTTCTTCGTGTTGTAATAATCTTCCATATTTTAGTTCCCGTCTAAATACGTCGAGCAACATGGATAGCTCTGGGATCTTCTTCATCTTCGTACTAAACACCTGTCCTTCTTCGAGAGCTTTATGTATCGCGGAGCCGTACACACCGCTTGGGGTCTTTGACTGTGGGAAACGTAAAATGTTTTGTTCCAGAAACTTTATTGGACCACCCTTCGTAACGTCTAGAAAATTACTCAAGTGTGTTGGTGAGAGCATATACCCTTCAATTACTTTTTTAAGAAGGGCATGTTCATCCTTGGCAAACGGTGGGGCATGATACGGCGAGAGACCCGCAGCTATGTGAAGCGCTGACTCCCCCATTTCTTTTACTTCAGCCTTAGGCAGTGACTCGTGCTGTAAATATCTGAGAAGACTCTCGTGATGTGTTAAGTAGAGTGTGTGTCGCGCACGAGTGAGTGCCACATAGAGAAGTCGTATGAAGTCATCCTCGTTGTCACCAGCACTCGCCAGTGGGAGATTACTCGGGAAGCTAATTTTACTCCCTCGTCTACTTCCAGCCCATACCGAGTCGTTAAGTGAAATAATAAATACATAAGCAAACTCAAGCCCTTTAGCGCCATGAGACGTAAGGAGCTCGACTGAGTTTTCATTGTGTGCAAATGGTGTCGAATTAGTAAGTGGGATGTTATATGCCACGTGCATATCAACGAAGTCTCCCACGTCACGCGCCTTAATCACCTCACCCCCTCGCCATTCACGAAGCGCTCGCATGAACACACGCAGTGACGACAAAAAATGAATATACTTACTTGGAGAATGTTTAAGTACGTCTTCACCAAAATAATGCGTCTTATATGGCGATGTAAATAAAGTGGTAAGTGTGAGTGCACCGTACGACATAAAGTCTTCCTGCTCATCCACGCTCGTTAGTGGCATATCTTTACTGCCAATCAAAGTATCGAGCAATATCTCAAGTGGCGTTGTCTCAGCAAGCACACCAAGCTCTGTCAGAAACTGTGCAACGTCCCTCACCTTCTCATCCTGAGATGCATGCATAGCTGCGAGCCACGAGATATGTTCACGCTTCGCCTCTTCTGCTATCTTCCAGATGGTTACACGATCAAATCCCCAAAACGAAAATGAAAGTATCTCAGGGAGTAACTCATCTTGTACGTCATGCACATTGCCAACACTTGATAAAAACCTACAGAGTGTGATGAGCTCACGCACATGTTGCTCGTCAAAAACGTTTTCTTTTCTGGTGTAGGTATATGGCACACGCTCGTTATCGAGATA
>CAYXWO010000003.1:0-25332 GCA_964468825.1 uncultured Candidatus Saccharibacteria bacterium | reverse complement strand
CCGCACCATAGAGAACTTTTTAGATAGTTTTTTAGATTAGCTTGTTCTGACGGGCTTTTTATAGGTTCACGCCGAGTAGTTTCTTCATTAGTCTCTTTTATACCCTTTTTTATCTTAATAAAGACAAATTGAGGCTGAAAGTGTAATTTTCGATCTAGTAAGATCGGGTTCACGCCGATTGCCTTAAAGATGATTTTTTTATCATTTGAATCCCCATTTTCAAACCTTTTTCTGGCAAGAGTAGCAAAATCAAAAGCATCCCTAGCTATTTCTACCCAGTCACTACCGGGGCTCAGTTGAGAAAGTTGTTGGGAAATTTTATCCTTTTCCATCATTAAACTTCTTTTTCTGTCGGAAAACTCGATATCAGACAATAAATATCCATCAGAATTGTCTGGTGAGATCTTAAGTGCCACTAAGTTGTCTATTCTCCTATTAACCCCGTCCAGGGCGCCCTGAAGGGCTTTAAGACTATCATTATTAACGCCTTCTTCCTTATTCCCAGCATCATCTAAAGCTTCATATGCTATATCTATAAACTCAGGTTCCATTTCCTCAAATATACTTAATTCATTAGCAAACTGTCCTTCAAGATCGGAAGTTGCCGTGTATGGTTGGCTACATTTTTTGCTGCTCTTTTTAGTGCAACAGTAATACGCAAAAGTCTGTGTGTTGCCATTCATATATTTCTTTGTGTGTTCTTGAGCGGTTATACAATAATTACACTCGCCACATCGCATTATCCCGTTTAGAGCAAAATCATGTTTTTGCAGTTTCCCTTTAGATTTGCCGTCTAAAATATCTTGTAAAAGATTAAACTCTGCATCTGTAATCATGACCGGATGCTGTCCCCGATAGAGTTTTCCGCAGTAAATAAATCTACCCGTATAGAAAGGGTCTCGAAGCAATCTGTGCATCCAGCTTTTAACGATAGGCTTTCCGCTTTTTGAACTTCTAATTCCCAAAATTGCAGCTTCCCTAACCAGTTTTTCAACGCTATAATTGCCAGTCAAGGCAAGATCGAATAGCTTTCTCATTAAGGAAAAGTAGATAGGATGGGCAGAAATGTCTCTTAACCCTTGAGGTTTTTCGTGATTATTCTTGTACCCCGGCCTTGCTTTGCCAGGATATACTCCTCTTTCTGCTTTAAGCAGAAGAGCTTCTCTAACATTGACGCTTTTATTGTCATTCTCAAGCTTTGCCTGCGTACAGAGAAGATTGAGCATAAATTTGTCATTAGGATTGTTTTTGAACGTCTGGTATGGGGTAACCACCTCGAGTAGCTTTCCCTGATCCATAAGGTAAATTATGCGTCCGGTATCAATGGTGTTCCGTGAAAGTCTTGAAGGATTAAGAAGCACAATACCGTTAATTTTTCCATCCTCAACCATTTGGACTAAGTGACCGAACAGAGGTCTTCCGGGAACTTTTGCTGTCTTTTGCTCCTGTAGTGGTTCACCGATCAACTCCAATTCCTTCTGTTTGACTAATTCAGTAAGGCTTTTAATCTGATCAGGTAAAGACTGAATTTGTCTTTCATCGGATTCAGAGCTTTTACGGCAATAGATCATGTATCTCGGTATGAGCGGTGTTGACTCTGTTGCTTTACTTGAAGATGTGTATTCTCCCAATCTCATCGTTCTACCTCACTTTCCAGATAAACAGGCTTTTCTTGATTTATGTTCGTTTTAGGCTTGGGTTTAATTAAAATCTTCATTAGATTTAGGAAATGTGTTCCGAGCCTTGTTGCTTCTTCATCACTTAAGATAATGTTGTATTTATCCTTATATAGCTTCTTAAACTTATCTAAAAACTCTGTACTAACCATATTTACAAATACCTGTTCATACTGCAACTATAGTTATAGTATAGTAACTATAGTTATAGTTGTCAAGCATTAAAAGGGTTGATTTTGAAGCTAAAAATACCATGTAAGTTGACCGTTTCAAAAAATGGTATACTATGCCGAATGACATTTAGCGTTGACCTTAAAACCCAACAGGAAATAGGTAGAAATCTGAAACAAATAAGGGAACAGATGCACTTATTGCAAGAAGAAGTCGCAAATTCTGCTGGCATATCCATTACTTATTACGCAGGTATTGAACGGGGAGAGGAGAATCCCTCAATTTCAGTTATACAATGCCTTTGCCAAGCACTTAAAATTAAATCTTCTGAGATACTTCCTTTTTAGTATTTTTTAGGCTATGCAAACGTTCACGTATTATATATAATCCCATTAACTGCCTGTCCGTAAAAAGGTATGAACGTTCAGCAGCTAAGAGCTGATTATTTAGTAGGAAGTGTATTTAAAAACTTTAATTTAGTAAAACTTAATAGTGACATTTTTTATTCCTTTCCCTTCGCTCTTCTCTTAGTAACCATATCAATTGCATTTATCCTTCTTATTGTAAGAAGGCTCCTGTTTATCAAACATTCCCTAGATGAGAAGTCTGTACTTTTAGAACTTACCCCTCCTTCAATTACTGAAAAAAACGCCTATACAACCGACCAGTTATTTTCTATTATTCATTCACTTGGAAATCAGAGATCCTTTAGGGATAAATTGCTTGGATATCAAGCCAGATTTTCTTTAGAGATTGCCTCAACTCGAGATCTAGGAATCAGATATTTGATTAGAACCTCTCCTAAACAGCTAAATACATTAAAAAAGAGCTTATTGTCATATCTTCCGAACTTAAGGGTTCGTGTAGCTAATGAATATCTACCTGAAAACGCAGGTTTAAGTAAATATTTATACAAAGTACTGGAATTTAAACTCTCTAATCATTTTGCGTTCTCACTCAAAAGACAAAGTGAGTTAGAAATGCATGATCCGATTGCATATCTAACGGGTCAGATGACAAAGCTTTTACCTGATGAGTTAATATCTCTTCAGCTTGTAGTTTCTCCTACAAAAAACAAAAGAACTAAAAAGATATCAAGCTTAATTTCCTCTAATGGCAACGTCATTAAATACCTAAACACACCGTGGTTTTTAAAGTGGATTTTATATAACTCATATAGACCACTTAAGACAAAATCGGCATCAGAAATGGATGCGGTAAGCTCCATAGACTCAAAAATTAACCAACCATTATTTGATACAACAATAAGATTATTTATGGCTTTTAAAGATAAAAATGATTTATCCGAAAGAGTGCAAGGCTTTAAGTCATCTTTTTCTACTTTTTCATCAACAGGGTACCAGTCACTTACGACCAAAAGATTTTTGAATATCAAGCTTTTCTATTTTTTCAAGAAAAGAATGTTGTCATTAGTAAACGCATCAGTTCTTTCTATTTCTGAAGTATCAAGTATTTTCCATTTTCCTTTTACCGGCATGACTGATACTGAAAACTTGGTCAAACTACACAGTAAAACCTTACCTGCGCCTCTTTCTCTAAAGAAAGGAAACAAATATGATGTAATCTTCGGAAAGAATAACCATGGAGGAACAACAACTGATATAGGTCTGACAGAGGAAGAACGGGAAACCCATATGTATATTATCGGGCGGACAGGATCAGGAAAAACAACAATGATGTTTTCAATGGCAAAGCATGATATTGAGCAAGGTCGGGGTATGGCATTTCTTGATCCTCACGGAGACGTTGCTGATGATTTAATTTCTATTATTCCGAAGGAAAGAATTAATGATTTGGTTTTTATAAATCCAATTGATTTAAAATACCCAATTGGAATCAACATTCTTGAGCTTACGCCTGGTTTAGATGAGGATGAAGCGGAACTTGAAAAAGAAGTCGTCTGCGAGGGCGTTATTTCTCTATTTAGAAAAGTGTTTTCAAAGGAAGAAAATACTAATGCTCACAGAATTGAATATATCTTAAGAAACACAATTTACACTGCCTTTACGGTTGAGAATAGAACCATCTTTACGGTTTATGATCTTTTGAACAATCCTCCGTTCCAAAAAAAAATAATTGCCAAATTGAAAGATGAGAACTTAAAAAACTTCTGGAAGTTTGAATTCGGACGTGCCGGAGACTATCAAATAGTTAAGATGACGGGAGGCGTTACTGCCAAGATTGGACGGTTTCTTTTCTCTCCAACTGCTAAAAGAATTTTAGAACAACCAAAGTCTACTGTTAATTTTGATCAGCTTATGAATTCCGGAAAGATAATTATCTGTAATCTTTCACAAGGAAAACTTGGTGAGGATACCTCCCGTCTTTTAGGAACAACGATTATGACAAAGATCCAGCAGGCAGCATTAAAGCGTTCTAATATTTCCGAAAGCAAACGAAAACCGTTCTATCTTTATGTTGATGAGTTTCAAAACTTTGCAACCCATTCATTTACCAAAATGTTATCTGAAGGAAGAAAATATAAACTTCGAGTTACTATTGCCGAGCAGTCAACTTCTCAACAGGATGATAGGAATATAGTTAATGTCATCTTAGCTAACGTTACGACTGTTGTTTGTTTCAGAAGCGCTAATTACATTGATGAAGAATTAATGCTTGCTCAGTTTGCTCCATATATAAGCCGTGGAGAAATTGCCAATCTTCCGAAATACAACTTTTATATTAAGGTCTCGGCTTTAGAGCCGGAAGAGGCATATTCCGGTGAAACAATTTACATACCCGTTAAGAAAGATGCTAAAAAGTTTGAAAAACTAATCGAATCATCGAGAAAAAACTGGGCGATTGTTTACAAAAAAGTTAATCATCAAGTTAGTAATATTATCACTGAAGCTAATGAGACAGAACATGTAAATAAGACAGTTAAAACCGTAAATGATGTACTATTTCCTGAAAGTAAAATGTACTAAAAATTGTCCCCACATGTAGGGACAGAATAAATATAATAATGAAGCAAAACTAAGCAATAACACAGACTCTTTATACTTATATAAATATAAGGGGATGTAATATAATCCAAACCATAGATATATAAAACTAACTTCTGCCTTAATCAACTGCTCACATCAAAAACTAACCAAATGAAAACATTACCACCACCCATTACTAAATCACAAAAAAAAATAATTCTCTTTCTTCTTAAATTCCGCTTTACTACTACGTCACAACAACAAAAATACTTTAACCACAAAGACCCAAAAAGAATAAAAGAATGGCTCAAAGACTTAAGAAAGAAAAGGTATATATATGCGATTGTGGAGGATCACGATATTACAAAACCTTACATCTATTGTCTTGCGTCAGGATCAAGACATATTCTCAAAGAAAATAAAGATGTCAGTAAAAGTTTCTTAAACAGAATTTACAAGGAAAAAAATTTAACAAAAATATTCAAAGAACATTGTTTATTTTTAGTTGATACTTATTTATTCTTTTTATCACAAAAAGATAAAAAATCTAAAATGGCCTTTTGCACTTCACAAGACTTAGATAGTTTTGATTATTTACCTAAAGATTTGGATGCTTATATTGCAGTTGAGACAAATGGCGTAACTAAAAGATATTTTCTTGAGCTGTTTGATGAATATAAAGATAAAACCGGAATAATAAGATATAGCGTCAGGAAATATCTAACATACTTTCAAGATGGGAGTTGGCAGGCAAACACCGAGAACAGCCCTTCACCTTCAATATTTTTTGTAATGGCAAATGAAAGAAGAAGAGCATTTGTTTCTCATTACGGCAAAGCAAAACTTGCAAAAACTTTTGAGGATATCTCGTTATATTTAACGACTCAAGATCTTATCAGATTCGGTAATGGAAAAGTTAATATTTGGAAAAAAGTAGTATAATACTAATATCTTTCGAGGTGGGCAATCTGGCTCCCACGCCAACTGGAGATGAAGATGTGCCAGACCTTCCGAAAGAAACTTTTTATCTTGTTTTTTCTCGGTTGCTAATTATTTTGTAGCCCTCATTCATAATCTTATTGACTAGTACTGTGACTATTCCCTGTAAGTCGCTTCTCGTGTACTCATTTTGATTATCAATAAGTTCCAGAATTTCGTTTTCGTGCTCATTTGTGAGCCTTGGATCTATCATAATTGTTTTCCTCCTTTCTATATATTTTAGTACTTACTGCTTGCCTCTACAAAAATAAAGGCAAGCGGCAAAAACTAAACCTCCGGTTCGTGCTTCTTTTTAATCTCTGATAGTCTGCACGGTTTAAAATACATATCCCGTTCAATACCCAAACCCATTGGTCCCTTGAGACCTTGAAGCTCGGAAAGAGTAAAGTATCCTAACTCCGGAAAATCTCCCGCAACATATCCGAAAAACAGATCTTTTCCGTCAAACTCTATGCCGTACCATGTCCAGTTTGTAAAAACAGCAAAGAATTTACAGATTACCATGGGATCCTCTTCATTTTCCTGAGTGTACAAAACCGGTAGTCTTGTTGTTATTTCTTTTGTTAGCAGTTGCATTATTGTCACCCCCTTTCTTGGCTTTTTCCTAGAAAATAGTTTTCTGGAAGCATGCACATGCTTCCAATACATGCTGCAAGCTATAGCAGGGTGAATTTTGCAAGGGCGAGACAACGATCTCGTTTATCTAGACCCTTGTCAAAAGAGGGGTGCAACCCTTTTGAATTGAATAAGTTCTCAATTTCTCGCAATTTCTACTGATAAACAGTACAATAAAGTGTAATGATTTATACTCCAAGACTTCAAAAAGCAATTGATATTTCAATCACGGCTCACATGGGGCAAACAAGAAAGGGTAAACAGGTGCCCTACATCATTCATCCTCTTGGTGTTGGAATAATCCTTGCAAGAACGGGTGCTTCAGAAGACATTATTATTGCAGGAATATTGCATGACACGATTGAGGATACAGAAATAACAGCTGAAGACATCCGCAAAGAATTTGGAGAGGAGGTAGCAAGGATCGTAAACGATGTCACAGAACAAGACAAGGGACTTCCATGGGAAGAGAGAAAACGGATCGCAATGGAACATATAAAGGACATGAAACAGGACTCACTGTTAGTCAAATCCGCAGATCTTCTGCACAATATGACTGATCAGCTTAACGACTTTGAAATAGAGGGAGACGATATGTTCAAAAGATTTAACGCTTCAAAAGAAATGCAAGCAGAAAGATATAAAAATGTGATCCTGGAACTCACGAAAGCCTGGCCGCAAAACCCGCTCCTGCCGGATCTTGAAGTAAACATCAAAACATTAACTCAAGCCTGGTAAATCTAGCTAAATTAAATTTATTGATCTCAAAAAAACAGTAGAAAATACAAAAATCACCTTTCCAGTGGAAAATAATGGAGAGATAGAAATTAGTTGTTCTCGAATTTGTGAAAGAAAAAAGACATTGTAGTATCTTGAGTAAAATGAGCTGACAAATAGTCTTTATTTTCATCTACCAGTTTCAAATGCCGTTTATAAGATTCTGCAGGATCTGCAGTAATAAATAGAGGTGAAACCTTGTACCCCAAATCAAGCATTCCATCTATTAATTTGCGTACATCCTCCTCCTTGTCACCAATAAGCTCTGTTACTATGTTTTTTTTCTTCTCAATACTTTCATTTAAAATCAAATCGCATGCAACTGATGTCATAGCTGTTAGTTTCGGATCATCTTCCCCAAATTCTTTTTTAAAGATATTGAAAATTTCTCCGAATTCAAAATTAACATAATCATTATATTTTTCGTGTCTTATTGTGGTTTTTCCGACACCCACTCCACCCATAACAATTACAAACTGCGGTTCGCTTTCAGAGGAGGCTTTGCTGCAGATTTTTTCTACTATACCAAGAATCTTTAGATATTCATCTCCGCTAAATGTTATAGTTTTTTGTTGGTCATCCATTTTTTTATTCGTTCTAATTCTCGATCTTCTTTACTGCGTTACGGTATTTACAATAATCACAATCTTTCCCTGAAAGGGGCATTTGGTCTGACTTAAGACATTCTATAGCAGAGAGAACAGTTTTCTCAACCCAAGAGTCGTCTCCGGTGTAGGGAAGTAGCTTAATATCAAACTCAAGCTTTCCGTCAAAGGCTATCTTGTCGGTATCGCCGTTACAATATACAAAATAGCCCGTAGAAGACACTTTAAAGCCGTTCTTTCTAAATAACCACTGGTAGATCTCCATTTGCCTTTTATAGCCAATTTGCCAGTCAGCATCCAGTGTTACTTCCGCATCCTTTGATGTTGCTTTGTAGTCAACGATAATAAACTCTTTCTGCGGATTAATCCACACATCATCAACTCCACCAGTAATTATTACGTTTTCCCTATCAACCTTGAAAGTAATGCCGCGTCTTAGAGAATCGCGCCATTCATCAATTTTCTCGTGGGCGAGTGGTATTGCATCAACTCCGTAGGTTTTCATTAAAGGGTGTACGGTACCGACCGCGCGGTGAATATCAAACTCTTTCTTTAAAAGCTTATCAACAGCAGAATTGAGAGAAAATGGATAACCGGGTGGTTGAGCAACTCCAAGCTTACGGTCAAGATAAAAACAACGAGGACAGTTTAGAAAAAGGTCAATTTTAGAACGACTGAGTCGAAACAAATCCGAAGAATTCGGATCATAAATATTTCTTTGTCTGTTTGGATTATAGTACTGAGACATATAATTTAATAACCAAATTAAGGCACGTATATAAATCTAATATATTCACCTAATTTTTCGTCAAGTTTTCCCTCATTATGTAATATTTCTACTTTTTCTAGTGCCTTAAACCACTTTGGCCTTTCTTCTTCAATTCCCAGCGTAGTCTCTATTTTAGGATCAAAATATTTTCTTTTACTCTCATCGTTATTAAGCAATTCTAGTATCTCTTGATTTTTACCCTCAGTTGCACCTTGCCCCTCTAAGTCATGAACAACACCATAATCGATTTCAAAAAAGTTTAAGATTTCCTGAAAAATTGGGATATTGTTTCTGCTTCTGCAATTTACCAGTGTAACATCATCCTTTTTAATTTTGTTCTCTGTGGTTTCGAAGACACCTAGTAAGTCTGCTACTCTAGGAAATGTCATATACTCAGTATCTCCCTCCAAAAGTATGACTCGTTTAGCAAAGAAAAGTTCTTTTACTGATGAGTCGAAATCCATAACCATCCGAAGTGTTTTCTTTTTTTCCTCTTGATCTCCTGTAAATATATCCTCTTCAACCTGGATGGATTTCAATTTATTGTCTTCATTGCGCAACAATCTCACTAAGGACTTTTGTTTCTCAGTCAAACGGATCATGATTGGAGAGTGCGTAGTACAAATAACTTGTGCGTGACCACTTTCAGCCAATGCATATAATACATTAGCTATTTTTTTTTCCATCTGAGGATGCATGAAAATTTCTGGTTCTTCAATCAGTAATAAATTTGTTACCCCAACTTCTTTATCTGGAGAACTCACTGCTTCTGCATATAATTCAAGAAGAGAAAATATTAAAGATCGCTGAAGTCCATGACCTTGGTCTGCTGGCGCTATTGGAATAGGTCTACCATCATCAGTTGAAAGGGAAGGTATAGGCATCAATTTGTCTTCTGCAGGTAGTTCTACGTCTATTAGCCCATTTGCATTGATAATTCTTTTTAACTTTTCTGTTATTAGTGCTTCAATTTCTTGGACTTTAGAATGTTTAGTATTGCCCTTGAAGAGTTCAGAATAAGAACTAAGTGCAGTGATAAGCGCTTTATATTGTTCGGTTTCCTGTAGTTCCTCGGACAAAAGCAATTGAAAAATTTGTGAGAATGGGGTTTTCTTTTTACCATCTACAACAGCAGAAATTTCCTGTACGGCTGGAACAAATATTTTTTGCATTTTTTCGTTAGTAAACAAGTCGTCACAGTTTTGTGTTAGGCCACTTGGATTGTTCTTCTCTTCGCCGTCTACAATAGCTATGTAATCACATTTAGATTTTCCATCTTCAGTGTAATAATAAACTTTTCGCAGTAACCAATATTCATTTCCCTCTCCACTAGTAGACATATAAGTTTTTATTGCTTGATGGTCTTTGTCGCTATGTGAAAGTGCGCCAAATTTTACATCAATTGTAATTGCATTAGATTGGTCAGTTTTTAAGTTATGAAAATATTGAGTTGGAATAGTCTTTGTTCCTGAAAAGAAGTAGTCTAAGGCTTGCAGAATAGAAGATTTTCCCACGTTGTTCTCTCCAATAAGGGCGATAATATTTTCTGTAAAATCGAAATTTAATCCATCATTGCCAATCGATTTAAAGTTCTTAATACTAAATTCAATAATTCTCATAATCTCAATATTGATAGTTAACTTTTAACTCACCTTTTCTACCCTCTCTACAATTACAATTTCCTCGGGTGTGAGACCGTATAGCTCATAAACCATTTGATCCACCTGCCTTTCTAACAACTTTACCCTAGTTATTTTGGTCGGATCTTGAAGTAAACATCAAAACCTTAACTCAAACCTGGCAAGTTTAGGATTTTGGATCTTAAGGCTCTATGTATATGGGATCTGCCGCAGGATCGAGCTTAAAAGGCATCCCTTTTTTAAATACATACTTACCTATCGGATCGCCAAGAACCGTACACGGTACTTCTTTCACGCCGTCTTCTAAGTATTGATAATAAGCTAAGTAATCATCGCTCATTATAAATTTTTCACCTTCTTGGTAAACATAAAGAGTGGAGGGGAAGCCTGATGCAAAACGGTAATGAAAATAATCTTTAAACTCTTTTGATATTTTGGGCTTATAATCTGAAAAAGGGTGTATTCCCTCAATAGAAATCATCGCAGTATGACATAAGAACTTACCCAGATATGCTCCTTTTAAGAACTCTTTTAATTTATCATCTATGGGCTTGTTGCCGGAAGGTAAATTGGCCATATCTTCCGTCTTCATCATTGTAACCTGATACTTCTTATCCATTGGTAAAATATTGTACTACTGGTATTAAAGTAAAGCAATTAAACAGCTAAGCATTAATTCTTTCTCTTATTACCCTATGGCAAAACTTACATATATCTGAGTCTTTTTGAATACTTTTACGACAAAATGGACAGTTTTTCCTTTGTGAAGAGCTTATTACGTTTGAAAAGCTTCTTTTCGAGTTGGCAAGCAAGGTCTTGGCGTGTTTACCGGCGGAACCAAACATTTTTTTAATTGCTTTCAAGTCTAAATCAGAATCATAAGAATGTTGGGTATTTTGAGCATTACTAATCGTCCCATTGATAATCTGCAAACCATAGTTATTCAAATTGACGTAACCCTTTATATTTCTTGCAGAATGTATTTTTTGGCTTGCATATGCGATTTCTTCTAAGCTTAGATATCCCAAAGTATTAATCTTATCCTTGAAAGTATCTATTACTTTTCCATTTAACATAACGCCTTCAAGACCCAAAACCATTGCAGCCAAATCCGTTAATTTTTCATTTTCAAGCGTGTCTGGAAGAATAACATTCTTTCGATGAATCAAAACATAGTGCATTAATTCATGAACCACAGTTGCGGCTAAGAGATATTTATTTTTAGTAAAAGTGAGAGAAACTATTATCTGACCGTTTGACATTTGACCTCTTGAAGCCGCATCATGATCTAATTCTCCGGACCAGTCATAACGAAGTAAAGGTGGGGCTATGTTTAAATTTTTAGAAATAAGATTAACTACTTTTTGTGCATCCTCAGTCTTTCCGGATTCCAGATATGGATATATTGAATATATAAGATCGTAATTTTTCTGAAATAACTCTTTGGTAACAGCTAAAACTGCAGTCAACCAATTAATTTTTTCATCAACCCATTTTTGATAACTCATACCTCAAATTGCCTTACAGCTTTAGCTTATATTTTCCGTTATCCAATTTTGGGACTATGTCATTCATACATTCATTAAAAATATGCATAGCCTCTCCCTTTAGAGGAGTGTCTTGTATGCTCAGCAGTGATTCTCGGATTGATTGATCAAGCCCGACAATATCGTCCATCGTCTTTATCTCTACGTTGGCTTCATTTCGCAAAAGAAACCACTCTTTGTCTGTGGTCTTACTGTGATCAAGAACTTCCAAGTCTTTGTTCGTCATTTTAGGGAAGAGATAGTAAAACTTTTTATCGTAGAAATAGTATTTAGTGAGAAACATCTCGCCAACAGCGATGTGTCCTGCGCGCTGCGATCCGTCCGTGAAATTCCTTCTCATTCTGCCTGCGTACTTAATCACGTAACCGTCTTTTATGATTGTTGACCGTTTCTCTGCAAACTTTTTCCAATCCCCATTGTAAGCGACGTTGAATTTGGTAATAAAAAGATCGTACATTTTTTCAAGATACGCATCGACGTAAGCAGAAAATGCTACGGGGTCGTGGTAGCACTCCAATAAATCCTTAACGATAGAGAGGTCGTCCGTGATTAAATATTTTCCTTTCTCCACTTTGGATGCGAAATAGGCCATGCCGAAAAGGTCCGGTTGGATCTTCTGCGTGCCTTTTTTTAAATAGTAAACGCCGACGATTCCGTTCTTTACTCCACCGAGCGCATGGTGGAATCGTTGATACAAAGCGTTACCAGCAGAGTTCCTGCTTAAAGCGTCCGTGCCTTCAAGTGCGATCACCGGCTTTTTATTTATTTCTTTGCCATTGAGTCCGTCCACCCATTTTTCATCGACGTACCAGGCAGCATCACAAGAACCGTAAGAAACACCTTTAAATCCGAAAGTAAGACCGCCCTCTGAAAAAGGTTTTTGGTCTTCATTGCTGCTTTGCGGAAAGATGCGAAGTTTTATACCATTGGTCTCATGCCCAAGGGTATCTAGTATCTCTCTTTTTATGATTTCGTCGCTAGAGTATGCCATATTATAGGGATTTAATTTTCTCAAGAATCATTTCCGTTTCCAACGCCAAGACAAAACTAACCAGATCGGATTCTTTGTTTATTTCTTCACCTTTCACTTCAAGATAGAATTGCTTGAGTTCATCATTCGTGAGATTTGAAATGAGATAAAACTTAATATAGTTCCCGAGCCAGATCGTGTAATCTTCCCGTGAAAGCGAATTCTCTGTTGTATATGTAGTTACAGGAAGGATGATTTTTATTTTTAAGTCAGCATCCAGACTGATTAAACCGAAATAGTCTTTCGAAGGCTTAGCCTTTGCAGGATGAATCTCGAATCCTTGATCAAACAGTCCTGTGTTGAGATATTTCTCCAGTTGTTTGGTCATGACAAGATTGCCGGTTTTTGCTTCGCCGACAATAAAATCGTTATTGATGTGATTACTTTCATTTTTCTTCCCCTGCTTGAAATTTCTGATAAGCGCCAATTCAATCATGTGAAAACCAGTATTTGAGAGGTACCCATAGTTGCTTATTTTTGTTATAAGATCGCTCAAACCATATCCTGCGAAGTCTGGAGACCCGATCGCATGGGCGAGCGGTATTTGATTCTCTACAATGAAGCCGAGATGCCTAAAGTATTCTCCTGCAAGGTATTCCATGAAGGGTTCCATTCCGTTACCTTGCTTGCTCGTTTCAATCCGCTGGATGATATAATTTTCGCGGTTCTTTATGCGATCAAATTTTGATTTGAGTAAATCAATTAATTTTTCTTCCGACTCAAACTCAATTGGAACGATATATTTATCACCCTCGAACAAATATTTCTTTGCTTGCGAAAAGATATACGGTGTATTTTTTAAAACACCATTGTCAAAAATTCCTGACACAAATTTGTAGTTAAACGCATTATAGAAAAGTTTCATTAATCCCTTCGGAGTAAAAGGATAAATCGGGTTTTCAAAATATCCCGCACCGGTAATACTGCTATAAATAAAAGCTTCCTTTGCTGGCATTTTGACGGCCTGTCCCATTTCCGTCTCGATAATCTCGAAGTCGAAATTGGCTTTGAATATATTAAAAAAATCTTTAGTATATATTTCCATATAACTAGATGTATTCTGGGTTAAGTAACACTGGCTGAAAGGTTTCCTTTTTTTGAACATGAGTAATCTTTTGAAAAAGATTCGTTATGTTTTCAATGCTCAATTTTTCATGTTCGGCTATTTGAGCCCCATCAAAGATCTTACTTATTACAACGCCCACGAACAGGTCATATGCTTTGTTCAGGTTAAAAAGTCTATCATTCTTCTCGCCTAAGCATTTGATGATTTCATCGGCAATTTCTCCAGGATAGAGTATTTTTTTACGTGAAGCCTTTATTTTCTTTTCAGAGTTTCTGAAAGTAACATAGAAATCAGACTTTGGTGAAAACTTAGCCCAGTTTTTGTTATAGGGACTGCCAAAAGTGTCATAGGAAGAGATGTCTACTAGATCCATCCCGTGATCCCTTATCAATTCCGCTAGATTTATCCAAATCTTCAAATCCTTGTTATGAAATGCCAATGTAAAATAGGCATCTTTTTTTAGAACTCTCTTGGCTTCTGCAATAAAAGAAACGAGTTGGTCGTAATATTCATTTACTCCTTTTTTTTGAACAGGGTTTATAATGACTTCATCCTCAATCTCAAACTCCTTTTCTAACCAACAATTCCAAATGTATGAGAGCTCTGAGTATTGAATCGCATCTCCATAAGGTGGGTCAGTAATTAGGTAATCCACGCTGGATAGCTTTATCTCGGACATATTCAGGGATGACTTGTTGTAGATTTTAGATACCGGCTTGAAGACCTCATTTCGAGAAGCCTTCTCTGCAATAACCTGTTTTGCCATTTTTACGTTCTCAACTCGATCAACAAATCTCCACCATACATTCTCTTCAATAAAGTCATCAGGAATCCAAAAGTTATTCACGCCAAGAGGGCGAACATTCTCAGCTTTTAATTTACTCACATGCAAGAGAGTATTTGTAAAAGCTAGCATAAATAAGTCTCTATTCTTTAGAGGCAACTTATTAATCGCAGCATGAAGTAGCGCCAAGGAGAGAAGATTCCTTTTCGAAAACATATCGGATACTTGTTTCACACCCTTATACGAAAACCTATCCTTATAAAACTTTTTAGGGAAATCCTTATCCGGGTATTTCAAGTTTTTAGGAAACTTTACTCTTGGATCTAGGTCATGTTGAGACAAACTAACTTTTTCTTTACTTTGAAAGTTGGTATCGGCAATAACAGCGTTGTAGTCCTTACTATTCTTTTTCCCAAGAATGGTATACAAAATATATTTATCTTTTGTTTTATAGAGAGCCATTATTTTCTTTCTAACGGTATCTTCAATTACCAAAAACTCCTTTTCAAAAGAGGCAGGATTATAATTAATTTCTAAAGAGTTTTTTGCAAGAAAAACAGCAAAGGGATTTAGATCGTAACCAATAAAATTTCTATCAGCCAAAATCGACTGCAATCCAATAATTCCACTTCCGCAAAATGGATCCAGAACAAGATGATTTTTTTTGGAGTACTTCTCGATGTATTGATCAATAACAAACCAGGGTTTTCTCGACCAATATTTATGGAGTTTTGCTACACGTGAATATCGCCGATCATACTCAATATCGTTTACGTCGATAAGGTTTTTTACAATTTGTGAAATATTTAATGACATTTTATTTCTTTTGAAAAATTAAACAGTAATGATGCAGGATATTGCTTGCCCACGCTGAAGGATATCCATAAGGGGCAAGGCCAACTTTATCTTGTATCCAGAGCTTCTCGTCCTTAAGAGTATACTTCTTTGAAAGAAGCCGGGCAATGTCCCATGCCAATGGATACATCTTACCCTCCTTTTTAATATTTTTCACAATAACCACGAGGTATCCTCCATCTTTGAGCAAATCAAAAATATCAAAATATATATTCGCTAATTTCTCTAGGAATAACTCATAGTCATCAATATTTCCCAAATCTTCTTTTGCTTCGGAATAATTAACGTCAAAACCACCTTTAGTTCTAACGTTTTTGAAATCTTTGGTGCTTCTATTTAAAACATTCCAATATGGAGGGGAAGATATCGAAAAAGCCATCTTGGGTAGGTTTAGTTTTTTAATATTGCTCGCATTTTCGTTAAAGATATTTTTTTTGAATTCTGGCGTTCGTTTAAGAGACAAATCATAATATTTTTTATTAAGCTCGATTCCATAGCCAATTCTACCCGTTCGTTTACATGCAACCATAGTACTTCCGATACCACAAAAGGGATCGATCACATTCTCCCCTTTTTTCGTAAAGAACTTCACAAAGCCTTCAATCATCGTTGGAGAGAATGTTGCTGGATGGTCTTGAGTATTGGGAGATATTTCTCTCTCTTCTTTTAAATCTTTATGCAGAGCATTAAAAATAAACCAACTACAACTAAACTTCACCCACTCTTTTCCTGTCATGTCGTTCAGTGGATTGGATAGGTCATATGCGCCGTCCTCCGGATTAATCAAAATGGCATTGGCTTTTTCAACATCACCTCCGGGATTATATAAAGCAACCTCTGGCCACCTCTCTAAAAAGTGGCTTGGTATTAATTCATTTTTGGTATTGAAAATTTGAGTGAGCTTCTTTTTTGCCTGCGTGTTTTTTCCCTCATCTAAAACGGGTACGACTTGCTTTTTATTTTTATAATAGAAATAATTTTTCAAGGTATTATTGTATTGCTTTTGATTTATATTACCACGTTTGGGTAAATTTTATATCTGGTGTTTTTCGGGAATAAATGTATGGAATCCAGGAGTAAGATCTTTATCATCTTGTTTAAAAAATTCCTTGAGCTTATTTACATATGTTTCGTAATTCTCATCAGTACGGACAATAAAATTTATTTTTTTGAAAAAATGGAACTCTGACGGATCGCATACAATTTCTTTTATGGAAGATAACGCTACCTTGCACGCCTTATCATAGGGAATTTGAAAAATTCCTGTTCCTATAGCAGGAAATGCTATAGATTCAATGTTGTTTTTTAGAGCCAGGCGAAGAGTATTCTTATAACAGTTACGGAGTAGATGGATCACGTTTTCGATTTTTTCCCCGTTTTTATACCTGGGAGAAACGGTATGGATAACATGCTTAGCTGGTAAATTGTAGCCTTTGGTTATAACTGCTTCGCTTATTTCACATCTTCCAATGCTCTTACACTCTTCCTCCAGCGCGTCTCCTGCTGCCAGGTGAATTGCACCATCAACACCTCCGCCAACAATCAGATACTCATTTGCAGAATTGACTATAGCGTCTACTTTCTGCTTTGTAATGTCCCCTTTTATTATATTTATCTCAGGGATATATATTGTTCCCCAAACTGGATAGAAATTAGTTTTAGCCATTAATTTACTTATCTTACCACTACTTAATTTGTTTTTCGAGGCTTTTTTAATCATATTATGTGTAAGAATGAGGCAAACTTATCATCAGCCATTAAACAAACTGAATCATCGTAAAAACACAGGAACAGGGTATAATTTATCTGTGTTTAGAAAAATTAAGAATTTGTTTTCCGAAATCCAAGGGGATTTTGTCTCATGTAGGAATAGGGCACGCTTCCTTTTGCAGTCTTCACCAGTAGATAAACGTATTCTTGCAATAGGACTTGTTGTCGTTTTTATATTTGCACTCTCAATCAACCCAAATCCCAATGACATTCTTTTTTATTTTCTAAAGGTTGTATTTGTAAGCGTAATTTCTTTTATAATTTTTACATTGTCAGATACTTTTTGGTTTTTGATTAAAAAAAACTGGATGTATAAGGTTCATATTAAAAAAAGATCAACCATCAACTACTACTTGAAAAGAATCAATATTCTAAAGATTGAAGATTCGGAAAAAGAAAATCCTGAAGGAGCGATTTATGTCATTTCATACAATAATTTTGCAGGCTTCAAATATCATGCTTGGAGAAATGGAATAGAGGCTAGCATTTTACTTATAATTTTGCTTTACTTTTTTCCTACATTTTTTGTTTTTAATTTACTACTATTTTGCATGTTATTTTTCTATGTGATGATTTTTGATAATCAATCCTCCAGTCAGGTTTTTGAAGATATAAAAAATCTTGTGTTTTGCGTCCGCAAGATTTACAAAGACAATCCAGAAAATTGCAGGAAATTTATTTTTGAAAATAAAATGGAATCAGTGCGCGAACTTGGAGCTATATACAGGACTGTAAGAAATTCTGTTGAAAAATAACTTTCGTCCCAAGGTAGTGCTTGACTTGAGTGATGTATTTTGATATAAAGTGATAAAGTTATAGTATTTTTTAATGGGCTGCCTCCGGGTAGCTTTTTTTGTATCAAAACGTAGGAAAGGAGGAAATGTTATGAAAAAGATTATTTTCTTACAGGCAATTATTATCACCAGTTTATTCGTAGTTACACCAGTTTTTGCAGCAGATGCTGATGTTACCAAAATTCAAAACTTCATCAAAAACGTAATCCAGATCTTTGTTACTCTCTCAGGCCTTATCGCAACCGGATTTTTCGTATGGGGTGGAGTTGGATATATCACGAGCAGTGGAAACCCTGAAGCATTGGATCGTTCCAAAAAAACAATTCTGTTTTCTTCAGTTGGTTTGGCTGTAGTTTTGGGAGCATTTGTTCTCAGCAACATTGTAACTGATCTTGCAACAACAGCTTTTGGTGCAGGAGGAAACTAAAGAATTTATTTTTTGAGAATATGAAGCTATTAACATTAGGTAGCCTTTTGGCGATGTTTTTTGTATCTGCAACTCCTGTGTTTGCGGCACAAAATAGTGAGATTGCTGCCTTTACTGGCCAAACCCTCAACACCTTCTTCGTAATCGCCTCTCTTGCTGCAACTTTCTTCTTAGTCAAAGGTGGTTTCGTTTATATTACTTCTTCAGGGAAGCCTGATGCGTTAGAACATGCCAAAATTACCATCCGTAATGCGATTATAGGTCTTGTTCTAGTCATTGGTGCCGCAGTTATCTCTTCCGTTCTTAATAACGCATTTACAACGCCAACAAGTGGTTTTACATCAGCGCAAATTGATCTCAAGCCATTACAGCCTACAACTCCAACTGGAGGACTGACACAAGTACTACTGGACGCAATCGCAGGATTTCTTCAAAACATAGTACAAAGCGCAACAAAGCCCCTAGTTGATGGGATCATTGGATTTCTAACTACAACCCCATCACTTCTTTCAAACTCGGTTATCTTTAATTTCTGGCTCATCATTTTAGGAATTGTAGATTCGCTTTTTGCAATTGTAATTGCTCTTCTTGGATTTAGACTCATGAGTGCGTCAACGTTTGGGTTTGAGGAAGTGGAATTTAAACATTTACTTCCAAGAATTGGTCTTGCCTTTTTGGGTGCCAATATTTCACTTTTTTTGGCCGATTGGATTGTCCAGGCATGCAATGTTTTGGTGCTTGCTCTTCTTCACGCAACCGGAGGTATAGATCAAGCATGGGTATTAAATGCCTTTGACCCTACATCCCTGGTTGCCGGTACTACAAGTATTATCACTCTTATCTTTATGATTTTATTTGTAATTTTGTCAGTTGTCCTTCTTTTGTTCTACATTACCCGTCTTATTGTGATTGCTCTTGGTGCTGTTCTTGCTCCATTTCTGTTTTTACTCTGGATTACCCCAAAGTTTAATGATTTTGCGGAAATTGCAATAAAGACATATATTATTACCGTTTTTACGGTATTCGTACACTTGGTTATTATTCAGCTTGCCTCAGCGTTTTTGGCTATTCCAGGACAACAGGGAACAAATTCACTTATTTCAATTTTAGTTGGAATTGGAATGCTACTTCTTCTTCTAAAGACGCCAAACCTTTTGATGCAGCTTGTTTTTTACAATAGCGGAAGAGGAATTGTTCGAAAGATGGGAAGTCAAATTGTAAATGTTATCTCAACGAGTAAAGGTTCAGATTCTACTGTTTCATCAGGGTCAGTAAAGACTCCAAGAAGGGCGGTTGCAGCATGAAAACACAGGTAATACCAGCACAAATTACAACAGTTGAGGATAAGATTGCAGGAAGTTTCTCACTAACACAGATTATGCTTCTTATGATTCCTGTTTTCTGGACAGTTATTGTTTATACAATCTTTCCTCAAAGAATGCACCTAACGCTTTACAAAATCCCGTTAGTTCTTCTTATTTTACCGATAAGCGTTGGTCTTGCAGTTCGTATCAAAGACAAGATTGTACTTCACTGGTTGTCTATTTTGCTTGTCTATCAAGCTCGTCCCAAATATTACCTTTTTAATAAAAATGATTCCTACATGAGAACTTTAGAGCTTCCCGTATTTGAGAGAAGGCACAATAAGCTCTTTAAGAGAGCGGAAAGTAAAAAAGAAGAAAAGAAAAAAGCTCCGAATTTTACATTTGCGCAACTGATAAAACTTGAGGGAATGCTTGCAAACCCTTCATATTCTTTGTCACTTCGATCAAACAAGAAAGGAGGGCTCAACGTTGCTTTTCAACAAACGCAAAAATAAAGCGTCATCTAGACGTCAAATCCAGATCAAAGAAGTTCGGGATGGAATGTTGGTACTTCCAAATAATGAATACCGTCTTGCGATTGAAACATCTTCAGTTAATTTTGAGTTAAAGAGCGATGAAGAACAGGATGTACTCTTGGATAGCTTTCAAAACTTCTTGAATTCTCTTCCCTGTAAGTTACAAATTTTAGTACGTGTTCGAGAAGTCGATATTGACTCCTACCTTGATCAGATCGGAAAGAGGAAGACAATTGAAAAGGAAAAAGTTTATAAGGAGCAAATTGACAACTATAGTCAATTTATTAAAAATCTTATTTCAGGAAATAAAATTCTTTCCAGGCGCTTTTACATCATCATTCCTTATAAAAATACCGACAGAAAAAATGATTTTTCTGTAATTTCCGAACACATTGCCTTACAAAGAGATATAGTTCAACGTGGACTTGAAAAATTAGGCATGAAAGCAAGACCTCTAGACAGCTTAGAGCTTCTTGATCTTTTCTATAGTTTTTACAATCCAACACAAGTAAAAACACAGGAGTTAAAAGGCCAAACGATAGAAGCCCTACTTACAAATACTTATGCTTAATTTACAAATACCAAAAACGTCTAAACTTAACACGATTTATTCGAGAGTGTTTCCTGATAAATTTACAAAAAAACACAAGAAGAAAACGTCCCGAAAAGAGATGATGAAACGTTCTTATGAGTTTAATTACGCAGAACAGGATCAGGTCGATCTAATTTCTTACTCAGGGCTTGAAGAAAACACTACCTACCTTCAATTGGGGGATAAATTTGTTCGAACACTTTTTATATCTGGTTACCCATATATAGCTTCCACTGGTTGGCTTAATATGTTGATTAACTTCAATCACAATATAGATATTTCGTATCACATAGAACAAATCGATCCGCTACTGGCACTTCCAAAACTCAAGAGAAAGATTACCGAGCTTGAATCAACCAAACGCTCTATGCTGAAGGCAGGTAAAGTTATTGGTTCTGAAATTACAGATCCATTAGAATCTGCAATTGAATTAAAGGACAAAATTCAAAGAGGGCAAGAAAAACTTTTCCAGATATCAATTTACATGACCCTTTCAGCAGATAGTCTAGAAGAGCTCAATAAAATCACAACAACTCTTGAAACAGTTATGGGTACTCGCCTTTTCTATATTAAGACAGCAACGTTTCAACAAATTGAAGGGCTACAATCAACGCTTCCTAGAGCAGAGAACCAGCTTAACCAAAGAAGAAATTTAGATAGTTCCTCGGCAGCTCTTACTTTTCCCTTTGTATCCTCAGAGCTCGTCCAAGAGTCAGGGATTTTATATGGAGTAAATAAATCAAACAACTCACTGGTGATCCTTGATCGCTTCTCTCTCAATAACGCAAATAGTATTATCTTTGCTCAGTCGGGAAGCGGTAAGAGTTATACGGCAAAGGTGGAAATCCTACGCCAACTGATGCAGGGAACAAAAGTAATTGTTGTTGATCCGGAACGGGAATATAAACAGCTTGCCGCATCTATTAACGGAACGTACATAAAATTGAGTGCAAAGTCGGTTGAAAAGATAAATCCTTTTGATTTCTCTCTCTCGTCTTACAACGATGAGAACAATTTATCTGAGCATATTCAAGACTTAACAGAAATCCTTTCCTTAATGGTAGGAGGACTCTCTTCTGAGGAAAAAGCAATGGTTGATAAAGCAATTATTCAGACATACAAAGAGCATGGGTTCTCGCTTCATAATATTAAAAATACAAAGAAGACCAAGGAGAAAAAATTCCCGATTCTCAAAGACTTTTACAAGGTTTTAAAGGATATGAAACAGAAGGATCTTTGCAATAGACTGGAACGTTTCGTAAAAGGCTCATTGTCGTCTGTGTTTGATTCTCAAACAAATATTTCTCTGGATAATAGGTTAGTTATTTTTGACATCAAAGATTTAAACGAATCACTTAGACAAATTATGATGTTGTGTGTTGCAAATTTTGTAAATTCCCAGGTTAAGTCGCATCCGCAAAAAAGGGTATTAGTTATTGATGAAGGGTGGATATTATTACAGCATGAAGAAAGCGCACGTTTTATAGCTGGTCTTGTAAGACGAGCTCGAAAATACTATTTGGGAGTAACGATTATCACTCAACAGGCAAATGACTTTTTATCTCAAGAATATGGAAGGGCAATTGCATCTCAATCATCACTTAGAATACTTATGAGACAAGACACGACAACTATTAAAAAGGTGGCAGAAGAATTCAAGCTCAGTGAGTATGAACAACATTTTCTACTCACCTGTGACAGGGGAGAAGCGCTCATTATTGCTGATCAAAACCATGTAGCCTTAAAAGTTGTAGCATCTGATAAGGAACATCCACTTTTAACAACAGATCCGAGGGAAATCTATCTATAATGAATGAATCCAGTACTCTTTTCAAAAATTGCAACTCTATGGTCGTTTAGACGGGAACTTATTTATGTAAGTTTTGCGTTTCTTCTAACACTTCTTTTACCTGTTATCGCAGTTATTTTACTCACAAATGCTGGGATTGATATCGTCTCAGAGAGGCTTGTCACAGCAAATATTGAAACAGGTAAAGTTGATATTCACGATCCGGCAACAGGGGAAATCATAGATAGTATTCAAACAAACGCAGTATGGCCGACACATGGCGTTGTAACGCTTGAATTTGGGGAATCTGACTTTCCATACCAACCATTACATTCTGGTATTGATATTGCCAATCCTGGGGGCAAAATTGGTGATCCCGTGACAGCATTTATGCCGGGTAAAGTAATCTATGCAGGAGAGATATTCTGGGGTTTTGGAAAGCACATTATCATAGACCATGGAAACAACATAACGTCAGTTTATGCACACTTAGATAAAATCTTTGTTGCACCAGGGCAAGAAATTAAGTCAACAGACAGAGTAATTGGTTATGAGGGAAGTACCGGATGGTCGACTGGACCCCATCTGCATTTTCAAATAGACGTGTTCGGAATACCGGTTAACCCAAGAACATTTTTATCGGGAAACCCTTAATTTATTTTTGTATAATTAGGCTATGGCAAAGAAAAAACAAGAGAGAAGCAGAATAGTGGCTGCCGTTCTGGCAATTCTTTTAGGTGGAATTGGAATTCACAAGTTTTATTTAGGACAGGCTGGTTGGGGAATGCTTTATTTTATATTCTCCTGGACTTTTATTCCTGCAATTTTAGGCTTTTTTGAAGGAATTATATATTTGAGCATGTCAGACAAATCCTTTGAAGTTAGATACTCTTGAAAAATATCCAAGAAAAGAAAGGTCAAAAATGAAATTTACCGATATTCTGGAGAGGAAGTCGAACTCTAGTTAACTTGATCCGGGTTTTTAGGCTCACTTTCCTTCGCTGTTATTTCCATGAAAGTATCGGCGCTTTTAAGCAACTCTACAAACTCATCAACATTTTCTAAATGTTGCGGATCAAGAGCTTGAAGTATCTTCTCCACATCGCTCTTATTTTTTATATCTAAATTATGATCATGAGCATACGCAAGCGCATCTATGACTAACTTAGATTTTTCTTCAACAGTATTATCCATATCTACCTCCTTTCGATTATAACAAAATTTTAACTTAATCTTTCCTTAGAAATCCTACCTCATCATACTTTAAGAATCTAAACATTTCCTCAGTCAACTTTTCGCTTTCTATTCTTCTCATAAATTCACGGCTATATGACTGGGATAGAATATTTAAGCTTCCTTCCCAAAGAAGTTTTCTATCAATCATGGCTAGTTTTCTGTGGTGACCGCCACCTACTAACAAAACTTGGACACCTAAAACCTCAAAATATTTTATTCCAGCCTCAGCTTGTGCTGCCATAGCTTGATCATGCTCACGTGGATCTCGGGTCACTATGAACACCTCAACGCCTCTATCTACTAACTTTTGAAATACATATTTAAGCTTATTTAATCGGGGAATAGTGATATATGGGCTTTCAATGATAACCTCTTCTTTTGCTTTTAACAAATCTTGTTCAAATTTGTTGTAAAAAGTCTTTTCACTGTATAAAATAGAGTTCGTACAATCAGAGACTGATTGGGAGCCTACCTTTGACTTTCTGAGCCAGCTCATTGTTTTTCCTCCTTTTTGAAGTGAGAAAATGCTATAATGAGCCTAGTTTTCTCTTTTGGGTCAATTACGGAGGTCAGAAAGGTTCCGACATCGTCCCAGATGGTGCACAAATTTGACAATAAATTCATAACCTGAAATACTTAGGTCGTGGAAGACAATAAAAACTCTAGCCAATCGCAAGTTCAAAGCCTAGCTCCCGAGCAAATCCCACCTGCAACTCCGCTGGCTCACGAAAGACCAAAACGAAAACTTAAGCTACAAATTTTAATTGCAGGAATAGTCATACTTTTACTGCTTATTGGAGGTGCCTCCGCCACTTTCATTTTTCTTTCTAAGTCAAGTTCCGGTAAACAAAAACAAACAAAAGTAGTAATAACACCACAGCCTACATTCTCACAAACAACTATTATTCCATCTCCTACAGGAACTATGACCACTCTTTCACCTGTACTAACTCCTACCCCAACCATAAGTTGGGCTACATATACATATGTAGACCCGGTGAGTATGTTTACCCTTAAATACCCAAATGACAAGTGGATAGTCCAGGATTCAATCGAAAGAGGTTTGGATGGAGGGGGAACTGTTCTCTTTGCTATAGGTAAGGAACTGGTTTTTGTAAATTGATATAAATGTTTAGTTGGCAAAACGTATGAAGAAGCCAATTCGTATCAGGGTGAAACCCTGAACGTCGGAGTTACTATTAAATTGCTTTCAAAGAAATCGCTTTCCTTAGAAGGCATGAGAGGGTTTTTAATTGAAACTGAAGAAGTTCCAAGTAATAAATTCATAAGTGAAGTTTGTCTTTTTAATTCTGAATGCAAACCTAAAATGGGATTCAGATATGTTGGTTATTATAAATATTGGTACGATAAATATAAACAAAATATTGAAGAAATAATTCCT
>CAYXWO010000002.1:22164-29951 GCA_964468825.1 uncultured Candidatus Saccharibacteria bacterium | reverse complement strand
TAGTAGAGGTACTGTTAGTAGTAACGAGGTTAGTAGCAGTAGCGTTAGTAGCAGTCAATCCAGTGAAACTACCATTGGCTACATTTAAGTTAGTGACACCTAAATTTGTTGCAGTTGCATTAGTAATGACTGCATTAGTAGTCGTAGAGTTCCCTACTACTAGGTCAGTGATATTAGCTAGAGTAGCTACAAGAGAAGAGATGAATGAGTTAGTGGTAGTTGCATTAGTCGTTGAAGCATTCTCTGTATAGGAGTTTGTGGTTGTACTATTATCAACTCGTGCGTTCATTACGTAAGCATTTGATGTAGTAGCGTTTGTAGTAGATGCGTTAGTAATAATCGCGTTAGTAGTCGTTGAGTTACCAATAACTAGATCTGTAATGTCTGCAAAAACTGCTCGAAGTGAGCTTACAAAAGCGTTACTTGTAGTTGCGTTAGTCGTGCTTGCATTCACTGTAAAGGAATTCGTGGTGGTTGCATTAGTAATGACTGCATTAGTAGTCGTAGAGTTCCCTACTACGAGGTTGGTTATATTAGCAAGTGAAGCGACCAAAGAAGACACAAAGCCGTTGGTAGTTGTACTGTTAGTAGCAACTAGATTAGTAGCAGTAGCGTTAGTGGCAACAAGTGACGTTATGAAAGCGCTCGTTGTTGTCGAAAATGTAGCAACAATAGTAGATGTATAAATATCAATAGACGAAATTGGTCCTGTAAAAGTAGAGGTGCTAGTGAAAAGTCCTTTCTCGAAAGTACCGCTATTAATATAACTCACATTACTAATACCAATAAGGTCCGAATTTGTTCGAACTGCAAGTGGAACCTGAAAATATCCACCGTACCCTGCAGCAGGATACGTGTTCTGCTGAAAACTTCTACTTTCAACATTACTAGAGTCACCGCGGTCCCCCTTTTCACCCTTTGGCCCAGGAACAGGTACATACCGAATAATTACTTGAGGCGATGACTGAGAGAGTGAAGTAGGTAGTGTTGCAAGGAGAGAGGTTGTTGCTGTAAGAGAAAACTGCTGCGTTGAGGAAGATGTCTTTTGCTCAAGTACGCAACGACTGCTACTAAAAAAACAAAGTATATTACGTGTAAAGGACTTAGTAGTAGTCTGTGCAGATACTGTTGCTGGAGAGAAAATGAAAAACGAAAAAACAAAGGAACTAATTATTAGATAATTGATAGGCAGTAATCGCATGGTTTTGTTACGTTATAGTTTGGTCTTAATATTCAAAAACAAAGCTCTAATTCAGCTAAGCAATTTTTTGCTACTAGGGTTGGAACAAATACTACACCTGTAGCGAGAGAGGGGCAATCTTGACAAACATTCATTATAGTTGTGTAATAAATAGGCACTATATGTCCATATGAATATGCTAATCACTACTATACTAATCTTCTAATCAAATAAGCATAATCATAGATCATGAGTAAGATGCGTGAGGCTGGTGTACAGCACACTCTCTAACCTACGGTCATCAATATAATGAATGTGATTATAAAAAGAAAGATACCCCCAGATTTCGTTTTAGAGGCTCATGTTTTGAGGCTATACTAACTATTGTAATGTCCGCTAAATCCGCCCAAAAAGTGCTAATGATTGGCTGGGAATACCCACCACATCACGTAGGCGGTCTAGGTGTCGCCTGCCAAGGAATGGCGCATGCTCTCACAGATACTGGTATGCATGTGTGTTTTCTTCTGCCTAAAACTTTACGGTTGAAGGAAAGTAAAGTCTCGATGCACTTTGCTGACAATCCACCGTCTAGTGCTAGCACTATTGAAACCACACCTATTCATCTTGAAGTAATGGCAAGGGAACTGCAAAACCCGTATCTCAACACCATCGAGTATGAGAAAAAACTTTTATCATTTATAAAAGCTGGTGGGAAAATTGTTCCACGTGGGATGCTAGAGCAGGTAGAACATTATGGGAACCTAACGAGAGCTTATCTAAAAAGTGAATACCTAGACGTGGATATTATTCATGCACATGACTGGCTGTGTTTCCCTGCTGGTATCGCTGCAAAAGAAATTACAGGAAAACCTCTTATCGCACATGTGCACGCAACCGAGTTTGACCGAGGAGGTGGTAATGGAGTGAACGAAGCGGTTTACCAAAAAGAACTAGAAGGGATGACTAAGGCGGATCATGTGATTGCGGTGAGCGATTTCACCAGAAAAACTATTATTGATAAATATGGCATTCATCCAGATAAGGTGTCGGTGGTGCATAACGGTAAGTCACCAAATGCCAAAGGGTCTCTCTCTCGTTTCGAACATCTACAAGAACTGAAAAAAAATGGAAAGAAAATTGTTCTCTTCGCAGGGAGAATCACGATACAAAAAGGTGTCGATTACTTTGTCCACGCAGCAAAGAAGGTCCTAGAGCACAATAAGGATGTATACTTTATCATAGCAGGCTCAGGTGATATGGAAAGACAAATTATAGATCTCACCGCGGGGCTGCAGATTGGCCAACACTTTATTTTTACTGGGTACTATACGTTAGAAGAACTTGCGGGACTATTCACAATCACAGACGTCTTCGTGATGCCGTCAGTCTCGGAACCCTTCGGCATCGTCCCTTTGGAATCAATTAGTAACGGTGTCCCAGTAATTATGTCTAAACAGTCTGGTGTCTCAGAAATTGTCACACATGCACTAAAAACAGACTTCTGGGATACAGATAAGATGGCAAATCAGATTCTCGCAGTGATTACCCACTCACCTCTTAAGGAAACACTAAGGCACGAAGGATATAGACAGGTAGAAGGAATCACATGGGAGAGAGCTGCCCGCAAAATAAAAGCTATTTACCAAACACTTTCATAACAAAATCATGCCAACAATTGCTCTTTACCTAAAAACTCATCAACCGTATCGCATAAAGCATTACCGCGCTTTTGACATCGGTCACGACCATGAATATTTTAATGACAAAGGCGAAGCCAATACCAATAATATAAAGATCTTAAAAAAGATTTGTGAGAAATCATATAAGCCAACCAACAAGATACTACTTGACCTCCTCAAGAAGTATCCAGACTTTAAATTCAGCATTTCTCTTTCTGGCACCCTTTTGGAACAGTTAGAGGAACATGCACCCGCAACTCTTGAAACTTTCAAAAAACTCGTCGATACTGGTCGTGTAGAAGTGCTTGGAGAAACGTACTATCACTCACTTTCATTTTATTACTCACTCACTGAATTCGAAGAGCAGGTAAAGCTACAAAACAAACTTCTAAAGCGTCTCTTTGGAGTAGTCCCTAAGGTGTTCTCTAACACTGAGCTTGCATATCGTAACGACCTAGCTACATGGGCTGAAAAAGCTGGTTACAAGGGCATTATCGCTGAAGGGTGGGACCCAATTCTCGGATGGAGATCATCTAACTTCGTGTATCAGCCACATGGCACATCTAAGATTAAACTACTTCTTAAGAACTACCGCCTTTCAGATGACATAGCTTTTCGTTTTAGTAATAAGGGCTGGTCAGAATGGCCACTCACTGCGGACAAATTCGCAACTTGGGTAAACGCACTCAATGGAAACGCAGAAACTGTGAACCTCTTCATGGACTATGAAACCTTTGGAGAACATCAGTGGGAGGACACTGGCATCTTTGAGTTCCTTAAGCATATGCCAAAAGAGATTTACAAGAACAAAGACAACGGCTTCCTTACACTCTCAGAAACATGTAAAGAATATAAGCCAAAGGATGTTGTTGACATGCCACACATCGTGACTTGGGCAGATACAGAGAGAGATCTCTCTGCATGGACAGGGAACCACATGCAGCAATCATCTCTTGCGGAGCTCTACAGAATAGAGGGACAAATCCTAGCAACTAAGAATAAGAAACTGATTGATGATTGGCGCAAGCTACAAACATCAGACCACGTCTACTATATGTGTACGAAGTGGTTTGCGGACGGCGATGTACACAAGTACTTCTCCCCTTATGAGTCTCCTTACGAAGCATACATTGCTTTTACGAACGCCCTCACTGATCTTAAACTAAGAGCAAAAATCATATAGTTAATATGTCTCGCCCTCTCACATTATCAAATGGAAATATTCTGGTCGGTCTCGATAATCGAGGATCTGTCACAGACTTTTTCTTTCCATTTATTGGTGTAGAGAATCATGTTCGTGGCGAACCTCACCGCATCGGCGTATGGCAGCATGGGGAGACCTCATGGCTCTCAGATGAAGAGTGGAATATAGAAATAAATCTTCATAATGATACATATGTAGGCGAAGTGAAATGCTTCAACAAGAAGACAAACCTAGAAATTGTTTTCACTGATATTGTTTACAATGAAAAAAATATCTTCCTAAGAAAGGCTACAATAACTAATCACGGAGAATCTACCGAGCAGATAAAGCTTTTTTTCCATCAAGTTTTTTCTATCTACGGAACACCGCAGGAGGACACCGCGTACTACGATCCGAGTAAGAATGTCCTCATACACTATGAGGGACGTAGGATGTTTCTCATTTATGCAGAAACAAGCGATATTCCTTTTGATGAATATAGTGTTGGGCTCTATGGTATAGAAGGAAAAGAAGGGACATATAAAGATGCTGAGGATGGGGTTCTATCAAAAAATTCAATTGAGCATGGTCATGTAGATTCAGTGTGTGGCGTATCACTTACTCTTCATAAAGGTGAGACTAAAGAAATATTTTATTGGATAACAGTTGGAGAAACAAAAACAGAAGTGTACGAACTTCATGAATATATTCAATATAAAAGACCAGATAGTCTCATAGAAAGTACCGATAAATTTTGGCATGCGTGGCTTACACGCCAAGACTATATAACATGTGACGTAAAAGACGACAGAATGCTAGATCTGTTTAAAAAGAGTCTCTTTTACGTGCGAGGCAACATCGACAATCGTGGAGCTATTCTGGCCTCCCCTGATTCTTCAATGCTACAGCATGGACGAGATACCTATAGCTACATGTGGCCACGAGACGGCGCCATGACAGTCATGGCACTCCTTGAAGTCGGAGAGTATAATATCTCAAAACACTTCTTTAAATTCTGTAATGACGTCATTGAACCAGACGGATATCTCATGCATAAATATAGAGCTGATAAATCTCTCGGAAGCTCTTGGCATTCTTTTGTTAAGGATGGAGAACCTATTTTACCTATTCAAGAAGATGAAACGGCTTTGGTTTTAGTTGCGCTTTGGCAATATTACGAAAAGACAAAAGATATCGACTTCGTCGAAATGCACTACAACACTGTTATTCACAGAATGGCCACGTTCTTAAGTGAGTTCACAGATGAAGAAACCGGGCTCCCCCTCCCTAGCTACGACTTATGGGAAGAAAAGCATGGGGTATCAACATTTACTGCTAGTACTGTATATGCAGGGCTTCAGGCTGGAGCTAACTTTGCAAGGTTATTTCAGAAAGAAAACGATGAGGCACTGTTTACGAAAAAAGCACAATCTGTGCGTGAAGCTATATTACATCATCTTTACGATGGTAAGCGTGGCACATTCATTAAGCTACTGAACAAAAAGAACGGCGAGATAATTAAAGATGACGTCATAGACATGTCGAGTGTGTACGGAATATTTGCATACGGAGTACTTGATGTACACGATGAAAGGGTTGTCTCTTCTATACAAGCCATAGAAGAAAATCTACGCCTACACACTGGCATTGATGGCGTCCCTAGGTATGAAGGTGACCGCTACTATATGCAAGTAGACGGCACCCCTAACCCATGGTATATAACAACACTATGGCTTGCTCAATACTATGCAAAAGCCGCGAGAAACCAGGAAGATTTAGAGAAAGTTCGCTACTGGATTAATTGGGTAATAGTACACTCACCTTTATCTAAGGTTCTCTCTGAACAACTCCACCCATTTACGGGCGAGCAACTCTCCGCCACCCCTCTTACATGGAGCCATGGAGAGTACATACGTACAATTATCGCCTACTATGAAGCACTAAAGCGCATGGGGCTTTGTGAATAACTATTTCTATGCAAAACAACGAACAACTGCAGCCATTACTACTCTTTAAGGATCAATTCAACTTTGAACCAAAAATTCGTAATGGTGAGTCTTTAAAAAATTATGACGATTATCTCGTCTGCGGAATGGGAGGCTCAGCTATTTCTGTATCATTCTTAAAGATGCTCTTCCCTCTTCTTCCGATTTCTCTTCATAACTTTTATGGACTTCCGAAAAATAGTAGAGCTAGAACTCTCGTAATAGTTAACTCATACTCAGGTAACACAGAAGAAGCGATCGATAGTTATACAAAAGCTATCAAAGAAGGTCTTTCAGTTATTGCCATCAGCAAGGGGGGAGAACTGCTGCGTTTAGCCAAAGAAGCTGGACTACCTTATATTGAGCTGCCGGAGTCTGGACTTGAACCACGATTTGCAATCGGGCATCAAATGGTGGCGATTCTGACTTCGGCTCTTGCAAAGAATAACCTTAAAACATTGCGTGATGCAGCTAATAAAATTGGGCAAGAGAAGGGTATAGAGGTGGGTACGGTCTTGGCTTCTCGTTTTACTTCAATCTACCCGGTACTCTACTCTTCTCCGCTACTGTATCCACTCATTTACCCGATTAAGGCTGCAGTTAACGAAGGTGCTAAGCTCCCGAGCTTTGCTAATGTTATCTCTGAAGCGAATCATAATGAGTTGCAGGGTTTTATCGTTGACGAAAGCAGAAACGAAAGCAGTAACTTTGGTTTCCTATTTTTTGTCTCTACATTTGATAACGAGAGAATAAAAAAAAGAATACAGGTTATGAAAGACCTATATTCATCTAAAGGCTTTGTTTGTGAGGAAATACTTGTCGATCATTCGTATCCCTCCTCTCTACTTGAAGCTCTTTTCTTAGGGTACTCATTTGCTACCGCCCTTGCCATACATCGAAATGTAAACCCATACAGCACACCTTTTATCCAAGAGTTTAAAAAATTAATGACTCAATAATACTATGTATATACTCATTGACATCGGAGGGACAAAGACGCGAATAGCTGCAGCGAGAACACAGGATGACTTTGGAGAACCAGATGTTTTTAAGACACCACAAGACTTTAGCAGTTGGATAGCAAGTGTTCATAAGAGTACAGAAACTTTACGTAACGATAAAGAACTTAGAGGTATCATTGTGGGGGTACCGGGGACGTTTACCAAGGATGGGGTAGTAATCAAAACCCCAAACCTTCCTCATTGGCAAGGTATCCCACTTAAAGAACATCTAGAGAAGCTTTTTGATGTTGAGGTAATTGTATATAATGACACGGCTCTTGTTGGTCTTGGGGAGGCAGTCTACGGTGCCGGCAAAAATCATGAAATAGTAACATATCTCACTATCAGCACTGGCGTTAATGGGGTTCGCATAGTAGACGGTAAGATAGACCGGAATACTAATGGTTTTGAGATAGGTCACAGCATCATAGACGTTGAACATGAGAAAGACGTGGAGAGCATCATCAGTGGTGGAGCACTTGAAAGAAAGTTCGGTAAGCCGTCGCACGAAGTGCAGGATGCTCTAGTGTGGGAGAAAATTAGTCGTTATGCTGGAGTATTTAGTGCCAACACTGCTATGTACTGGTCACCTTCTATTATCATAATCGGCGGTCCAGTGATGAATGATTTACATATCGATATAATAGAGAAGGAAGCAAAGAGACATCTTTATATGTATAAAGAACACCCTCTTTTTGCACGAGGCGTACTGAAAGATTTTGGGGGCTTATATGGAGCACTAGTGATTAGTAAGGGGTT
>CAYXWO010000002.1:0-22064 GCA_964468825.1 uncultured Candidatus Saccharibacteria bacterium | reverse complement strand
AGCCAATAGCCAATAGCCAATAGCCAATAGCCAATAGCCAATAGCCAATAGCCAATAGCCAAATTGTACTGCGGCCTATATCTCGCGCAAGCGGTCTTTTAGACTACTGTCTACTGTCTACTGTCTATCTACATGACTCCAAGCAAACTCTTTGTCTCCGTGCACTTTCTTACCTGGGTTAAGGATTCCTTCTGGATCAAAAATAGTCTTCGTCTTTTCAAAAAGTTGAATTATTTCTGGTGAGAACATCTTTGGGAGATACGACGTACGAAGTAGGCCATCGTTATGCTCGCCAGACATAGACCCCCTGTACTCGAAAATAAGGGTATAGACCTCGTCCATAAGCTTATGCAGCACATCAACTATCCCTTCCTTGTGAATGTCGATGAGTGGGATGATATGAAAGTTGGCGTCTCCCATGTGCCCTGCAACTGTATAGATGAGATCTTTATACTCTGGTTTAGCAAAAATAGTTTCAAGTTTTGGTAAGAACTCTGGAAGGTCAGCTGGGTGTACTACTATATCATCAATAGTTGGAGCAGTACGGAACCCTTGCATACGTGATCGTAGGAGAGCGAAGCTCTCTCTTCTGAACGTCCAGTACTTTTTCGCCTGCTTTTCACTAGTTGTCTTTTTAATTGGAAGATGGAACTGCTTCATATCTTCATACGCCTTAGTCACTTTCTCATCGACTTCTTCTTCTGTGTCTCCAGTAAACTCAGCCATAAGAATAATCTTAGGTACACCTCCAGTAAGCACCATCATAAACTCTGGCAAGAATTGAAGTCCCAAGGTTATCATATTTCCTCCCATACGAAGCGCTATGTCTTTAAAGAACTTCATCGCTATCTTAAACGTATGATCATCATACGACTCCATAGTCTCTGGTTTATGCTCCAACATTTTAACTATGATTTCACCCAAGTGAACGGTAGACGGCACAAACATCACTATCATTCTAGAGTGAAGTTTTGGTTTTACGCCAGAAAAAGTAACAGAAGATACAGCTGCTAGGGTACCCTGGCTCCCTGCTATAAGCTTAGAAAGATCAAACACCCCACTCTCTTTGTCGTAGACATTCCAAAGATAATACCCAGAGGAGTTCTTAGACACGCTAGGCTTCTCTTTCATGATGATATCGTAATGAGAAGTGATAAGCTCATACATTTCTTTATGAATTCTCCCTCCTTCACTTTTTTCATTTAACTTCTGCTCAAGTTCTTGACCAGTAAAAGCATGGAGGACGTCTCTTGCGCCACTGGCGTAAACAACATCAAGTGACTGTATATACTTTTCTGTCTTACCGTAAGTGAGCGTCTTCTCGCCGCCAGAGTTATTTGAAACGATCCCGCCAATAGCAGCTAGCTCGCGAGACGCAGGGTAACTCGGCATAAGCCATCCTTCTTTGAGAGTGTGCTTTTCAAAGTCACGGTAATAAACCCCGGGCTCTGCTGAAGCGTAATCAGGGGTAACCTCAGTCACATGATTCATATAACGAGTAGTATCTACGACGATTGATGTCGATAACGGACCTCCTGTCATACACGTCCCAGCTGCACGAAATGCAACACTAACATCAAAACCCTCTTTCTTTTTCTTGCTAACAAAGTCAAGAAGAGTACTTATATCTTGGGCATCTTTAGGGTAAATCACCATCTCTGGCTTAACATAAAAGATACTTGTATCTCTTGCTACACGTTCTCTGTCTAGATCAAGAAGGGAACCGTCCCCTTTGATTAAAGTTGATAGTTCTTTAGCTAATTCTTCGTAATTAGGAATATTCATATATTACTTCAGAGTGTACCACACCCTCATCTTACGAATAAACAGTCGTCATTTTAGGCTGCGGCCTCAAGTTTTTTCTCTATCTCTTGCTCAATTATCTCCAGTCTTTTCTTAAATTTCTTAAGAATCGCTTGCTCTTCTTTAGTTAGCTCTCTCTTACGCTCTGCTTTTACCAGCACATCGTGGAATTCTTCAACATCTCTTCTTAGCGCTGCGACGTTGACCTCGAGAGTATTCTCAACTTCTCGTAACTTTCTGCGAACACCTCTTCTGAAGCGATTAAACTGGACGAATGAGTACCAAAGTGTTCCGAGCACAGCGAGTACTGCAATAATGATAATTAGAATGACAGACAGCCAGTTCATGACAAAAATACCGAACCTAACAAGCATCATCCTTTCTATTTCTATCACCCTTGTATCAGTATATTCACTCGTTGCCCCTCTACTATCTAGCACCCTTGCCTTCATTTCATAAATACCTGATGCTAATTTTGCATCCCACACTAAACTGAAGACGCCGGACTCATTCGCCGTAACTTCTCTTGCAAATATCTCACTGTTCTTGTCCGTTAAAATAACTTCAACGACAGACTGTGGGTACGTGGCGCCTACTATTTTAAATGTGTTATCAAACTCTACTTTTCGGGTATATTCAGTAATAACAGGTGGTGAAATTGCTTGAATAGTATAGTCGAGAGAAACGCTACTGCTGTTACCAGCCGAATCAATAGCATTCACAATAACTGTATGATTCCCTGGCGCTTGCTTAGGTAGACGATAAAGATTAGATGCGTCTAGCGGATATTCCATTGGTTGTCCGTTATCGATGCTGATAGTAATTTTATTGATACCAGATCTACTATCTTCGGCCTGTATTAAGAGGTTTGGTGTGAGGTTGGTGGTGATACTACCATCAGGGAACGAAGCTTTGAGAGACTCTGGTGCTTCAGAATCTATTTGAAATTTGTATGTACTTACAGAACCCCATCCGCTCTTGGTTCTAAACTGCACATGCATATAAAAGACACCATCTTCATCAACTGTAAAAGATCTGTTCGACACCGGTGGATCATACACTTTAGTGGGTGTCTCTTTTTCGTTTTCACCATACAAAGTTCTTACCGAAGTAACACCGTCTGGAATTTTCCATTCGAACGTTGCGTCTCTTCTTGAGTACCATTTATTACTGTCTTCGTGAGTAGGAGACGTTATGACTGGCACAATAGACTCACTCTTTGGCTGAGCAGCTTCTGCCTCATTAATATAAACCAGTGCAGCGCCTGTTGTCTTCAAAACATCGGTTGCATTCCCGTCGTTTGCCAAGACTGAACCCTCCTTTACAGCTACAGAGACGTTACCGGCTTGCTTAGCTTTAAATGTAACCGAGAGTACATTACCAGACGCCTTGTTAAATCCTGGATTAAGCGCAACGCCCTCTAAAGAGATAGTGCCTTTATCGTTTGAAAAATTAGGTTCTTCTGCCCACAAAGTTATAAAAGAGCCTGATTTAGAAATTGAAACTACCTCTAAAGCATCTTTAGGAAAAGAAAGGAGAGCTGAAACAGCGTTGATTGCATCTAAATTATTATTAACAACAATATCGACTTTGAAGGTTTTACCAACTGTTGTAGTAACAGATGAAGGGGACACAACTAAGTTAGCTGAAAAAGCTCCTAGCGTAAAAAAAGTAAAAATACCTAAAAAAAGAAAGAAACTACGTAAAGTCTTAAGAATGTTTTTTTGAAAAGAAGCGAACATGGTTTTTGAAATACACATATAAAACATAGAACAAGGAGAGAAAGAGTACACTACTAAGTATACGTGAGATTGTTCTACTTACTTGTAAGTTTTCAACAGGAGCAATAGTTTTGAAAGCGTATGCTCCGTTTGAGTACTCTACCTTTATGTGAACAAACTTGGTTCTGTCTTGATAGAAAAGAATATGAGGTGGTGTTATTTTTTTCCACCGCTTATCACTACTAGATACGCTACTCGCATCGCTTGCTTCAATTATAAAAATATTCTCGATGGCACTTTTAGGTTCGCTATCATAGACTGTTACATACCAAGCATTCCTATATACTAGATCACTTCTTTCTACATGCACGGACAGACTTTCAGGGGAAACCTCCTTAATAACTTTACCTGGAAGAATCGCATTTGAGATAAGGTCCGGTACAAGTATTGAGGCGTATACAGAACTAACAGGGAGTGGCGTCGCTCGTTCGTTAAACGAGTTAACAACAATATCATCTATGGTGAAAGTCCCCAACCCTTGTTGCTTTGGGAGAAGTATCACTGTAAAAACATTCCCCATCTTTTGCCCAGAATAGTATGCGCTTATGGTTCCTCCGAAGCCGCCTGCAAAGATTCCTTCAAAATTAATGTGTGAATTGCCGTCGAGGTAACCATCTTCTACTTTTGGGTATAGTACCCAAGGCGACACAACAGACCCATTTGTCGAAATAGAGTGCAAGTCAAAAAGATCTGAAGGGTAAGAAAAGCTCCCTGAGATACCGCTTACTGTATCTGTCTCTGGATCAAGCATCACTTGAACTATAACCGGATCACTGGTGTTGCTAGCTCGAGAGGGTGCAAGAATTGTAAGCTTTGCTGCGCTTGCAAATGCCGATGTTGCAAAAAAGATGGCTATAATGATGGAAAGTTTTCTTAGTTTTATTTTCATATGTGTACTTATCCTGTCCAGCAGTACGCAAGGATACTAAGGTCAGTTAGGTTGATCTGATTATCACTACTTAGATCTACCTTTGCGGGGAAACCTGTCCTCTTGTACCAGAAAGCCATAATACTAAAATCAAGAAGGTTAACCCTGTTGTCATTATTGAGGTCGCACTTCCTACGGAAACCACTTAATTCAGAAAGCTTGGCTCGCAATCGGTTGGCATCGCCAACACGAAAATCTATTTCTAGTGAATATGGCGAAAGATCATCTTCTCTGATATACCTAGCTTTTGCATTATGATCTCCGAGTCCTAACTCAGTAGAGTTAATTCTGTAGGACCACGCCCCCCCGCTATTGGCTTTAGCCCGTCTCAGTATCTCGTCACCGCCTAAAAAAGATAGTCTTATCTCCGCGTCCGGAGCTGAACGCCCTAGGAAAGTGATAACATCACCATACTTAACCTCTACTTTATCTGAAGTAATAGTTGGCGGTATAGATATTCCTTCCACCACAGTTACAATCCCCTGTGTAACAAAGATACTAAATGTAAGCAATCTAGATATCAGTCTTTCTGTGTCCTCAGCTCGTATACCGAAACTATATGTCCCTTGCACTAGATTACGTATTTGAACTTCAAAGGTTCCATTAGGAGCAGCTGGGGCTTCTGCAACAATGACACCGTTTCTAAGAACTGAGACAACGCTTCCTGGGTATGCTACGCCTCTAAAAATGGCAGTATCGCTAGTGGTAACGGTGCTAATAGGACCGGGTGATACGGGCGGGGTATCAGGATAGACTAGCGGCGACTGTGGCACCACTGCGGTAATAGTTATGTCTCTATAAAGAGGATTCTCTGTCTGAGCAAAAACTATCTCTAGAGTGTATATGTTAAGAAAGCATGCAAACAAAAAACTAGAAACAAAAAGTTTTCTTATTGGTTTGCCGCTGCGCGAGCTTGCTGTATGATCCATTTATTGTACTTCTTAACTAGAATCATCAGGAGAAGAATTACTACGATAAGGACTCCGAGAACCACCGATAAGAGCTGCCAAGGGAACATGAAGTATGTAATAGAAGCATTAGCTTTTCCTTCATTGCCAAAAGAAAGCCCTAATTCTGCAGTATACATACCAACAGCTAGGTTATTCATCTGATACTTCACGTGATCAAAGAAAGGTGCAGATACAGACGGTGCGTCGCCTTCTCCGTAACGAACATCAAAACGTCTAACGCTACCAGGTAGAACATTTCCTTGATTCTGGTTAGCACTTACACGTGCAGTTTCCATCCCTAGTGTGTTTCTAATAACAATATCTCCTTCTGGTTTAACTCGATCATTGCCTGCGTTATTAAAGCGGTAAACAAAATCTATTGGAACACTTGTGAGAACCTTCTTATCTTCCTTTATTGTAAAAGATGACAAACCTCCCTCTTCCTTTATTTCACCAGTCACCTTAAGAAGAATAAGCATTCCGACTTTTGCTCCTACTGATACTTGACCACCGTCTGCACTTGGGGGTACAGTAGATAGAAAAATTGCAGCGAAGTGGCCTCCAGCGTCAGCATCTTGCGGAATAGTTACAGAGTAAGGGATAGTAACTCTTTCTCCTTTTTTAACTATTACTTTATCAGTGATAGTTATCCAAGATGGAAGTCCATCTGTCCCTGGCGTAAAGTTAGGCGTTCCACTTTCACCTTGAGAATCAAAAGCTTCTACGGAAGTATAAAGAACCTGGTCGGTATCCTGTTCGTTGATAACTAGGAATGTCTTAGCAATTGACTCTCCTTTGTCGCCCGTTAACTCTTCTCTGGCTGGCGAAATAGTGAGCGCAGAAGCAACACCAAGAGAAAGAAGGGTTTGTAGTGCGATTATTCCTAGGACTTTTTTTGTGAAGTGAGCGGGTAGCATGTGGATTTTAGTTAGATTTCTAGAAGTTAGCAGTTGCTACATAAGTAAGATTGGCTGCATAAGTTCCGGCCTCGGTAATAGCAGCAATGTTCGCCAAATATCGGAGAGAGATAGTAGAAGTTGTGGTAACTCCAGTTCCAGATGCTAGGGACGACGGTGTTGTTGACGATGCATCGAATCCATAAGAAGTAGCGGCGGAATATGTAGGGTCAAGAGTTACGCCAGTTCCACCAGATTCAGTTGCACGTAATGCGAACTGTTCTGTTCCTGGTGTAGAAGAAGCAGCTGTTCCTCCTACTGCAGTGATGGTGTTTAGTGAATTCTGCTGAGATGTAAGCGTATCCCCTCTCACTGTTACAGCAAAACCGTAAGGTGCGTTGGTAGACACTGCAAGTGTATGCGCAATGGTTTCAGTTGTATCTCCAGCTGTGTTTGTTGAAGATGCGAACTTTGCCGCACCAGATCCTAAGTTACCGAAGTAAATTGTTGTAGTGGAGATAGTAAAAGTAAGAGATTGCTGAACTGTGCCAGTCATAGAAACAGTATCATCAGAGATAATATAAGTACTAATCGATCCTGAATCACCAAAAGTGCCTCCTATTGTTATCTCATATAACCCTGGTGTTGCTGGGTTAGTGATCTGTTGTACTCCAGTTGCGCCTGATGTTGCATTAGAACCAATCTCTATTTGTATACAACGATTAGCCGGAATAACCGCCGTTCCTGAAGTGATAGTAATCGTCTGAGAAGCTTGAGCCGTTCCCCATATCTGACCAGACGCAGCACCTGACTGAATAGCCGCATCCTGGAAACCGGAACATGTAGCTGAGGTACTGGTGGCGAAGTCAAGATTGTCCACGTTGAAACTTCCCATTGTATATCCTACCGGGAATGTAATCTGAATATTTTGCCCGGCAGTAACTCCAGTAGGTGTGACGAACTGTATCGTGTGATTAGAAAGCTGACTCACCTGTACAGAAGATTGAGTATTAGAGAGACTAGAGAGGGACGCCGCGAATGCTAACTCGATATGTACCACAGAAGCTCCTGCACCTATTGCCAACACAGTAATGGCTGTAATAGCTTTCTTTATAAATGTATTTTTAAGCATATCAATAATTAATTACTAAACTATCTCTAAGACTCATAGGTCTTACTTTATCTGTAAGTGTAGCATCTGTATAGAATTTTTCACTGTTTTATGTGGAAAAGCTTATAAAATGATAGGTGAATAACGTGATGACGTAATAACTTAGTAGTTTGCTGTGGCAACGTATATAAGGCTAGCAACGTAAGTTCCGGCTTCAGTCGTCCCTGCTATATTGGCTACGTATCTAAGAGAGTATGTCGAGGTGTTAGTCGACCCACTACCTGTAGCTAATGTTGAAGGTGTTGTAGAAGACGAATCGAACCCATAAGATGTAGCCGCTGAGTACGTTGCATCCACGGCGGACCCAGTACCACCAGAAACCGTAGCCCTTATACCAAACTGCTCCGTTGCAATAGTAGAAGACGCCGCCGTTGCCCCCATGGCCGTAATAGTATTAGATGGATTCTGTTGGGAGGTCAAAGTATCTCCACGTATTGTTATATTGTACCCAGAAGGTGCATTAGTTGAGATAGCTAGAGTGTGCGCAATTGTCTCAGTAGCATCACCTAGGGTATTCGTAGACGAAGCAAACTTTGCCGCACCGGATCCTAGGTTACCAAAGTAGATAGTTGTGGTGGAGATAGTGAATGTTAAAGACTGCTGAACTGTGGCGCTAACGACAACCGTGTCGTCGGTTATAATATTTTGTGTAATGCTTCCTGTATCTGCGCCTGCTCTAATCAAAATAACAGCAGAAGATGTTGCGGCAACAGGGTTAGTAATCTGAGAAACGCCAGTTGCGCCTGATGTTGCATTGGCTCCTATTTGAATTTGCACGCAACGATTCGCGGGAATTGTCGCAGTGCCAGAAACTATATACACGGTGGCAGTAGCCTGAGAAACCCCCCATGTATTACCAGAGGCTGCTCCAGATTGAATTGCAGCATCTTGAAAGCCAGAGCATGTAGCAGAGGTTGATGTTGCTAAGTCAAAGTTAGCAATAGCAAATGTACCAGTAGCGTACCCAGAAGGTGCTGGAAATGTGACACTAATACCCTGTCCAGCAGAGATACCGGTTGGCGTAACAAACTGAATAGTGTGATCAGAGAGTGTGTTTATTTTTAAGGAGCTTTGGGTGTTCGAAAGGCTTGATAGTGCTGCAGCGTGAACTAGTTCGACATGCACTATCGAAACACCAAAAATAATTGATGCAATTGTGGTAAATGAGATTACTTTGCTGAGGAAATCGTTACTCAATCGTACTCTGGAAAAAAGGCCTTTACAACTCATGACTTTTACAGAATATCATAGGGGTCGCTTGTTTGTAAGTGGATTAGTTAAAAATTAGCTGTAGCTACATAGACTAGACTAGTGCTGTATTCTGCCGCTGGAGTAGTTGGAGCAATGTTAAGCAAGTATCTCAGTGAGAATGTAGTAGTCGCACTATCCCCCACCGTAGAAGAGGCAACTTGTACTGCAGTAGAAGAAGATGCTCCGAAAGCATACAACGCGGTCGCATATGGCGTATTAACGGACCCCGACCCGCCAGAAGCCGTCAAGCGTATACCGAACTGCTCAGTCCCTGGGTTTGAAGCAGAGCCTGTGCTACCTAACCCAGTAATCGTTGTCGTACCTGCCGTGAGAGTATCTCCTTGGACTGTAATTGAATATCCATTCGTTGCACTAGTCAAAGCGGAAATTGTATGAGCTACCACTTCCGTGTTACTACCTGCGATGTTAGTACTAGACGCATACCTAGCTTGTGCTGGCGAAGCAACACCAAAATAAACACTTGATGTAGAAATACTAAATGTAATGGTCTGCGTGGAAGAAGCGCTGCTCCGCTCTTCCCATTCGACGAGTAGCCTATAGCGCACCAGAGCATCACCGTGTGTCTGTTCGTTATATAGAGCGAAACCCTCACCTTCTTTCAAGATAAGTTCGTCGCCATAATAGACTTCACTCTCGTAGTTACCGAAAGGTTGATTAACTACACCTGGGACAGTGATACCTAAAAGTCTAGATGCTACCGCCTGCGCAAGTGTCACCGTGACCCCGGTGGTACGTATTTCTGATGTCGTCGTAGCAGTCCCTGAATGCTTTTTGGCAATACTTGTAGAAGCAACCAATGTCCCAGCAGAAGCTGCACTAATTTTTCTAACTGAAGCCGAGCCATACACTGGTGCAACTCCTGTGCCGCTACGATTTACCCTAACCCCGAGCTTCTTTACCAAAAAGTTTTTACCTGAACCAGATGGGTTAAAGAACGATGTATAGACATACCCATTTGCTGTGGATTGATTGACGGGTCCAGATGTGTACAGATACTCTCCCTGAGCTGATGGGGTTGTAGATTCCTCATCCCACTCGATAAGGACTTTCACCCTAAAGTCAGCGTCCCCTGCTGCGGTGTCATGGTAAAAACCGATTCCTTCACCAGCCTGTAAAACCAGAGGCTCCTTGTTACTAAATACAATTTCTTTATACCCAGTATTACCTGATACCGCACTAGCGACCGCTCCTGGTGTCTGTATCGCAAGAAGTTTAGAATCAGTAGTACCAGAATACGTGGCAGTGACACCGGTTCGGCGTATCTCTACAATACTATTAGACGCTCCTGAATGTTTTTTGGGTATGTTTGCAGCGGTAATCTGGGTACCAGCTGACGCAGCAGAAATATGCCGTAGCTGCATTGGAATATAGACCGCAGCTGCGGCTGTATCAACTCTTATACTTACCCTCCTAATAATCGCTGCCTTACCAGAGCCGGCTGGATTAAAAAATGTTGCGTAGTTATATGAGGTCGCAGTACTTCCATTAATTGGCCCTATATCTATAAGATACTCTCCTTGAGATGTAGGCGTCGAAGCTTCTTCATCCCACTCAATCTGAATCTTTACATAATCATCAACATCCCCGGTTGCTAAATTATAGAGCCCTATTCCTTCTCCTGGCTGCAGAACTATCTTCTCATTCTCACCAAGAACGATTTCCCTCTCTCCAAGAGTCTGCCCTACAGCACCTGGGGAGTTAACGGTTAAGAAGTTAGAATCTGTTGTCCCAACATAGGTTGCGGTAATAGCAGACGCACACGTAAGTCCGCACCATCTCATTTCCATTACACTATCTGCAGTTCCTGTATGTTTCTTTGGAAGCGCGCCTGCAGCAACAAGTGTACCCCCCGACGCTGCTGTCATCCTCCTAAAAGCATACCCGACATACACTGCGGTAGTATCTGCATTAATCTTCACCAAGAGTCGCTTAACGACTGCGGTTTTACCTGACCCAGCTGGGTTAAAGAACGAATAATGTGTTGTGTTAGCCGCAGGCGCTGCTTCTACACGTGACGATGCCCATATATACTCACCCTGCGATGAAGGCGTATTACTTGTATCAACTTCTTGCCACTCTATAATCATACGAACAATTTGATCAATGTCTCCAGCCGTCTCTGAAATAAGCGCTATTCCTTCACCTGCCTGCAATATAAGTTTTTCATCACTCTCATGAAAGTCCATCTGTTGCCAGCCGACTGCCTGCCCCGTTGCTCCACAAGGTGTAACATTGCCGATACGTGCATCAATACCGCCGGCAGTTGTGGTGGAGACAGTAACCCCCGTGCGTCTAAACTCCATCTTAGTATCCGCGCCACTTGTGCTTTTCTTTGGAATACTGGACGTTGCTATAGACGTACCACCGGTTGCTGATGATATTCTCTGCAAAATAATATTATTAGTATAGATAGCAGCTGCGTCACACGTTTCTGTCCCGAACCAAACACGCTTCACAATAGCTGTCTTACCGGATGCTGACGGGTTTAAAAAGGAATTATAAGTGTACCCAGCGGTTGCTGCCACTTCAACGCGCGGGTACGCAAAGAGAAACTCATTTTGCGGCGGAGGAGCATTCGCTGTTTCTTCCCACTCTATGAGTACACGCACGCGGGCAGTAACTGTGCCAGCTGCTTCTTGGTAAACAGCGATACCTTCTCCTGGCTGAACCACGAGTCGCTCATCACTTTCGCCGAATGTAATATCGCGCCCGGAGTAATAAGCACCAACCGCGCCAGAAAGTGGTCGTCCTAAGATGCGAGAGTCCGTCGTGCCCGAGAGAGATACCGTGGGACCTGCTGTTCGAACCTCGATAACAGAATCAGTTGAGCTAGAGTTCTTGTCTACGTAATCTGTCGCCACGATTTGCGTACCAGCTGAAGACGTAGAGATTCTACGCAGACTTAAGTTAACATAGTTTGAAGCAGTAGAGGATGCAGTGTTTGCTCGTATAGCCACTCTCTTAATAGAGGCGGTGCGCCCTGAAGCAGACGGGTTAAAGAAAGCTACATATACATAGTTCGCCCCGGTAGAGCCATTCACAGGTCCGATGTCTAACATATACTCTCTCTCACCTGGGTTAATGGCAGCTTGTGCTTTAGGTACAGAAAAATAGTTATCAACAACATTCTTGTTAAGTGAAGCAAGGTAGAGCTTGTCTACTATTTGAGACTTTGTATGCTCTTTTACAATATATTGAGAAGCGTAAAAAAGAGCTACTGGATCAAAACCAGAGAAGAATAAGTAAACAATCAAAAAAAGTGAAAATATTTTTTTAGCCAGCATAACTTACATAGTAATAGACTTCCTTACTTATCTCTTCAAACATCTTCTTAATTGCAGTCTCGTCGAGGTCACCTGACTTGTTCTGAGCAATCATAACAGTGAGCACATACGGCCTGCCTGGTACATAAATAATGCCAGAATCTGCCATCACTTTTTCATCTATTCTAATGCCTGTCTTATGGACAAAAGCTATGTCTGTCGGCAAGCCAAGAGACAAATACTCCTTTGGCGCTCCACTTAGAATATCTAAGAACCTTTTAGAATTCTCATGTGTAAAGTATGTGGAGTTGTAAAGTGACCTAAAAAATATTGAGTAGCGCTTAGCAGTAATTCGATTATCAACATCTGATTCTTTTTTATTATCACGCTTCAATGCGTCAATTACGTCATCCATTCCAAGGTGGACGAAAACATCTTCTAGTTCTTCTCCCTCCAAGTTGCGAAGAAGTACGAAGTGGGCAGTATTATCAGAATTAATGAGCGACTCTTCTAAAAGTCGCTTGATCGACATAGATGTCCCAGTAGGGAGTTTGTACATCTGTCCAAACTCACTATCTTTATCCTGATCTAAGATAACGAGTTCGTTATGTAGCTTCCACTTCCCTTCCTCTACCTTTTTTAGTGCAGCCATAGCCACTGGTATTTTGATAAGACTGGCGGGCCATATCTTCTCATCTTTATTTACAGCAATGTTTGCCCCTGTAGGTAAGTACTCAAAATAAATCGATATCGTATAGTCACCCTTCCCTTCATACACCTGCAGCTTCTCTCTCAATTCTTGAAAATCAACTATTAGATTCCTTTTGTCTAGTACAGCAAGCGACGGGTTAAGGTAACCAGAAACACTGTTCGCGGTAAAACGAGTATCTCCTCCAGACAACAAAAGAACAAGAACTACGCAGAGTAATACTCCAATAGTTCCGACATATACCTTATTAGAATAAAAATTTTGTATTGCTTTTTTAATTATTTTTTTCATATACATTATTCTTCGGTTGTAGATGCGGTTACAGGCAGATTAAGACTGCTGATTGCATCTTTATCCAGAATACTGTCAAGTTCAAACTTTCGTCTGATAGCCTCCGACAAACTGCTGTCATCGTCAGAGAATACTTCCCCTGTCTCTTCACTATAAAAAGCGAAATCTTGAGCTCCAACAATAACTTCCCACCGAACACCGTCAAAGATAACACGACCTCTTTCTCCGATTGACGTGTCATGCGCTGGGACCTCTCTTACTTGAATAGATTTGTCGGTCAGGTTAAATGCATACACACTAGACCTATCTTCAGAGAGCCAAAATAAGTGAGTATCCTTAATACCAATCTGCATGTTTTTATCTATAGTAATAGACGTTGAAGATCCAGCTTCTATCTTATGTTCCCCTCCATTCTGAAGATCGTACAACCACAACTCTTCCTTGCCATCTTTCTCCACTTGAACAATGACAGCATTAAGGAGTGCGCCTCTAATTCTTTTAATCAAGTCTTTTGCAAAGTCAGGTAAGCGATCCTCTTTCGTTTCTTCTATCTTATTTTCCTTCTCTTCTTTTTTTATTTCTTGGACGATTTCTCGAGGAGAAAGTAATGACCATGATTCTTTCTTCTCCAGCCTAAACCACTTATTCTTCGGTGTAACTGGAATGATTACTGTGCTACTTGTCGCAGTAGAAGTAGCTGTGATATCTGTGCTTGTGGCTACTGAGCTTGTAGCTACATCTGTCGTTGAAGTTGCGGTTACTACCGAGGCCACCTCTTCTGTGGAAGTCGCAAAACTATCGGTTGTCGTCGCTACAGTTGTACTTGCGATATCTAAGGTACTGGTGGCTTGCGATACCTCTTCCTCAAGATACATATACCATATCTCTTCTTCGTTGGTTTCGTTATTGATGATAGTTACTAGTCGCACACCTTCAATCGTCTCGTCATTAAGTATTGTATCTCGTGTAAAGTCTGGATGTGCGTACTCTAGCGTAGAGTCATAGAGTACCTCTACCTTAACTGCGTCGAGATAGGTAACTGGCGTCTCATGTTCTAGGCTTTTAACAGTTACTTTTACTTGTAACTGAGTCATGTCTGCCCAAGTTGATGAAGCAGAAAGCGGAATTTCGAATGTTCTATATTTCATAGAAATCTCGTTGAGTTCACCAAGAGATGTCCATGTAACCCCGTCGAATGTGTACAGTATTTCTAAGAAGTTATTCTGGGACTCTTCTGGTGCTTGAGACAATAGCTCAGATGATGTTGAAACCATTTCTGTGCTTGATGCTAGGCTTGAACTAGCTATAGAAAAGAAATCGTCTGTAGAAGAAGCAGTCGTTGAGGCTGTCAGAGAGAAGATGCTGGAGCTTGAGACTTCAGGTGCCACATCATCTGATGTCGAAGCAAGTGTAGTAGAATCATCTGTCGCCGTCTCCGTCACAATACTAGAGGAGGAGGCGGACTCTTCTGGAACACTAACCACAAGCGATGCAACTTCTTCTCTACCTGTCGCAGAACTCGTCACATCTTCGCTACTCTCCTGCGCGAAAACAGTAGTAATAAAAAGTGAACCGATTCCTTGAAAAAGGTCTTGTATAAAAGATGTGGGGGCATCAGGTGGTACTGAACTATCTCCTGAAGGCGTAACCTCTACAGGGATTGGCACTTCTTGAGGTGACGGCGTAGCCTCTGCCGCAGGCGGTGGAACTACTACCGTGTCTGTAACACTCTCAGACGGTGAGTTGTTAAAAATATTCCCCAGCGTTTCAGTTACCGCTCCTACAATAATCTCTGCGAATGATTGATTATCGTTTGTTACTTGTGTGGTCGAAGCCTCAATTGCCTCATTGGCAGTTTGAGAAGATGGGGATGAGGAGGCAGATGTTGAAGTTGATACAGTCTCTGTAGAAGATGCTAAGAGTAATTCTTCAGAAGATGAAGCGGTAACTGATGTTGTACTTGCAGTAACGTCTATAATTTCAGTTGTTGTAGCAACTTCGTCTGTAGTTGTCGCCAGTTCACCAATAGTTATTTCTTCCTTATTAGTTATTGCCAGAGAAACAATTATCTTCTTCGGTGTTGTTGCATCATTAAAAGTACCATTGAAGTTACCGCAATAAATATCTGCACTTGTATTTTTGTCTAAAATAGCAGAGTTCTTATCATTAAATTGTGACGGGTCTGCGTTAGATGACGTCTGCGCTTCTTTCTCTGCGTTACGTGGGTTACTCCAACCACCTAAGCATGTCTCTGGATAAAAGGTAGCTATGTCTGCCTTCCCTTTCGGCGAAATGAAGCTTCCCACCACAAGAACAAGAACAAGGGATGAGAACGCCATCATCATGTGCTTCTTCTGAAGCGCCTTATCTACCTGTTCAGAATATGAAAAAACTAAGTCATTAAGTGACTTGCTGACATTGTCGATGTGAGACCCGACTTCAGGGAAATTCTTGGAAATGATTTTTGGTTTTCTCAGTTGGAATTTGCCCATAGTACTTCTTTAGTATAGCAACGAAAAGTACTTAAAAATCAAAGACAATCCACATAAATATCAGATAAGAGGCTTTAAGACTTAAAGACTCCAGATGATAGAAAGATACGGGAGCGGCACCTTCCGGTGCCGCTCCCGTATCATCTCCTAACTTACTAGCTACTAACACCTACCTAGCCCTCTTTCTACCTCTCCTCTTTGTAGATATAGTAGTCAAGCGTGTGATGCGTCTCGCCCTTCTGGTTACTACTAACGTATTCACGCTTAACCACACCACCGAGTGACTCAGGTATGTGCTTACCTGCATTATTTTCAGCGTAGACTGGATACCTGAGGTAGGTATATACGAGATTCTTATCTGCCCAATCTTTTAGTGCTTTTACTGCCTCCTTACCGTACACATTCCCTTGAGTATCCTTCTTAATCCAAACACCAAGTTCTGGTGTTCTTGAGTCAATCTGATGTAGTCCGGCGTTGCCGAGATACTCCCTTGTTTCTTTATCTAGAACAGCAACGACAATCTCCTTTCTTTCTACGAATCCATTAATACTCGCTTCTATAAAAGAAATAACTTCATCGATACTTTTTGGGGTAGAGGGGTATATAAGCTGAGTTATCTCATCGGTAAACTCTTTATACATTTCTTCTTTATGATTAAGAGACAGTGGTGTAAGAACTAATCTTTCTGTCGTAATCGAAAAACTCTGCCTATCTAGTTTCATGTCTACCTACTATACAGCAACTAGCAACGCTCTGCTAATGAGAGAGAACTATTTCTCTCCTAAATCCTTACCCCACTGCCATCTTGGCTTCTCCCCTTTTTTATAAACAACAAAAATGAAAGCTACGGTTAATACTGTAACTGGTAATCCTAGTACTAAAAAGTTGCTACCAGAATCTGGGTTTCCAGGAATAGATTCTTCTCTACTAAGTGCGAGCGCTAGCATGCAAATAAAATACACCAATGTAGCAAGCCAACCTTGCCATGTGCTAGGAGCCCACCCCCAGCCGTACAGTTTCCTCTTAAACCAAATTTTTTTAGAAGATGACATGTTTATATGCTACTAGATCAGTTCTTGCTTTGCCAAGCTCGAAACCAACCCCTCTCTTCGCCGAAGACTGCGGCCTGCGGTTCGAGTCCTTATACTCCCAGCAACGAAAATAACTTTGTTATTTTCTAACACTAAAACACACATGTACTTGACATATGTGTTTTAGTGTGTTGCTGGGGTATAAGGACTCGAACCTCAATTAACGGTGCCAGAAACCGTTGTCCTACCATTAGACGATACCCCATTGTTTATATTGTGAGCGACAACCAGTTTCCGGCCTCTACTCTTTCTTGATGTTTGAGAGTACTTTGGTTCCTTCGCTTGCTAGCTCCGGAACTCTTCGTCGCTCTCCGCTCCTCGACTCATCTCATGCTGATAGTATTTGTTAATTCGTTAACTAAAATGTATCAGATTTTAAACTTTTGGTCAGAAACGTATGCCGAATTCTAGCACAATGTCGTACTTTTTTCTAGAGCGGAGTTTCTACGAGGAGGACTTTTGTGTTGGGTGAAAAATGAAGAGAGAGCTCATTGGTCTCACTAATACAGAGCGCATCTCGTCTTTGCGCTATCATGTCTCCCAACTTCACCTCGCCTTCGATAACGAAAATATATACCCCTCGTTCAGTACCTTTAAGGGAATATACTTCATCCTTTTCTCCGATACTGCTTATGTATGTAATCGATGCATCTTGATTGATTGTGAGCGCACCTTCCCCGACTAAAACAGTGCGAACATCTTCATCTTTTAAGAAATCTACTTTCTGTTCTTCATACCTTGGAGGAATACCTTTTTGCTTAGACTCAATCCAGAGCTGGAAAAGTTCAAGTGGTACATCCTCATTATTATGTTCAGAATGCATGACACCAGTTCCTGCTGACATGACTTGCACCATTCCTTCTTCTACTTTTCTCTCGTTACCCATACTGTCCTTATGTGAGACGGCGCCTCGCATAACAATGGTGATGATTTCCATGTCTCTGTGCCCGTGTGTATCGAAGCCTGTGTGAGGAGCAATGATATCATCATTTAAAACACGAAGCTTGCCGAACCCCATACGTGCTGGGTTATACCAGTTAGAAAATGAGAAGCTATATCTCGTAGAGAGCCATCCATATTCCCCTGTACCCCTGTCTTCATTTTTATGTGCTTCTATTTTCATGACTATTTCTTTTTGTTCAACGCTCTATATGCCCTCACTAACTTGATATCATTATACAAAACCTTGCCATCTAGGTAGTCAAAAATGGGAGTGAGTTTTGTGGTATCAAGCTCCTCGAATGCCTTTGATATCTTTTGTAGTCTAACCTTCTTAGGAAGAACCTTATCGAGGACAACTATCTCCCCTTGGTCTACTAATTTCTCGATATGGGTGATGAGCGTGTCGACACCAATATCGCGGAACGTCGCTATCTCTTCTAACGTCATACCCTTATCTAACATCTCTTTGGTCACAATATGCGACAGCACCTTTACTTCTTCAGATATCTCATCGACTTCCTCAACTGACCCCCCAACTTCCATCAGTCTTTTGTTATGCATCCCCTCGAGTTCTTCTTTTGTATATTTCTTCAGCGCGTCGGACGCTTGAGAACTTTTCTTGTGAAAGAGTTCATCTGCCTCTCTCACCTCCTCACTCACCATGAGAGCCTCGTTATTGAAGCCAGTGAGATAAAGTCCGTCGAGCGTAGTGAGTCGAGAGAGTGCCACATATCCCTGCCCGCGAACAAATGTCCTAGATAGATCCATCTCAGCCTCATCTAATGTCATACCTTGACTCTTATGCACTGTTATCGCCCAAGCATATCGCAGTGGTAACTGACTAATCTCTGCTTTTACCTTTCCGTCTTCTTCTATCTTCCAACTGTCACCTCTCACAGTTATCTTCCTCCCGCTATTGAGCGAGACTACCGGGAAGCCATCGTCTGCTATAGCGGTGATTACCCCGAGTGAACCATTCACATATGACTTGTCTTGGGCATTCTTGATACACATTACCTTGGTTCCTATCTTCAATCGCAATGTCTCAGGTGCGAGGCAGTTACTCTTGAGTGAGTCCACAAGATTCTTCTTACCCTTTGTGACCATCTCATAGTAATGCTCATCTCCATCTAATTCATCAAAAAACTTCTCATTTATCTTATCTACGTTTTCGTTATGGGTATAAAGCTTGAGGGTACTTTTCTTTGACTTCTTCTCTGATACTTCGCGGAGCGTATCATAATGCCCATCGTCTATCTCGCCACCTCGAATTGCTTTAAGAAGCGAAAGTAGTTGGTCATCATCTTGCCTATGCTGTTCAGTGAGATAGCAGATGACTGGTTTTGCCTCTACCCACGCGTTAGAAAGAAAAGCATACACCTTCGCACCTGGAATATGATTCTCAGTTCGCACAACAGGTGGAAGCTGAAAGAAGTCACCTGAGAAAATTACTTGCATCCCTCCGAATGGTCTCGTATCTCTTCGTATATGCTTAGCTACACTATTAAGCATGTCTAAGAAGTTGGCATGAAGCATCGAGACCTCGTCGATAATGAGTACCTGTGTCTCTGTCCATCGCTTGTGAAGATTCTGCTTTTCCTCTAATGCGTCCAGATCGAATTTCGTGAGCTTATCCTTTATGCCAATACCGCTCCATGAGTGAATAGTTGAGCCGCTGATGTGGGTGGACGCTATACCAGTGGATGCAGTTACCGCGAACTTTACCCCATGCTTTTTGAGGTAGTCTACATACTCACGTAAAACATAACTCTTACCAGACCCAGCCTGCCCTGTGAGAAATGTCGTATGTCCGAGTTTTAGAATAGTAAGCGCAGTCTTTTGAGTCATAAACTAGTTGATAGTTACTAGTTTATCGTTACTAGTCTAAATACAGAAATGCGTACTTGATTTAATTTAAACCTTTAAATACTTACGCACAGCAAGAAGAGAGGATACTGTTGTGAGGATCGCGCCGAAAACGAGGAGCGAGAGGACAAGTGTACCTAGATGAGCTGTATAGAAAGAATGGATATTCATACCTTCAAAGAAGAATACTGTCTTCTTAGTAACCCAAATCGTAGCCGGGAAGAAAATGAGCACTGTGATAAGTGTCGCCACCACAGAGTACAGGATAGACTCTACAACGAACGGCCCTCTAATGAACATATTAGACGCTCCTACCAATTTCATCACCGCTATCTCGTCGCGGTACACGAAGATTGCGAGTCGTATGGTGTTGTACACAATCATACAGCTCATCAAGATGAATATGATAGAGAGCCAGAAGCCTACTGTGTTAGTCCAGCCGATAATGTTATTCAACTTATCGATACTGTCTTTTATTTGATAATAGTTAATCTTATCAATCGCAGACTTGTTATCTCCCAAGAGCCCAGAGGTGTCATCTAACTGCTTAGCAATCGCCTCATAACGAGAGGTGTCGTTAGCGACAACTGAGAGCGATGCACCAAATGGATTAGTACCGAGTTCTTCGAGTGCTTGGAGAGTTAACTGATCCCCTTCATGTTTCTTCCTGAAGTCTTCTAAGGCTTGTTCCTTACTAGTATAGGTGACTGTCTTCACGTCTGTAAGACCTGTGAGCTTTGCTTTTACCTCACTTGTCTGCTGCTCTGTAGCATCTGTTTTAAAGTAAATACGAATATCCACCTTCTCTCTCACCTCATTAAGTGTGTAATCAAAAACAGCTCTGAAGAGGTAGAACGACGTAATAATCGAAAGCGTAATCGTTAGGATAAAAATTGAAGAGAGTGAAACCGTGCGATTCCTATAGAATCCTCTTAGCCCAGCAAGTGCAACCCTTTTCCAAAGTACAGTTCTCATAATAATTATTGTTTAGATACTAAATCTTCCGGACTTCTGGTCTCTTACTATTTTTCCATTCTCCATGGTCAGCACTCGACGTCCAAGATTGTCCACTATCCCTTTATTGTGAGTGGTCAAGATTACTGTGGTACCAAGGTCATTAATCTTCTTAAGAATCTGAACGATGTCGTATGTGTTTAGCGGGTCAAGATTCCCTGTCGGCTCATCCGCAATAATAATCTCCGGACGATTGATAATCGCACGAGCAATAGCAACGCGCTGTTGCTCGCCACCAGAAAGCTGATGGGGGAAATGATGCATTTTGCTCTTTAGATCCACGAGGTCTAATACATGTGGCACATCCTCCTCTATTTCATCATCATGCTTACCAGCAGCCTCCATAGCAAAGGCAACATTCTCATACGCTGTCTTATTAGGGATAAGTCTAAAATCTTGGAACACAACTCCTATTTTTCTACGAAAGTGCATCATGTCTTTCCCTCTTAGACTGTGAATATCGTCAGAGTTAAAAGAGACCATACCTTCAGTTGGAGACTCTTCTGCCATCATGAGTTTAATAAGAGTAGTCTTGCCAGCGCCTGAGTGACCTACTATTGAGACGAGTTCACCTTTGTTTATCGTGAGAGATATATCGTCGAGTACGCGGTTACCGTTTTCGTACTCTTTAGAAACTTTGTCGAAGTAAAGCATATAGAGAGTATAACATGATGAAGTGGCTCAGGAGGGGTGTGGAAAGGCTGGCACAGTTATTCGTTAGGATAGTTAGGGCGTTAGGTATCGACCTAACGGAGAACCCCCTAACTTCCTAACTAGATTGTCTTTTCTGCCTCAATAAATCCTTCTATCTCACCTTTTTCAAGTACCGCTTCTACGTTACTCGTCTCATAGTCAGTCCTATGATCTTTTACCATCTTGTATGGGTGTAAAACGTATGACCTTATCTGGTTCCCCCACTCTATTTCTGTAGTCTTACTAATCTGTCTTCCTTCTACTTCTGCCTGGCGCTTATCTTCTTCTAACTTAAAAAGTTTGGACTGAAGTATCTCGAGAGCTTTCTGCTTATTCTGTTCTTGCTGTCGCTCAGTAGCTACGTGTACAGCGATATTAGTAGGTATATGAATAATACGAACAGCAGTTTCTCTTTTATTAACGTTTTGACCACCGGGACCGCTCGACTTGGACGTCTCTACGCGTATCTCGTCCGGTGACAACACTTTCTTCTCAACTTCTGGAACGATAGGTAGCACTTCAACGAGAGCGAAAGAAGTGTGACGTTTAGCCTGCGCATTAAATGGCGAGATGCGCACTAACCGATGCACACCAGACTCATGTTTGAGATTCCCATAAGCCATCTTACCTTCTATCTCGAGTGTGATATTACGATACCCACCATGATCATTCTTATTATCATGAAGGGTGTTATAACGATAGCCATTCCTGTCGAAGTATCTCTGATACATCATTAAAAGCATGCGAGCAAAATCTTCACTATCATCCCCTCCTGCACCTGCCAAGATAGAAAAAATAGCACCACCCTTATCGAGCGCCCCCACCCCCTCCTTTTTATCTTTGAGTTCCTTGATTTTCTTTATAGTTGCCTGAGCCTTTTCTTTGTCGCTCCAAAAATCAAC
>CAYXWO010000001.1:0-68219 GCA_964468825.1 uncultured Candidatus Saccharibacteria bacterium | reverse complement strand
CTACCAGTTCCAGACCAAGTTTAGAAATGAAACCAGGGCAAAATCTGGCATCATGCGAACAAGAGAGTTCGTTATGAAAGACCTCTATTCGTTCTGTAAGACAAAGGAAGATCAGGAAGCATACTATGAGGTGGTAAAAGCAGCGTACGTGTCAATTTTCAATCGTCTAGGTATCGGAGAGAAGACCTATGTTACGTTTGCTTCTGGTGGAATATTTTCAAAATACTCACATGAGTTCCAAACTATCTGTGATGCTGGTGAAGATGATATCTATATTCATGATGGTAAGAAGATTGCAATCAATAAAGAGGTGATGCTTCCAGAGGTATTAAGTGACCTTGGTGTGACAGAGAACGAACTACGCGTAGCAAAGGCATCTGAGGTTGGAAACATCTTTAACTTAGGCACTCGTTTTTCGGAGGCGCTTGATCTCAGCTATCAGGACGAGAATGGTGAGAAGAAGCCAGTCTGGATGGGTTCATACGGGCTCGGTCCAGCACGTATCATGGGAGTAATCTGTGAAAGTCTGGCAGATGATAAAGGTCTAGTATGGCCAGCTGCCGTATCACCATTTTCACTACACTTAGTATCACTTACCAAGCCTGAGACTGAGAGTCACAAGAAAGCAGAAGAGCTGTACAACACTCTTCTATCTAAAGGTGTGGAGGTTCTGTTTGATGACAGAGAAGCATCAGCTGGTGAGAAGTTTGCCGACAGCGATCTCATCGGCATCTCTATGAGGGTCGTGATTTCAGATAAATCACTAGAGAAGGGTGGGGTAGAGATCAAAGAAAGGACAGGTGACTCATCAGAAATAATTTCCATCGAGGAACTTCTTGCGACCTATAGCAAGAATTGTTAAGAAAATATTTAATGAAAATCACCCTCCGGAAGTGAGGGTGATTTTCATTTGTCTTAAGTAATGAGGAGGGAGACTACTTATCAGTTATTTCTTCTATTTGAAGTATCGTTTCGGTCTAATAGTTAAAAGTATTTAATATTAAAAGGCTTTAACAGATTTAGGTTTTGAGACACTGTTTATCCTTCTGAGGAATAAACCAATCAGAATACTTAATACCGCTAACACTCAATTAACCTAACAGTCTCTCGTAATAGATAACTGCAGCCATTCAAGTAGGTGAAGTTGAAGTAAGAGATACTGAATAGAAATGAAAAGTAAACTGACAAAGAACTACGCCAGCCTCTAGATACTTTATAGAATAAAGGATCTACGTAGACTCGTGTAGAGATACTTACTCAGCACTCTCTTATATAGAGATGCTATGGCCTCTAAAAGGGCCCAGGAGGCGTACTGAGGCCAATTTGATGTGTTATGGTAGAAGAAGTACACGGAACCTTGAGTTTCAGATGATCAATAAAAGTAAATATCTAGTACGTAGATTAATCTTGACCAGGGTGTGGGGAGACTCAAGACTTCTCAAGTGTCGAAGTGTAGCCAGCTAACGGACACATAAGAGACATTGTTTAAGCGCTTGAAATCTATGGTTATTGTAGGGGGTTTCTGTATATACTTAATGTCGCACAATATATCTTTTACGACTATATAGTCCGGAAGAGCTCTATACCTACCTAACTTTGTAGAGAAGCGTATACTTATTTCTGGGACAGGAGTTGTGACCTGTCCTATGTCTTGGAAATTGCCATTGTGTTTGCCAAGAAAACAGTATGACACTACTAGATGTAGTCAGTCTGATTTTGTTATACAAAATCATGACTCGACTCTAAACTAAAATACAGGGCCATCCGAGGTCGAAGACGGGTGGCCTTTGTACTTCTTCTCTACAAAGTTAGGTAGGCAACAGGGGCTTCCCCCCCTACTCTGCTGTCTGTCTGGTTTTGGGTAAACTTAAACTCCCCAAATTAGTCTTAATTTAGATGTCAGTAGTTTTATACCTTTTGATATTTTTTTAATTTTCTTGAATGTAAACCCGGTATCAGGCTCTGTTAGTCCTTGGACGTGTATTTTATTTCTTTCCTCTCTAATCCAGTCTATAAGTAAGTACTCTGGCTCTGCTAATACTTTTTTATTCTTTAAGTACATAAGCATCTCACCAAATGTAACACCCTTATCAAAGAGAGAAGTCTTTGTTGTAACTTTTTCACAAAGAAAAGAGTCTCTTGTCGCATCTAATACTCCTTTTGGTACTGAGTATTTCTGTACAAACTCTTTTTTTGTGCCAATGATGTGCAAATTTTTAGCTGAGTGTGCTTTCACAACTTCAAAAGTAAAACCTTCGGCGACAGTGCATAATAAATATATAATAGATCTGTTATATATTGATTTTTGTGAAGTGCTTAACCCTGCTGCTCTTGCGTGATCCATTAGGAGAGAAACTGCTGAAAGTCTACGCAACAGATTCTCTAATATCATTTTTACTTAGACGAAGGAAAAGCTTGAGCATCTTTTATAGCTCCGCTTAATGAAGCGAGTCCTTTCTGATTAAAAAAATTAATCAATTCAGAAGCGGAAATTACTTCTGATTTACCTGAGGAAGACTTTGGGATTTTTCTGAGATTAGCTATTTTAGACATATCTTTAGTATACCTTTTAGATTTTCTTACACTACTCTTTTTTGTGGATTTCCGCAAACTGGTCCTTTTCATATATAACGTTCCCCCAAGTCCTTGCCCTTTTATTATTTAAGCGCCATACTTACCATTGTACGGCTTAGCTAATTTAACGTGTCCCTAATAGGTTTCTTCATATTAACTATATGGGGCACATTAAAATAATGTTGGGAACAGTCGTACGCCCCACCAACAATCCAAGAATATAATGACAAAAAACGGTTGCCTTACCAGTGCTGTTGAAATTGTTAAAGCATACGCTAGTGGCTCAGACGGCCAGCATATGCGCAACGACCTTGACCTTGTATTAGAAAAAGTCTATAACAAGTTAGTTCAGTTAGATACTGACGCTGACAGGTAAATTCTGGTGTGTATAAATAAAATCTGCTCGAGAGGGCTGATTTTATTTATACAAAGTTAGTTTTTAATGAATCTCTTTTTATTTAATCTTATTAAGCAACATCCAAATCCCAAAGACCATTCCTCCAAGGAATGCTGAGAACATGAGGAGTGTAAAAGCTGGAATAGTAAAAGTCATCATATGGTTAATAGTATATTACAAATAACTGAGTGGGTTAAGATACCCGGCTCGTGGCGCGATAGGCATCCTCATATTGGTACCACAGACCTTACTTCTATAATTAGTAACCTCTACTGCGTCTGAAGCATAAACAGTGAAGTGTAGGTGTGGGCCGGTGCTATACCCAGTATTACCCGAGAGCCCAATCTTCTGTCTTGCGGTCACAGAATCCCCTTCCTTGGCTTGTATCACAGAGAGATGAGCATAGAGTGTGGAGAGGCCATTGTTGTGCTTCACGAGGACCCACTTACCGTACGACACACCATTGCAAGAAGCGTCTGTATCCCCCACGCCGATTACTCTCCCACTTTCTGCCGAGAGAATAGGTGTACCAGTAGGAATACCGAAATCAAGTCCGTTGTGGCCTGAACCATTGTAGACCTGAGGATTCTTACTTGAAAACGGCGTATTGCCAAAGTACTGAGTAATCACGACCTTATCAACCGGATACTTAAGGATACCTTTACCGTACTTTGGAAGCTTGGTAGCATCCACTATGGTCTTGAGCTTAGCTTCGACATCCAACATCTCAGACTCTAGTTGATTTTTCTTTACCTTACGATCCGCTAGTAGTTTTTGATATGCAGATTCCTTGTTTTGTGTTTCTCTAAGCAATCTTGCTTTATCTTTTGAAGTCTCGTCCACCAACTCTTTTTGATCTGTAAGCTTACTGTTTAACTGAAGTAGCGTAGACTTGTGCTGCTCATAAGATGCTTTCTGAACAGACAAACTTAGTTTTGTATCAACTAATGCCTGAACTTTCTCGTTAATAGCAGTTGTAACCTCACTATTTCTTCTAGAAAAATCTAATGCGTCTGAGAACTTTGCATTCGGAGCTAAAACTTTTACGAACTCAGGTATTTTGGTGTCACCGTAATCTAATGAACGAAGTGACTCAGCGAGAGCAGTCTTGTTTTTATCAAGAGTTAGTTCTGTTGTGTTTATTTTACTCTCGGTAAAGTAGATATTCTGTTCTGCTTTCGTGATTTTCAACTTCGTAGAACTGATTTCTTTAAGAAGAAGTGACCTCTTATATTCTAGGTTAGCTAAGGCCTGCTTTAAGGTCTTTGCTTCTCCTTGGGTCTCTGATATTTTTTTATTATATGCCTTAATCTCTGCATCAAGTGCATCAATTTTTTGTGAGAGTGAGTCTAGGTCGCTTTTTAACTGATCTGCAGATTGACCAAGAGCATGTGGAACATCTCTTGTTATCTGGACAGAGAGAATGCATAGAAGGAGTAGAAATAAAGATAAAGAGCGTCGAGACATAAGTAAGTAGGCCCTGATCAGGACTCTAAAAGGAGAAGTGCCGCTCGAATACGAGCCTTTGTTTCGTCGTATCCAAGCACGTAGCAAATTGTGAACGGGTCAACTGACTTCTCCTGCCCAGAAAGTGTCATACGTAGCGGCCAAAGCACGTCACCTTTACCATGTTCTTCAGCGTATGGCATAATACTTTCTTTAATGGCCTCTGGAGAGGAATAATCGGAGTATAAAATAAGCTCGGCCACCGCAGTTAAATGTTTTACAGCATCTTCTTTACTGCCGTTCTTCCACAAGATCTTTTCGGCGACAAGTGTCGGGCGATCTCTAAAGAATCGAAACTCAGTTTCTTCTACTGTAGAAAGCTCTCCGTAGGCAGAGATTCTGTCGATAATACTAGGAATTATTTTTTGCAAAATCTCTGCATCATAACCTGAAAAGAATGGAGCAATCATTCTATTCTGATCTTCTTTGCCTTGTCTACGCATATGTTCCTTGTTCATCCAGGCAAGTTTTTCTTTGTTAAAGATAGCCCCACCTTTATGAATCCTAGAAAGATCAAAAATAGAAACAAGCTCTTCTAGTGAGTAAATTTCTTGTTCACCTCCTGGATTCCAGCCAGTAAACGCCATAAAATTAAGCAAGGTCTCAGGAAGATATCCTTGGTCGCGGTATGTAGTAACAGGAAGAGCTCCTTTTCGTTTAGAAAGCTTGGTTCTGTCTTCCGCTAAAACAAGTGGTAAGTGTGCGTATAGTGGTATCTGAAAGTTGAGAGCTCTAGCTATAAGAATCTGTCTCGGGGTATTGGCGATATGATCCTCTCCGCGAATAACATGAGTAACCCCCTCTTCATGATCATCGACAACCACAGCCAAATGAAAGAGCGGCTCAGATAGCGATTTAGCAATAACAAAATCTCCTAAGTCAGTTGTGTCTGTTTCAATTCTCCCACGAACAAGGTCGTCAAAGATAACTACTTCTCCCCTGTTTCTAAATCGAACAAGTTCCCTCATAACACCGCTACCATCTTTTGCTTCTTCTTTTGAGATATACGCATCGTCTTGGGCAATGAGTTGTTCTAAATACTTTCTATGCGTATCTACATGTTCGCTCTGAATAAAGAGCTCATCGTAGTTAAGCCCAAGCCAAGATAGGGACTCCAAAATGTTATCTTTATACTCTTCTTTGCTACGCTCTCTGTCTGTATCTTCTATGCGCACTATAAATTTACCTCCCATCCTTCTGGCATAGAGATAAGCAAAAACCGCTGTTCTATAATTCCCCATATGAAGAAGTCCTGTTGGTGAAGGGGCGAATCTTGTAACAATTGGAGTTGACATAGTTATTCTATTATAAGTGACTAAGCCCTATTCTAATAATTTCTCGAGCGATAACAGTGGCGGCACCACGAGAGCTGTGTACCTTCTCTTCATGACGAACCATGTTCATATACTCTTTCTCGTCGTCTAATATTCTTGAAATAGTTGCTACCAAAATATTTGGGCCTAGGTTCACCTCCTCAATCACAGATGCTACTCCATACCCCGCCATCGTGTACGCGTTGGTTCTTTGGTCTCTGCTGATGGTTTCTGGTATTGGTATTACAATCATTGGTAACCTCCACTCAACCATCTCAAACATCGAAGAACCGGCTCTAGTAACTACGAGATCAACCTTAGGGTAGAAAAGTGAAACATCTATAAAACCTTCTGCGTAATACCTATCCTTATACTGATGTTCGGCAAGAATCGACTTAGTGGCTTCCTTCACTGTCTCAAGATTTTCTGTTCCAGTCTGGTGAACAATATCGTAAGAGTTAAGAAGCGTTGGAAGTATGGAAAGGAGAGCATCATTGATTCGCTGACTACCCTGAGAGCCCCCAAAAACGAGAATGACAGGTCTATCTTTTTTCACATAATTTCTCGTAAAATCTTCTTCTGGCAGAAGTGTGTCTCGTATAGGCTGGCCAGTTAGAGCAACTCTCTCTGTAGGATAAAAAGGTGCTGCCTCTGGGTATGACAGAGCAATCCTTTCTGCGAACTTGCCTGCCCATTTAGTAGTCCTCCCTGGGACTGTGTCACTCTCATGCACAATAACTGGAATCGAAAGAAGACGAGCAGCAAAAAGTGTTGGGAAGCTGGCGTATCCGCCTTTAGCAAAGACGACATCAGGGTATATTGAGTAGAGTTTAGTGATAGCTACAACACACCCCCATACTGTTTTAACTATATCTCCAATAGTTTGAACTGAAGGGTACAACCTTAACTTCCCAGCTGGGATAGGAATAAACTTACATTCGATTTCAAAAAGTGACTCCTCATCATAGGGCTTATCTGAAAAAAAATAAAAATCAGGCTGGACGAGCTTTTGAATGAATGCTTCTTTTTTAATACGAAGTGCAACCGCAATAAGCGGATAAAAATGCCCTCCACCTGCTCCTGTTAAGACTATTTTCATAAATAATTTGAGGAAGTTTTAGATATATTAAGAAGCACACCCAGCTCAAAGAGAGCTGCCACGAGCGCTGTACCACCGTGGGAAACGAGAGGTAGAGGAACACCAGTGAGTGGCAACATCCCGAGCATCGAACCAATGTTCAGAGTCGTTTGAATAAGGAGAATTGAAACAATCCCAGTAGCTAAAAGGCGACCGAATTGATCTCCTGCATTCTTTGCTATGAAATACCCCCTAACACTTACTATACCATAAAGAAATATGAGGTAGAGTGCACCTAAAAACCCAAGCTCCTCACCGATGACAGCAAAAACCGAATCTCCGATTGGCTCAGGAAGATAGTTGAACTTTTGCACACTTTGTCCCAAACCTCGTCCCGTGAGACCACCTCCTCCTAATGCTATAAGTGACTGATTAACCTGCCAAGACGAGCCTTGAGGGTCGTGTGTTGCGCTCACAAATGTTTTGATACGCTCCAGCATATATGGTCTCATTGAGACTAGGATAACGAACCCAAGAAGCCCAGCTGCGACCAAAATCTGAATGTGTTTTTTCCTTGCTCCTCCAACGAAGAATGTGATAAATGATGCCCCCATAATAACCAAATAAGTACCAAAATCAGGTTGAGCAAGTAAAATGATAGTCACCAGTGTTGCTCCAATAAAGTACGGTAATAAGCCGTATCTCCAATCTTTGAACTCATTACGATATTTTGCACACCAGAAGGCAATCACTAAAACAAACCCGAACTTAAGAGCTTCACTCGGTTGTAATGAAAAAGACCCAATATCTATCCATCTATGAGCCCCCCCATGATAGCGAGAAAGACCTGGAACGAAAACAAGTGACGTTAGAAAAAGCGCCCCACCAAAAAGAAAATATGCATATCGTTTATAGAAGTGATATGGAATAAGTGCACCTAAACATATCGCCGCGCCTCCCACAACTACAGCATAAATGAGCTGTGTCTTAACTACTGCGAAAAATTTTACTTCGTTGACTGCAAGCACACCAAGCGCTGCAGAACCAAAAAAAACAAGTCCACTTAAAAGTAACAATATAATGCTGATTAGGAGAGGTTTGTCGACTCTTTCAAACATACAAACTAGCTAATGAGTACTGTAATAACACCAAGCATTGCACACATATAAGATACAATCCAGTATCTCATCGCCACCTTGTACGCTGGCCAACCTTTAGCCTGAAAGTGATGATGTAGCGGAGCAACTAAGAATAATTTTCTCTTGAAAACCTTTTTCCAAAAGAGCTGCAAGATAACTGAGGCCGTTGTGACAAGAAGTGGGAAAGCGATAATAGGTAAATACATAACAGCGTCAGTCAAGAACGCTATCACCGAAAGTGAAAGAGAAAGAGCTAACATTCCGGTCTCTGTGAGATAGAACATCGCAGGAGGAATGTTAAACCAAAGGAAAGCCATAATACCTCCGACAATAACAAAGCATAATGTAGCTATGTCCACCTGTCCGTGAAGATAAGCGATCATCCCGTAAGCTGTGAATACAGCAGACATCACACCACCAGAAAGCCCATCTACCCCATCTATAACACCAGTTGAAAACGTGGCGAGGGTTACAATGATAAAAAAGAGAATAAAAAGTAGTCCCCCCATTTGGAAGTCTCCATAAAAAGGTATATGTACAGAATCTACACCAAGCTTAAAGTAGAACCACCATCCAGCAAAAAGCCCGAGAGAGGAAACGGCTAGTAATCTTACTGGAAAGGATAGCCCGCCACCGATGTACGAGTTAAGCTTGCTACCAAAAGCTTCAACAACAAGAAGATCATCTAGTCCTCCGACGAGTGCCCCGACGAGCATCGCAAAAAGCGGAAGCCATGTCTGATTACGAGATATGAAATCAAGTTTTTCTGTAAAAACAGTTGGGTAAACTTTTGATATAGACCAAAGTAACAGCGCTGTCGCAAAGACAGAGCCCCACACTACCACTCCTCCTAATCTCGGGACAGGAGATTTTTCATCATTATGAAGTGATGCAGTGATAGTAGCATCCTTTCCGTCTATAGTTTTTGAAACGTTTTTCTTTTTCCAGAGCTGGTGATGGGCGAGGAAGCGGCCAATAGCTGGAGCGATAATAACTCCAATAATAAATGAGAGTACAGCAGGCAGAAGTACTTTAAATGGGTCTAGTGCAAGCATAATAAGCCTTAGTATATCACAGCTACTGGCTTACAGTGGGGACAGAGAGCATGCTGCGCTGCAACGTTTTATATAATATGTCAATATCATCAAAACGACCTTCTCGGGTTGACCCAAGGACAACCAGTACGACTGGGCGTCCAATAGAGATATCAACCACAACCCCGAGATTGCCCCCTGCCAAATCTGTATACCCTGTCTTTGACCCCTCTGCACCAGGAAGTGTTTCTATTGATTGATTGGTGTTAGGTATACCCGTCAATTTACCTGAAAGTGGATAAATGCTCTGTCTCTTCTTAGTGGTGGCATCGAGTAGGTCTGGTGCAGTAGTTTTAGCCAAAATGAAGAGTCTCGCAGCATCTAGCACAGTGCCCATTCCTCCAATTTCTCCTCGTTCATCTCTTCCTGCAGGGTCGGTAAAAGTCGCAGTTAGACCGTACGAGCTCGAGAGATCATTCATCGCCTTAACAAAAAAAGCCTGGCCTCCATAGTGTGCAGCTATGGCGAGCGCCGCGTCGTTAGAAGAAAAGATGAGCATATACTTGAGTAGCTCTGTCAGATGCCACCTTTGGTCCTTCTTGAGGCCGAGGTCATAGCCATCCTCAACCATCGATGAGTTTATAGCAAAAACATCCTCCTGATCTTGTAACAGAGAAAGAGCTGTAAGTGCTGTCATTACTTTTGTTATACTCGCCAAGGGCAGTCTCTCTTCTTGATTGTTTGACGCTATCACTTCTTTACCAACAACATCGTAAACAACATATGCCTTAGCTTGCAGCTGCACACCTTCGAATGATTTTTTATCAAAAAATAAAGGAGTATTGTTAGCTCTCTCTTCTTCCTTAACACCAGAATGCAGTAAACCATCTTCTAGAGGTTGATGAAATATAACTACAGCCAATAAAAAAAGACTTGCCAAAAGTGCAGATGTGTTTAGATGTGGCGTAACAACCTTTACGTTCTTGATATGTCGTAATGTCTTTTTCCTTCTCATTCTTCTTTCGTAGACAGTCTCTTTAAGAATTCACTAGAAATTCTTTGGTAATCTGGTAATTCTTCTTTTGACGTGACACCGAGCATTTGTAGTGCCTCTACGCTTAGTGAACACACCTCTCCTGACTTTGTGATAAGACCTCTCACCAAGAGAGTTCTTATAGATTGCGCTGATTGCACACCTCTGATATACGAAATCTGTTCACGTGTTACAGAGCCTAAATAAGCAACCAAGGTAAGCACCTGTAGCGTAGCTGGTGTTAGATCTCCCTTAAGTTCATCTTTTCTAAATAACTCAACGAGTGGTGCAAGTTCAGGCTTCGTTACAATCGAAATATCCCTTTCGGTAATAATAAGAGTAAGACCAATTACTTCTAATCTTTCCTTGAGCTCAGGAAGGGTGCTCACAACTTCATCAGGCAAAGCACCTGTAAGTTCTGCCATCTTAGTGATAGTAATTGGGTCTCCTGAAAGGTAAAGTATTGTGCTTATTTTTTCTAACATAGTACGTAGTGAGAGTGTACCATCTTACTGAGAGGTTACGGAAGAAATCATAATGTCCCCTGCACCTTCTTGGCTAGCAACGAGAGTACCTGACCTTAGCAGCTCAAGAATTGCGATAAAATTAACAATAAGTAGCTTCTTTCTTTCCTCGATTGTAGACGCACCGTCAGCCAGACTTTTTAGACTAATATTTTGGGCTCCCTGCACTCTTAGAAGTAGAGACTCAATAATGTTTTCCATACGTAGAGCCTTTTCAACCGCCACCTTTACCAGCGACTTTGGTTCGATAAAAGTCATAATAGTCATAGATGCTATCGACTCCAACAACTCTTTAGTAACACGTTCATCTGGAACAAAAACAGTTACTTCTTTCTGCTGTCTATACGGTCTAGTAAAAAGAGGTGACTTATTAAAAATATCTTTCGTATGTCTTTGAGCCTCTGTTAGAAGTGAATATAGCTCAAGCTTTCGCTCTAAATCTTCTACCTGTTTCTCCTCTTCCTCTGTATAAACAAGGCCAGGTAGAAGAGACTTTGCTTTCATAAGCATGAGAGTTGACGCTACGACAATAAACTGAGATATATCCACTAAATTCTTCTGGTCTAGTGTCTTAATGTAAGCAATATAATCATCCGCTACAGTGACAAGAGAAATCTCAGTGATTGAAAGTTTTCTCCCTTCAATGAGCTCAAGAAGCTTGGTATACGGCCCTTCGAATCGTTCTAATTTAACAGTAAATTCCATGGGAACAGTATATAGTTAGTGGCTACTAGTTGCTAGTTAATAGTTGAGTGGTTAGTATCTCAACACCCTTTTATTTTTTATCCCCTTCACCTTCGTTAAATGTTTACTTAATGACTTCAAAAATCTTCGGGTCTTGGGCTCCGTCTATCTTAAAAATGGCAACGCCACCAAGCTTATACAGCTTAGCGATTCGTATCTTCTCCTGTATAGCTCCAGAGTCAGAATAGGTAACATAGTAGTTCTTAAGAGTACCTGATGTTTTGTTGCTCAGGTCTGTCGTGGTCGAGTATGAAAACTCAAGCTCCCCTGCTTTATTTCTTGTAGGTGTAATGCCTATCGATTTTGCTAGCTCATCAGCATACTTGTAGTTCATAGAACCTATACGACGATAGGTTATTCCGCTTGAGGTCTGTGTATATTCATACTTATACCCGTATGTTGCGACTCCAACAACTATCCTACTCGCTGGGATATCTCTCAAGGCTAGCGTGAGCACTTTCTTGACCCAGGCAATGTCTGCAACAGGGCGATATAGCTGGTGCTTATAGGTATTACTAAGGACAACGTCCCCGTCAATCTGATCGTAGGTCATCAGCCTAACTTGATCACACACTTTCCCTATTACTTTAAAATCATTTGAATATTCTATTCTCGCCAAGAGTTCCTTAGTTACTTTTAGGTACCTAGAATCAACTGGTGTACGTGCTTCGATCGTACAAATGAGCTTCTTGTTATTCTTCTTTAATGCAGCACTAAGCTCTTTTAAAAACGCAGAGAACCCTTCTCTTGTTTCTGCGCTTTTACCTTCATAGTCAATATCAATACCGTCAAACTTATGATAGACAACTTCCGAAACTATTTCTTCTATATGATACTTGCGCTCAGTCTTATTATTCAAAATTTTCTCCATAGCTTCGCGGTCAATCCAGAGGATGGAAGGGTATACTTTTATCCCCCTCTTCTGAGCATCTTTTAAGAGACTAGCCCAAGGCTCCTCGCGAATCTTCGAAGCATCTTTAAGAGAGCCGGTGCTTGTCACTTCATAAGAAAATGGGCTAATTTCTGTAAAAGATGAGAGGTTCGCAAGGGTTGTACTTGCGCCGTCGTCTTTTCTCCAATACGGGATCCATGCCGCCTTCACAAATGGAGCGGCAGCGAAAGCGAACTCAAAAGAGCTGAGTAGCAGAGCGGTAATTAGTAATTTCTTCATGTATATTCACTATAGCATATAAAAAGATAGCCCGATTACGCATCGCGTAAACGGGCTATCTACCGCACCCAACTCACTGAGCAATAGGATGCGACAGATTGCGAACATGCTCCCTCGGAAAAATGATCATGGTCTTTTTGTCCCCATCCACATATACGCCAACCTTGTCACCAGGATGGATGTTGAGGATGTAGGTCGGTGGTTTGGTGATATCTGGACGATACCACATCACGTCGATCCCGACGCGTTCTGCTGCCTTGATGCAGTCTGAGATGCTCACTTTCTCGTCAAGACGAGTAAAAACATCGATGCATGACTCTTTGCTCTTGACGTAAGTGAACTTCATCACACGGGGGCGATCACCCTGGTCAGACGATGTCTGTGCCAAGGCCTGTTTCCCGGCCCAACCCGCAAGGCAAAAGAATGCTGCAGCGGCCACCAGCCGAAAATGATTAAGGAACCATTTTTTCATTGAACCTGTCTCCTATGTAAACAACAACAATGCCAAAACGGCAGTGTTATTATTATACCACTAATGCATGCAAAGTCAACTACGACGCAAACCCCTTTAGGACTTAGCTCGCTTTTATTTACCCTTATTTTTAACTTCTATACCAAGCTCACGGAGCACCTTTGGAGCAGCCGGCGACGGGGCCTGCATGAGTAAATCTCTCCCTTCCCCTGTCTTTGGGAACGCCATTACTTCACGAATATTAGGCTCGTTAAGCAGAATCATAAGGAGGCGATCAAGACCCCAAGCGATACCACCGTGTGGTGGAGTACCTGAGCCGAGCGCTTCTAGCATGTGGCCGAAGTTCTGATTAATTCTCTCTTCAGAGTATCCCATGATTTCAAATACACGGCGTAGTGCTACCGGGTCATGAAGTCTAATGCCCCCTCCACCGATCTCATACCCATTAAGTGCGATGTCATATTGTGTAGAAATAATATTCTCGATATTTTTCTTTTCAAGAAGATCGTTCTTGTAGTCATTTAAAACTCCGGTGAATGGGTTATGGGTAAATGTCCACGCGCCTGTGTCATCCACGTTATCCTCCCCGGTCTTTTCAAAAGCAGGAAAGTCTGTCACCCAACAAAATGCAAGTAAGTTAGGGTCATTCTTGTCTTCTCTGATGTCAGGCTTGTCGGAGTTGTATTTCTCCATGACTTCCTTGTAGGTAAAACGAGGGAAAGGTGTCTCTTGTATCTTTTTCTCAGGGAAAAGTGTCGTAACAATCTTTACTAGCAGATCTTCGTTCACCTTCATTACATCTTCTCTTTCCACGAAACTCATTTCCATGTCCATCTGAGTGAACTCAGGCTGACGATCACCACGAGTGTCCTCATCACGCATACATTTAGCAATCTGGAAATATCTCTCAAAACCTGATGACATGAGAAGCTGCTTATACTGTTGAGGGGACTGAGGGAGCGCATAGAAAGATCCTTGCCAAAGGCGAGATGGTACGAGGTACGAACGTGAGCCTTCTGGTGTCGGGTTAGTGAGAAGTGGCGTTTCGATTTCAAAAAAGTTTTGCGTATCGAGCTCATCACGAACGAGCTTAATCACCTTGTGACGCATCTGTATGTTTCTCTGGAGTCGGGCGCGACGAAGGTCGAGGTACTTCTTCTCTAGTCTCACCTCTTCGCCTATTTCATGACCATCAGTTGAGATATCAAAAGCTGGCGTTGTCGCTTCATTCAGAACTGCGATAGAGAGGACTTCTAGTTCCATATCTCCATTTAAGATACCTGCCTTAATGTTTCTGTCTGGTCGCTTGTTCACCTGAGCTTTCACCTCGACAACCCACTCGGTACGAAGCTTTTGAGCTACTTCGAGTGCTTCTGCATGGTTAGGAAGCACCACTCCCTGAACCTTCCCAGTCACATCACGAAGGTCCAAAAAGACCATTTTGCCTTGATCGCGACGGACGTCAACCCAGGCTTTTACAACAACCTCCTGACCCACAGATGAAGAAATATCTTTAATATACGTACGCATAGAAATTTTATTATAGCAAAAAAGGTATATTTTTGGTAGCATACGCTAAACTCAAAACACAGGAGGTCCCCGTGAACATTTCGAGAATGACAGGTTCTTTAGAGATCGTAGTTGTCGCTTACGCCAATCCAATTTTTTTGGATAGAATGAGCAGAGCGCTTGAAGAGGCATCGAGCACTGCCCTTCCAGTTTCTGTGAAGGACTTCTACGGCTCACATATGAAGGCTTCTGAAATACTGGATTGCTGTGGGTTCATTCTCATCCATCAAGAAGCAGATATAGTGGCCAATGAGACTGAAGCATTTTCTGACATCTTCTCGTCGCTCCTCATGATGATGATTGGACGAGGGTCAGTACTAATGAAGGAGCGAGTGGTGCTTTTACATCACTCTGAAGCAGAGGTACTGGAAACCTTGTGTGACTCGTTTGAGGTTGTACCAGCTTCCCTCTACGAAGACAAGGATGACATTCCGATTGGCTGGTTTTCTCTGGCTCAAGACTTCACAAGGTCAAGACGGCGCCGAAGGCTAAATGAGCAGCAAAAGCTTCAGTAAAAATGCACACAAAGACCTTATCTGCAAAAGCGCGGCCTCGGCTGCGCTTTTCAATTTATAGCCCAACCTGTTCTCTCACTTGAGACATTGTCACCTCTGCTTTTGCTCTCGCCTTTTTACCGCCTTCTTCTAAGATTGCGACAATCTGACCAGGATTACTCATGAGTTCATCAAATCTTTCTTTCTTCCCTTCTCTCCAGTTCATAATAGTTGCAAGCAACTCTTCCTTTGCGTCCTTGTAGCCGTATCCACCGTTTTCAAACTTTGCACGAAGGGATGCTTGACCCGCCTCGTCTAAGAAATGCTTATGAATATTAAAAATATTATTTTCGTCTGCATTCTTCTTATCTTCTGGACGAGCTGAATCTGTGACGATACCCATCACAGCCTTCTTTACCTCATCGTCTGTTCCAAAAAGTGAGATAACATTCCCTTTGCTCTTACTCATCTTTGCACCATCAACCCCTGGGATGGTTGCTACGGATTCGAGAATCATGTCTTTCGGAAGCTTGAACTGCTCGACACTCCAGGCACGATTGTAGAATCCTGCGATATCACGAGCATACTCCACATGCTGCTTCTGGTCTTGTCCAACAGGCACAACATCAGCCTGATACATAAGAATATCCGCCGCCATAAGAACTGGGTAATCGAAGAGACCGAGATTCACCTCTTTATCTTTCGCCTCATGATCTTTAAACGCGTGTGCACGCATAAGGTATGGCATAGTTACCACGTTATTAAATACCCACGCAAGTTCTGTATGCTCAGGAACAGATGACTGACGGAAAAGTGTAGCCTTAGTGAGGTCGAGCCCACACGCGATATACGCAGCAGCAATTTCAAGCGCGCTTTCACGGAGTGCATTCTTATCCTTCACCGTAGTGAGAGCATGATAATCAGCGATAAAAATATACGCTTCATAGTCGCCACTATTAGCAAGGTCAATATTCTGCTTCATCGCGCCAAAGTAATTACCGAAATGCAACTTCCCTGTTGCCTGGATTCCTGAAAGGAGAACTTTTTGTGACATAGTTATTTCTTAAAGTTAGCAAAGCCTTGTAGTATTTCTGTTGGTATTGCCCACACGGTATTATTGCTAGACTTTTCAATTGTTTGAAGCGTACGCATGGCGAGACCTCCATTTGTCTCAGCTAGCACCTTAGCTGCCTCTGCAAGCTTCTTAGATGCCTCGAGCTCTCCTTCTGCTCTAATAATTACAGAGCGCCTCTCTCTTTCACTTTCTGCCTGCTTTGCCATAATGCGCTTCATGTCATCAGGGAGCTCAATATCTTGGAGCTTAATTGCGGTAATATTAATTCCCCAACTTTCTGTTGTCTTATCAACTATTATTTTTATTCTATCTGCTATTACCTCTCGTTCAGAGAGAACATTATCTAGTTCGAATCCTCCAACAACGTCACACAGCGCAACCTGAGAAAAATCAGCAACAGCAGTTGGGTAGTCTTGAATATTAAGGATAGCCTTTTCTGCATCCTCGATCTGATAGTACACCACAGCATTGATGTTAAGAGGTACGTTATCTTTAGTTATCACTTCCTGCTGAGGAATATCTACAGTTCGTATACGCATGTCCACTTTTATCATTCTCTGAATCCCTGGGAATATCCACGTAAGACCAGCGCTTCGCATCGAAGTGAACTTACCTAGCGTAAGTACGATAGCGCGTTCATACTGGTCAACAACGCGTAAACCAGAAATAATCAAAGCAAATACAATTGTTAGAAGTGGTAATGATAATAGTTCCATATACCTCCATTCTAGCACAACCCCTTGTTCTTTTCGAAAACAATTAACGTGTGACTCTTTGTGTCTTATCTAGACGATTTCCAACATATGAACCAACAATAATTGCTATAAGCGATGCACAGAAACCAATGAATGCCGCAGGTATCTCTGTCTCAGAAAATGATGCGACCTGCCAAAACAGTATCCCGGATATCACCGCGAAGAAGGCGCCGAATTCATTCGCCCATTTTGTATAGAGCCCAAACACAAGAGGAATAAAACCAGCAACTAGAGTTATCGTGTATGCGCTAATTACTAACTCATAAATACGCACATCATCTTTAAGCGCCAAGAGGACCGCTACGAACGCAACGAGAACAACCGCAACTCTTATTACTTTTAACCTAAGTCCGTCATGAATATTTTTATAAAATGGCTTCACGATATTTTCAGCAAGTAACGTTCCAGGAGCTAAGAGTGCACCGGACGCTGTCGACACAATCGCAGAAATAAGAGCACCAAAGAAAAGAATCTGTAGCGGGAGTGGGGTGTGTTCTTGCACGGTACGAAGGAGCAAATTCGCAACATCATTTGCAGCTATCTCTGGATATAAAATCTTAGCTGCCGTAGCGATAGTAATAGGAAGCATTACAATAGAGAGGTATAGAACACCTCCAATTACCGACGCCCACATAGATACGGCAGCACTTTTGGCACTCATGGCCCTTTGGTAAACGTCTTGCTGTGGGATACTCCCAAACGCAGCCGTCATAAGCGCTGTTAAAAAGATGAGCCAGTCTATTCCTGACCCCTTCATTCCTGGGGTTAGAGTAAAGTAGCTCTCTGGTGTTTGATTAATGAGTGAAGAGAACCCTCCAACCTCACCAACTACGAAGAATGCTATAACAGAAAGCCCAATTACTATAACAGCAGATTGAATTGTATCAAGCGTCGCCACAGAATACATCCCCCCAAAGTATGTATAGAGCACAACAACTACAGCTGAAATTAAAATAGCCACAGGAAGTGATACACCAGCAAAAATAGTTGAGATAACGAGACCGAGTGCTAAGAACTGTGCCGCAACCCATCCAAAGTAACTTACAATAATCACAAGCGAGAGAAATACCGCAATTAGATTATTGTATCTATGCTTGAAGTAATCCCCTATGGTTAAGAAGTTCAGACCGTATAATTTTCGGTTAAAGAAAATACCAATAATGATAAGACAGAGTGCGAATCCAAACGGGTCTTCGATGGTGTTGGAGAATCCTCCTTCTGCGAACTTGGTAGATGTTCCTAAAATAGATTCACTTCCAAACCATGTTGCAAACACGGTGGCGAGGGCCATATAAAAAGGAAGAGATCTCCCAGCAAGCGCATAGTCAGTAGAAGTCTTAACCTTACGAGATGCGTAGAGTCCTACTGCTAACATAACAACTGCATAAAAAACTATAGAAATAATAAGTATCATACTTTCTTAATTACCTATAAATATACGTATTCTACTCTTTTAAGTAGAAAAGGAAAGACGTCATTAAAGAATGCGTACTTACAACAAAAAAAGGCTCACTGGGAGCCTTTTTCTTCGTGCCGTCTCTTTTGCTCTGCTCGAAGCGCGGAGAGGCAGCTTTTCATTTTCTCAATATGCGGAGCAAGTTCATCTCTCCTATCTGCGCTCCCGCTTGTGTCATGGTTCCTCTCCGCGTGATAGATACTGAGCACGAGAAAGTCTTTAGCGTGTGCCAACATTTCATTCCCTGCCTCACTCAGTTCGTGTGCACGAGCAAGAGCTGTCGCATAATTCTGGATCTGTTGTAACTTTTCCAGAAATGTGTTGGCATAAAGTTTGTCGAACTCCTCCCTTTCTTTCTTTGAGCAGCTTGCAGGTGGGTGCTCAAGGTCCGGGAAGGTGACGACGCCGTTGATAAACACCTCACCCAGAAGACAACGAGGCGGGTCAGCTAAAGTCGCAGGCGCCACCACATACCACCTGCCCCTTTCGAGCCGAGGGAACAGTACTGAGCTGCCCTGAACTTCACGCAGGGCAGCCATCAGTCGATTAGTGAGCTCACTTGGAGCCCTTGAAAGTATGTCATTCACACACTCTTCGACTTGAGATGATAGCCCGCATCTCGCTAGTAGATGTTCGACTTCCGGTGTCATTGTTACCCCCTTCTTGTATAAAGAACAGCCTTAGATATAAACAATACTACTAGAGAGTTGAGAGAAAGTAAAAGAAAAGCGCGACCGAAGGTCGCGCTTTTCTTTTTGTTTCATCTAGAATCTAACATCTACCTCTTATAGACCCTCTTCCTTCAGCCCCTCCACAAAAGCGAGTGCTTTTCGCGAGAGCTTCTTAGGCATGGCAATTGAGAGCTTTACGAGTACATCCCCTCGTCTACCCTTCTCATGGACATGAGGAACCCCACGACCCTTAACCCGAAGGGTCTCGCCGTGTGTCGCACCTGGGATAATTTCTACATCAATACTGCCGTCAAGCCCGTCGACTGAATGCTTAGCCCCAAGAAGTGCGTCAGTCAGTTTTATCTCGTGAGTAATAACGAGATCATTACCTTCACGCTTCCATAGCTTGTGTGTGATAACATTCACTTTTACATAAAGATCACCTGTAACACCACCTTGAACAGCCTCTCCCATTCCTGACATTCGAATCATTTCACCGTTTGAAATACCTGCTGGTATTGCGATGTTAATCTCTTCACGTTTGTTAACCACACCTGCACCACGACAGTCGTTACACTTCTCTTCTGGAACCTGTCCTTGTCCGTTACATACATCACAAGTCTTTACGGTCTGGAAGCTTCCCATGAATGTCTTCTTCACATCACGCACTTTACCTTGACCATTACATGTTGTACATGTTTTTTTCTTGGTCCCCGGACGAGCACCAGTTGCATTACAAGTGACGCAAGCAGACACCTTGGAAATTAACACATTGCGTTCCGTTCCAAAGATTGCCTCCGTAAATGGTACGTCAAGTTCAAGTGAGATATCACGACCTCGTTTTTGACGTGAACCTCCGAAGCCACCGAACATGTCACCGAAGATATCACCCAAGTCTCCGAAATCAAACTGCATGTCAGAAAAGTCTCCATGATTAAAGCCTCCGAAACCACCAAATCCACCCCCTTGTGGTCCAGCGCCATTAAAGGTTTGACCATAGGTATCGTATTCCTTTCGTTTCTTTTCGTCAGAGAGAGTCTGATATGCTTCGTTAATTTCTTTGAACTTTGCTTCGTCTCCTCCTTTCTTATCAGGGTGATACTTAGCAGCAAGCTTGTAAAAAGCTTTTTTAATATCGTCTTTACTAGCCCCTTTCTCTACCCCAAGAAGTGTATAGTAGTCTTTTGCCATAGGTAGAAGTTATTCTAGCACAAGTTAATTATTTTGTTTCTCCTTCGGTCTTTGGTGCCTCGTCGCCTGCCTTTCCAGCTTCTGCATCGGCGCCTTGAGTAGCATTATCGTTAGCAGTCTTCATAGCTTCACCTATCTTCATCATTGCGTCAGAGAGTGCCTGGGATGCGGACTTGATAGTATCCTTATCGTCTGAGCCGCGCGCAGTCTTAAGTGCCGCTATCTTTTCCTCGACATCCTTCTTAACATCATCACCAATCTTCCCTTCTGCATCGCGAAGTGCCTTCTCAGCTGTATGGGTAAGAGCGTCTGCCATGTTTTTCTCTTCTGCTAATTCTTTCTTCTTCGCATCCTCTTCAGCATGCGCCTCTGCATCTTGCTGCATACGCTTGATATCTTCATCACTTAGTCCTGATGAAGCTTCGATACGAATAGACTGCTCCTTACCTGAGGTCTTGTCCTTAGCTTTTACCTGGAGGATGCCGTTAGCATCCACGTCAAAAGTAACTTCTACCTGAGGAACCCCGCGCGGAGCTGGTGGAATACCGTCTAGGATGAATCTTCCGAGAGACTTGTTATCAGATGCCATGCCACGCTCACCTTGAGTAATGTGAATTTCTACAGATGTCTGATTATCTGCTGCGGTAGAAAATATCTGTGACTTTGATGTAGGAATAGTCATGTTCTTTTCAACAAGTTTAGTAGCGACGCCACCCATGGTCTCAATACCAAGAGAAAGAGGAATCACATCTAGGAGGAGCACATCCTTTACATCTCCTTGTAGTACCCCCGCTTGAACAGCTGCACCAAGGGCTACCACCTCGTCTGGGTTAATAGATCTGTTAGGCTCCTTACCAAAGAGCGCCTTAACAGCTTCTACAATCATCGGCATACGTGTCTGTCCACCAACCATAATGATTTCGTGAATCTCTTCTTTTTTAAACGGAGAATTGTCAATTGCTCTCTTTGTGATTTCAATTGAACGATCTACGAATTCCTTTGCAATCTCTTCTAGCTTCGCACGTGTCACCTTAATGAGTAAGTGCTTAGGACCGTCAGCTCCTGAGGTAATAAACGGAATGTTAATCTCCGTCTCCATCTGGGTAGAAAGTTCGTGTTTCGCCTTCTCAGCGGCCTCATCTAACCTCTGAAGAGCAAGGGGGTCCTTGGAAACATCAATCCCCTGATCCTTCTTGAATTCGTTCGCTATATACTCTACGAACTTCTGATCAATATCGCGTCCACCTAGATGAGAGTCTCCATCTACTGATTTCACTTCCACGACGCCGTCGCCCACTTCAAGGATAGAGATATCAAATGTCCCTCCGCCGAAGTCATACACCGCAATCTTCTCATTCTTTTGAGAATTAAACCCGTATGCGAGAGCTGCAGCTGTTGGTTCCGGGATAATACGCATCACTTCGAGTCCGGCAATCTTACCTGCATCCACTGTAGCTTGACGCTGTGTATCGTTAAAGTATGCAGGAACAGTTATCACTGCCTGAGTAACAGGCTCACCAGTTTTTGCTTCAACATCAGCTTTTATTTTCTGAAGAATCATAGCAGATATCTCCTCTGGGCGGGAGTCCTTGCCCCCAAGAGTGATAAGCACACCTCCATTGTCACTAGACTTTATCTTGTATGCGACACGAGGAATATCTGTCTGCACCTCCTTGTCTGCAAAAGAGTGCCCCATAAAACGCTTCACGCCGTACACAGTATTCTCAGGGTTAGTTACTGCCTGACGTTTAGCAATCTGTCCAACAGATCGTTCGCCATTCTTATTCACTGAGACAATTGAGGGTGTCGTGCGATTGCCTTCAATGTTTTCGATTATCTTTGGCTGTCCCGCTTCGATGATTGCGACAGCTGAGTTAGTTGTTCCTAAGTCAATTCCAATTATTTTTGCCATAGTATAAATAGTTGCTAGTTAATAGTTATTCTTTAGTAGTTACCTCGTAACGACCTGTGTGTACCCGTGCTGGTCTTAATATCATCTCATTCATCTTATAACCACTCTGTAAGACTTTTACTATCTTGTCATTTACTTTTTCGTCTGCGACTGAGACCATTTCCATACTCTCATGGAGATTAGGATCAAACACATCTCCGACCGCACCGAACTGTACTACACCTTGGTTTTCAAGTACTGTGCGTAATTGTCCGAATATATATTCGATGCCAACTCTCCAGTTCTGGTCCACCTTTTCCCAGGCCTCCTTATTTCCTTTCGCCATGTCATAGGAGTCTAGTGTTGGGAGCAAATCTTCGATGAGACGCTTAGCTGCGAACTTCCTGTCGGATATTCGAGATGCTTCTACTTCTTTTTTAAAGTTAGCATAGTCAGCTCTCGTCCTCTGACTTAGATCTAAGTATTCTTGCTTTTCTGCTTCAAGCTTTTTGAGCTTGTCTTTAAGTTTTTTGATTGTTGCCTTAGCATCAATCTCTCCTTCATCGTTTACCTCTTCAAAAGTTACTTCTTCATTGTCTATCACTTCGTTTTCTAGATGTTCTTCTTTGTAATCTTCATTCATAGGTTGTAAAAGAAACTAAATACTATTCTTACTTCAATAATTATTATCTATTTCTTGTATCATTTCAGTATTTCTGTCGTAATCTGTATTGCCTGGAATACCTATCGTACCATATTTTTATAATCTAGACTGAGCAATATGTCAAGTGGCTTTGATAAGCCAAAATAAGCCTATTTTTTATAGGCTATTTTTGAGGCATAAGGAACCCCATCCTCGGTAATCCTTATAAGCTCATTATATTTTGTCAGTCTTTCTGAACGAGAAAGTGACCCAGTCTTAATCTGTCCACACCCAGAGGCGACAGCGAGATGCGCGATAGTTGTATCTTCTGTCTCACCTGACCGATGAGACACAATCGCCCGCTTCCCTAGTTTATGTGCTAACTCTATTGCGTCAACAGTTTCTGAGAGGGTTCCTATTTGATTTGGTTTAATAAGAACTGCGTTTGCAACACCTTCGTCCCCACCTCTTTGTATATAGTGTGTATTGGTAACGAAGAGGTCGTCACCTACAAGCTGGATGGCTCCGCCTAGAACTTTGGTTAACTCTTGCCAACCACCCCAAGCATCTTCAGATAACCCATCTTCGATAGAGACAATTGGGTAGTCACGGACGAGCTCTTGTAGATACAAGATCATCTCTCTCTCAGAAAGTGACTTTTGGTCTCTTTGTAAAGAATAAACTCCGTCAGAGTAGAACTCACTAGCAGCAACGTCTAGAGCAAATCCAATATCCTCTCCTAAAACAAGATCAGTCTTACTGACCGCCTCTGTCAAAATAGTGAGAGCGTCGCGATTAGATGTGACGTTTGAAATAGGGAACCCCCCTTCATCGCCAACTGCAGAAGACCCTCTTTTTTTCATAATGTCTCTTAATGCGTAAAAAACCTCTGCTGATTGCTCTAATGCTTGAGCAAAAGACTTGGCTCTAAGTGGAACAATCATCCACTCTTGAATATCCGTTGAGGAGCTCGCATGCTTTCCTCCATTCAAAACATTAATAAGTGGCACTGGAACCCTTGGCTCTTTTGACCAAACATATATCTCACGTAAATGCTTGTACAGCGGCACCTTTTTATCAAGAGCACACGCCTTGGCATACGCGAGTGATACAGCAAGCATCGCGTTTGCGCCTAGATTCGCCTTGTTTTCAGTGCCATCCAACTTTATGAGAAGCGAGTCTAAATCTCTCTGAGAAACGATATCTTTGCCGACCAGTAGTCTTGTAATTGGCCCCTGTATGTTAGTGATAACCTTTTTCATACCGTTACCGTTGTATTCCCGCTCACCATCACGCAGCTCCACTGCCTCATGGGAACCGGTGGATGCTCCTGAGGGGACGCTTGCCCTACCAAGGCATCCGTTCTCTAAAACACAATCGACTTCAACTGTGGGGTAGCCTCGAGAATCTAATATCATGCGGGGCGTAAGACGCTGTATCTTCATGTAAGAAAGTATAACAGATATCCTCAAAGCCTTTATAAAAAAGTGTTACACTACAAAGATACATATGGCAAAAATCTATTTTTACGATATACATGAAGGCGACAAAGAGCACCTCCTCCCTTCTTTAGAAAACCATGAATGCACTTTTTATTCAGAATCAATTAACGAAAATAATCTACATCAGGATGCAGATATAGTATCTATCTTTGTCTCGAGTAATCTTCCTGGAAGCTTCATAGAGAAGATGCCCTCACTCAAGCTCATCAGTTGCAGGTCAGCTGGGTTTAATAACGTGGACATGACAAGAGCAAAAGAACGCGGCATTCCGGTAGTAGTTGTTCCTAGTTACGGCGAACACACTGTTGCTGAGTATGCTTTTTCGCTCTTACTTAGCCTTAGTAGAATGATCCCAGAAACTATAAAATCAGTGAAAGAGAATGTCTGTGTGGAACCTTCGATGATACGAGGCATAGACCTTAACAAAAAGACACTGGGAGTAATTGGTACGGGGAAAATTGGTAAACATGTAATAGAAATTGCCAAAGGGTTCGGGATGGACGTCATCGCTTTTGATCCACATGAAGACAGAGAAGCTGCTGTAACTATCGGATTCCAGTACACAACACTGGAGGAACTTTGTAAGAGATCAGATGTTATCACTCTCCATAGTCCACTCACAAAAGAGAATCACCACCTTCTTGGGAACGAAATGTTCTCTCTCATGAAGACCGGTGTTTATATTATTAACACTGCGCGCGGCGAACTGATTGATACTAAAGCACTTATCGTTGCGCTTGATACTAACAAAGTAGCAGCGTGCGCATTGGATGTCGTTGAAGGTGAAGGACTACTTAAAGAGCGCTGCAAAATTACTGACGTCACTTACCGGGAACCCCATCAACTTCTTGAAGAATCATTCTTCATAAATTCACTGCTAGCTCATCCGCGAGTTATTTTGACACCACATATTGCGTATAATACTAAGGAAGCAGTAGAAAGAATTAACGCCACAACCAGAGAAAATATAGTTTCTTTCTTGGGAGGAGTTACCGTGAACGAAGCCCATGCAGCAAGTGTGTCAACAGGTAAACTTCTTCTAGTGCGGCACACAGAATCTGAGTGGAATGAGAAAGGTATCTGGACTGGAACGAGAGATGCGAAGCTCAGTCTGAAAGGTTTTGAAGATGCAAGACTCTTAGGGGAAGCTATTCGATCTATGACAATTCACAGAGCCTATGCATCCCTTCAAATTAGAACCATGGAGACGCTGTCATCCATTCTTGGCACAATACAGCAGCCTGTTGTACCAATAACAAGGGATGCGGCACTAAACGAGCGTGATTACGGCGACTATACGGGTAAAAACAAACATGAAATGAAAGATATTCTTGGTGAAGAACTTTTCGAACAGACACGAAGAGGTTGGGATGTCGCAATACCAAACGGAGAAACATTACGTAACGTATACGAAAGGATAGTTCCTTACTATGTTAACGAGATCCTCCCTCGTCTGAAACTTGGAGAAAACATTCTTGTCGTCTCACATGGAAACGCACTTCGCGCTCTTATAAAGTATATAGAAAGTATTAATGACGATGAGATACAAAACGTCGAGATGATGTTCGGGGGTGTGATTATCTACGATATAGATGAGGAAGGTAAGTGTCTTCACAAAGAAACGAAAGAAACACCTTCTGTATATTTTGATACACATTTTTAGTCAGACACATATATAGTATGAGCATACTTACAACCCCCTCAATCATAGTGACAGCAGGACCAAGCTTAGATAACGAGGAAACTCTGCAACAACTGATTTCTATGAATGTGTCTTGGTTTCGATTTAATATGAGCCATGGTAACCATGAAGAGCATAAAAATAGGCAGGCAAGGATTCTCACCGTCGCCAAAGAGATGAACAAGCACATCAATTTTTTTATCGACCTGAGGGGCCCAAAAATGCGTGTCTGTGCAGTTGAAAATGAATCACTCGACTTGATTAAGGGAGAACAGGTGTTTATAAAAAGTGAATCTATGCTTTGCACTAAAGAGTCTCTTGCAATTGACGTTCCGCAAATACACAAATACCTATTGCCTTCCATGTCTATCTTCCTTCACGATGGAGAGATGGAACTTAACGTCCTTGAGGTAAAAGACGATGGTGCTCTCTGTGAAGTGGTGCGAGGCGGGGTGCTAGAGGGACATAAGGGTGTTAATATTCCTGATGCCCTCATACCTATAGACACAATAACCGAAAAAGATATGACAGACCTGAAAGGTTGTCTCTCTTCCATGCAAGTAGATGCTGTTGCTCTTTCTTTTGTAAGAACAAAAGAGGACATACTTGCCCTTAGAAGAATCTTAGATGAGCTAGGGTCTCAGGCGAAAATAATTTCTAAAATTGAGACAAAGCTAGCCCTCCATAACATAGACACCATCCTGGAAGTATCTGACATAGTCATGTTTGCGCGTGGAGATTTGGGTGTTGAAATACCTGCTGTTAAAATACCATTAACACAAAAGGAACTCTGTCTCGTAGCAAAAAGCAAGGATACTCCTGTGATTGTTGCAACACAAATACTAACCTCCATGAAAGAGTCACCCATCCCAACCCGTGCAGAAATGACCGATGCTATAGAGGCTTTAGTTGATGGTGCAACATTTCTCATGTTGTCCGATGAAACAACTATTGGTAAACACCCAGTAGAGGCTGTCACTACACTTGACCAAGCTATACATGAGTATACAGAAAACAAAAGTAAGTACGCGCTCTTTGGAATACACACCAGTTGATAAATTCTCTTGATGTCGCCAGCAGTAGCAGCTAAACAAAAAGCTCCCAAGAGGGAGCTTTTTGCATTGTAAAAAAGGGAAGACGGATTAACGCTTTGACCAAGTTGGAGCCTTACGAGCCTTCTTAAGTCCGAACTTCTTACGTTCAACCTGACGAGGGTCACGCTTTAGAAAACCAAGCTTCTTAAGAACATTCTTAACCTGTTCATCACGAAGAACAAGAGTTCGTGAGAGTCCGTGACGTACAGCCTCCGCTTGAGCGTGGATACCACCCCCAACAACCTGCACAGTTACCTGGAACTTCTCACCAATCTCTGACTTTGAGATAGCCTCTTGCGCAATTGACTGTAGATCACTTGTTACGAAGTACTCTTTGACATCCTTATCATTTACAGTAAATGACGGCTTAGTTGAAGGAGTAACACGAACTCTTGCAGTCGCAGTCTTGCGGCGTCCTACTGCTTCTATATAACGATTCTTTGTATCTACTGACATAGTCCTTTAGTTAGTCTTTAATAATTAAATTTTTGATGCGAACATCCTGAAGTCTGTTCTTTGGAAGCATGCCCATAACAGCGTGCTTGATGAGCTCGCTATAACCCTTATTCTCTACCACATACTTAAGTGGACGCTCCTTAAGACCTCCTGGGTAACCAGAATATGACTTATGTACACTTTCATTCATTTTGTTACCTGTTACCTTCACCTTACTAGCATTCTCTACAGTGACTGTCATAGGAGCTGCAACATTCTTAACAAAAGTAACACTATCTTTTGCATTAAGAAGAGCAGCTACTTCTGAAGCGAGTCTTCCTAATGGCTTTCCTGTTGCGTCAATTACGTGATTCTTCATACGATAGTTATTATTTTATTAAACGAATTCTATTACAGCCTTCTCAGCACCGTCAGAAAGGCGGGTGTGAAGCTTGAGAATTCTCAAGTAACCCCCGTTAACTTCCTTATACTTCGGCGCGTACTCTGAAAAGAGCTTCCCTACTTCAATGTCCTGATTAAGAAGACGAGACATAATTAAACGACGACGTGTAACAGTGTCTTCTTTAGAAAGAGTGACAAGCTTCTCGACAAGCGGTCTAATTTCCTTAGCGCGAGCTAAAGTAGTTTCGATTGAACCGTGTCTGATAAGGTTAATCATGAGTGAACGAATAAACGCCTTACGCTCGTTCTTCTCTCTTCCGAATTTTCTCTTTGCATTGTGATGTTTCATACGCCGTTAACTAATTTCTTCCTTATTAATGATACTTAAGCTTTAAGCTCTAGTCCTAGATCTCCTAGTGCCTTCTTGATTTCAGAAATCCCCTTTTCTCCGAGACCGTCAACTGCCAATAGGTCTTCCTGTGTCTTGCGAGCAAGGCCACCAGCTGTACGAACACCTGCTGACACGAGAGCGTTTTCTGTACGAGTAGAGAGCCCAAGGTCTTCAATCTTCACCTTAGAAGCATCTGTGTCGTCTTCACTTATCTGCGCAACCGGAGCTTCAGTTACATCCTTAGGATAATCAATTACAGTCTCACGGAATCCAACGATAGACTGTAGCTGTGTAATCATGGTCTGAATAGATGACTCAAGAGCGTCATGTGGAGAGATAGTTCCATCAGTCTCGATAGTCACTCGTAGTCTATTGTGATCAGTTCTGTCACCTACACGCATATTCTCTACTTCGTATGAAGCGCGACGAATTGGTGTAAATGAGGCGTCGAGGAAAATAGTTCCAATGTCTGCCTTCTCCTTCTGGAGAATCTCACGAGGGACATATCCAAGACCCTTCTCTACTGTAATCTCAATAGCTATATCAAGATCCTTAGTAGTCGACTCACAAATATACTGATCGGTGTTCATCACTTCTAACTGTGAAGGAAGTGAGATATCTTTAGCTGTAATTGTCTTAGCACCCTTGATATGAAGAGTAGCCTTCTGTGCGTCGTCTCCGTGTAGCTTAAAACGTGTCTTCTTTAGATTAAGAATGATAGAGATCACATCTTCTTTAATTCCATCAATTGTAGAGAACTCGTGCTTTACACCGTCTATTGAAAGCGCAGTAATAGACGCTCCAGGGATAGATGACAAGATGATACGACGTAGTGAATTACCTAATGTATGTCCATACCCAGGGTAAAGACCATCGATTTCGTAGACACCAAACGCAGCATCCTCTTTAATGATCTTCGGCTTTGATGGCAAAATGATAGAATGTGAAGACATATAGAATAAAAAGTTAGACTAGTATTTAAGCTTGATAAGTGACGCGCACTTTGCACTTTTGGAACAAAGTTGTATTATTCTAACCCAGATTTGCGAAAAGTGCAAGTGTATGCTAGTGGAAAACGCTTACACTTCAAGCAAAAACCTTAGCGAGAGTAATATTCGAGTACCTTCTGAGTGTCGAATATTGGCTCAACTTCTCTAGGTGTCTCCTTAACTTCAATTGATAATGCCTTAGGGTTAGCTGCGAATGTGTATGTTGGCGCAGCTGAGGTCAACCTCTCTTCAAGAGTAGTAAAGAGTTTACTAGTCTTACTACCCTCACGGATAGCTACGACATCTCCAATACTCACCTGGTGAGAAGCAACTGTTATCCTACGACCATTCACAGTCACATGACCATGAGAAACAATCTGACGAGCAAGCGCTCTTGTGTTAGCGAAACCAGAACGGAAAGCGATGTTATCTAGACGAGATTCTAGTTCTCTGTAGAGCTTAAGCGCAGGTGTAGCTGACCCTTCTCCTGTTTCATGAGCTTTTGTTGCGAGCTTTACGTACTTCTCGAACTGCTTTTCAGTAAGACCGTATGTATGTCTCATCTTTTGCTTAGCGCGGAGCTGTTCACCGTATTCAGAAACGTTAGAGCGGTGCTTTCTTTCGCTGTCGAGCTTTCCGGGAGCATATGGGCGCTTCTTATAAGCACACTTCTCACGTCCACAAACGCTTTCTCCTAGTCTTCGGCAAATTTTACAAGTTATTCTTGGCATACTGTTTATTAAATAATTACTAGACGTGACGTGGCTTACGAGGCTTAGGTCCATTGTGAGGAACTGGTGTCTTGTCTACGATAGACATTATCTCAACACCAAACGCAGAGAAAGCTCTGATAGCTGACTCTCTTCCTGAACCAACTCCCTTAACGATAACGTTAACTTCCTTTACTCCGATCTGCTGAGCCTTCTCTCCGATCAACTCACCGATCTTAGAAGCAGCAAAAGGTGTACCCTTCTTAGCCCCCTTGAATCCAAGAGCGCCGGATGATGACCATGCCAAAACATTACCTGTCTTGTCACATAGAGATAGACGAGTGTTGTTGTAAGATGACTCAACAAAGAGAGTACCTTCAACAATCTTCTTCTTTACTGCCTTAGCGAGTGAGCGAGCCTTAAGCGCGCTATCAACACCAGAGCTATTCTTTTTTACAATACGTTTCTTTCCCATAGGTGTATATTACTAAATTATATTTTAGGTCTTCTCAACCTTACGACGACCGCTTCCCATAGTGACACGCTTGTTACCACGGACTGTACGGCTGTTAGTTTTTGTCCTCTGTCCACGAGCAGGAAGATGCTTCACGTGGCGAGTTCCACGGTAACTCTTGATATCCTTAAGACGCTTGATGTTCTGCTGAACATCGCGACGTAGGTCACCTTCGGTCTTGAAAGATTCAATTTCGCGACGGATAAGGTTCTCCTGGTCTCCTGTGAGCTCTGTAGTCTTCATTCCTGGGTCAAGTGCTAGCTTCTCGATAATCTTCATAGCTCGAGAACGTCCAACACCAAACACAGCAGTAAGAGCTATTTCTAGTCTTTTGTTTTCTGGGAGTGTAATACCTGAGATACGCATAAATAATGATTTCGAATATGATTAAACTAAAACTTACCCTTGGGCTTGCTTGTGCTTAGGATTACTACAAATAACACGAAGGACGCCACCGCGTTTGAGCATTTGGCAACTTGAGCAAATCTTCTTTACTGATGATCGTACTTTCATGAAAAATATGGGTCCAATTATACTATAACTTGATAAATAATGCAAACATTGTCAGGGTTAGGAGCTAACAGTTAAGGGTTAGAACTAAACTCTAGAATTCTTTAGAGTATTCATCTCCTAACTCACAACTGCTACCTCCTAACTATTTATAACCTCTTAATGATTCTCCCTTTTCCTCCGTAAGGGTCAACCTGTACTACTACCCTATCTCCTACGAGAACCTTAATCTTGTGAACACGCATACGTCCACCTAGATATGATATAAGGCTTTGGCCCTTGGATGTTTCAATCCTAAAGAGAGTGCTTGGGAGCGCCTCTATGACGCGCCCTTCAATGGTCTCGATTTCATCTTCTTGGTTTTCTTTTTCATCCATATAAGGCAAGACTAAGAGTGTAGCAAAATTATCCTTCAAAATCAACGTTTAGGAAGAGATTCTTCTACTGAGACCTTTTCTACATCACTTGGAAAACGAGAGAGCCACATAGGAGAGAAGCGAATCTCTGCGCTTTCAATTGAAAGAATCGACTTCATGAGGGTTTTGAACTCGTCTGTGTCTTTCCCTGTAACCATTGTTCTGATTGCCTCTTTATCTACAACCCAAATAACCCTAGGGATACCTTCGACAAGTAACGGGAGTGACGTTGCGTTAACAACTGGGGAAGAATCCCTCCTCACAAAACTTAACGTCTCCGCATACCCGAGTCGTACTGGCGCCTTATCATACCCGACTACCGATGAAGCAATCGTCTCAGCCAATCGAGAAGACTGTGCCAACATCACATACCCAGTTGCTGTCACCTTATACATATCACCATCGCCATTAGATAGCTCTTCCTGGTTGTCCTCATAAACGACCTGTGTCGCATCAACCATGGTTACATAACCTTCTTTCACTATCTTCTTAAGCTCCTCTTTGATGTCTTTTTCTAACTCAAGAGCAAGGGAATCTTTTGCTGAGTTAATATCAGCAAGCGAGACGAGCGACTTAGTGCCTGATGACCCTCCAGTAAACGCAGCCTTAGACTTAGCATAGAATCCGTCATACCTAGGGGTTCCTTTAAAGCCGGGAATAGTAAAGTCAGAAGACGCCATGTTGTAGTCAGCGCCGGTACTGTCGGCATAAAGAGTAACTTCCACTTCACCTGGTGTGCTGCCACTTTTACCTGGAACAACTACAGAGTCATTAATTCTGTATATCTTGCCAGTCGCTGACTCAAAACGAGTATTTTTAATAAGTCTCTGTGGTTCGTCGTCGAAGTTGTTATAGATGGTCACCCTGCCAGATGCCTTAGTCTCTACTTTTCGAGATTCAGAACGAGTGAGGACTTTTGATTTTGAAAGAGAAACTGTCTCTGTAAGGAACGGTACTGAGTTTGTTGTATCCCCTTCTTTAGTAAATGTGATGACGCGACTAAAATCTTGAACATCTTTGTACTTTGGAACAACTGTAATGGTTGCACTATTGAAAGCGTAGGTGTAGAGAGCAACCGCTACGACGAAAGCTGCCAGGCCCAGTCCAAACATCACTGACGATGCTCGTGGTCTCTGTCTCCTCGCTCGCACACGTGATTGAACATCTCTCATCCTAGGACTGTACGGTTCTTCATTTTGCCAATCTACATCTTCTTCAACATCTTCACGTCTGTCTCTTGTCACCCCTCCTTGCATTCTGCCACCTCTTACAGGAATACGAACAGGCTCCTCATCTTGGTATCCACGAGTGTCGCGATTTCGGCCATCATGAAAGCGCTCGAGGCGAGCGGAAAGGTCTTCGCTAGACCTTGAACGAGTGTATGGTTTGCGAATGTCTTGCATATGACAGAGGAACGTCCTTAATCCCTTCTAGTGTAACACTGACCGGAACTCCATTAGTATAGAACTGTGAATAAGAAGTCTTCTCAATGACTTCACCTATCCACGTTGCATAACGTTTTGCTATGAGACGTACTTCGGTTGGCACTCTGTCATGTAAAGAAATAAATTCGTACGTATATAAAATCCCATCCATGAATTTTGACCCCGCGGTAATATTCATCTCCTCTGCTTCAATATGCTTGTACCCGAATGGGTGTATATGAGACACGATAATATGCCCATCAACAATGTAATTGATGAGTGTCGAGGTGTCTCCTACAGCTACAGTGAGAAACGCGTCTTGATTCATACGACCAGTATATAGTTACTGGTTACTAGTTACTAGTGGAAATACAAAAGAGCGAAGCCTCGGCCTCGCTCTTTTGTATTTCTTCTTACTCAAGAACCGCCTTAATACGTCTCACTCCAGCAGATACCGCCTCTTCTTTTGCTATCTTAAATTTTCCTAGCACTCCTGTGTGTTCAACATGTGGGCCACCACAGAATTCCATTGAGAAAAGATTAGCTTCTCCACGTTTTCCTGTTTCTGCCCCAACAGTATAAATAGATACTTTGTCAGTGTACTTGTTATCAAAGACACCGATTGCACCACGAGCACGCGCCTCATCATATCTCACCTCCTCACGATGCACAGGCAAATCTTGTGCGATAACATCGTTCACAATCTTCTCGACTTCTACCTTCTGTTCATCTGTCATTTTCTCACCATGAGAAAAGTCGAACCGTAGCCGCTCTGCTGTGATGTTAGATCCTTTCTGCAGAACATGGTCACCGAGCACTTTACGAAGTGCTTCATGAAGAAGATGCGTCGCTGTATGGAACTTCACTTCCATTTCTCCATCACCACCGAGACCACCTTTAAACTTGCCGGCGGATGCTGTGCGAGATTCTTCTGAATGTCTCTTCTTCTCTTCGTCAAACTCTACACGGTCTACTGTAATTCCTCTCTCAAGAGCCAGTTCTTCTGTTAGTTCAATTGGAAAACCGTATGACTGAAGAAGATCAAAGGCTTCGACACCAGAAATATCTTTGTGGGCAATTTTTTCAAACTGCTTAATCCCCTTTTCGAGGGTCACACGGAACTTTGTTTCTTCTTTATCTATTTCAGAAAGAATCATTTCTTTCTTTTGTTCTAGGTTGTTGTACTCCTCTTTATAATATTCAATGAAGGTTGTCGCAACTTTTGCAGCAAAGTTTTCATGAATACCCATGTTCCTCGCGTATCTCACTGCTCGGCGGATAAGACGACGTACGAAGTACATCTGGTCCTTGTTACCTGGTAAAACCTCATCACCAATAAGCATGGTGGCCGCTCGCACGTGATCAAGCACAACACGATATGCAAAAGTTGGGTTCTTTAGGTCAGTATACGTAACCGCAACGTCAGACACATAAGCCACCCCCGATATGGTCTTAAGAACTTCACGAGCCTTATCGAACACATCAATGTTGAACATATCAGCGTCATTTCTAATAGCAGCAACCCAACGCTCAAGACCTGATCCATGGTCCACATTCATCTGAGGAAGTTCTTCAAAACCATTGGTAGTTTTTTTGTACTGCATGAACACGTTGTTTCCAATTTCCATGAAGCGACCACAATCACAATTCGGGTGACAAATATCTGAAGCCCACTTACTGTTCTTATGAATACTCTTTGAAAGGTCTGGATCAAAATCATAAAACATCTCAGAGTCTGGTCCTCCTGGTTCTCCTTCGGGCATATTAGCTGGCACACCAGTGCGCGACCACCAATTCTTTTTTTCTGGATAATAAAAAATATGATCCTTAACATCATCTATTACCCTGATACCATCTCTTTCTGGGTCTTCTCCAATACCAACCATCAGGCCATGACTCTTAAAAAGTTCCTGCCAAAGTTCAGCTGAGAATGTGTCCCTCGACACCCCGAGAGATTCGTTTCCCGCAAAACAAGAAATATAGAAATTACGAAGATCGAGTTTGTACTCCTTAACAAAGAAATCAAACATCCACATAATTTGTTCTTCCTTAAAGTAATCACCGAATGACCAATTACCGAGCATTTCAAAAAATGTCGTGTGACGGTTATCTCCCACTTCTTCAATGTCTTGTGAGCGGAATGACTTCTGGGAGTCTGCTATGCGCTTCCCAAGCGGGTGAGGCTGTCCGAGAAGATATGGAAGCATCGGCTGCATGCCAGAACCTGTGAAGAGCGTGGTCGGGTCATTCTCAGGTACTAGGGACGCAGACGGTACAACGGCGTGACCTTTCGACTGCATGTAGGAAAGGAACTTGGACCTGATTTGATTAACAGTTAAAGGTTGTGTAGACATTTTCTGATTATAACAAAAAGAAGTCTGAGATTCTAGATAATTTTTACAAAATGAAAACGCCATTGTCAGTGGCGTTCTCTCGTGCCAGTCGGCGACGGGTTTTTACTGTCCACGCCCCGCTGACTGCTTGCTTGGCCACAGCGTGCATGTCACGCCATGTTCGCAGACAGTGGCACGATCCAGGCAGTTGGGAAATAAGCAGATGTGCGCCGGCATCACAACCGGAAGTGTTCCGGGGTCAGTGGCTTCACCCACCTTGTTCGGGCAAACCGACGCCCAAGTGCACTCGCCGTCGGGGCCCGCACAATGCGGTTGTTGGCATAAGAGTATTGTCATGGGTATGACCCCTTTCCTATATGATTTTCCACGACCTACGTGAACCTGTAGAGATACTACATCCTCTTACGCTTTTTGCAAAACAAAAGCGCGCAGCAGTGCTGCGCGCTTTGAAGGAGACGGAGAGAGATTACCTCAAAGTCAACCGACTCTAAAGTTCAGGTGGGGCTGAGGCTTAGCCCCTGCGTCTGTTCGTTTTCTCTCGGCGGAACCCTTTCTCCTCCTGGAATTTTTTTGACCTGGAAAAGAGATGGGCCGTAGTCCTGCGCTTGGACCGGCATAACGACTACTATCTCAGCTCCGCCAAAGCCAATTCTCGTAGTGACGTTAATTATCTCTTCGTCCCCACAAGAAGATATCTCGGAGAGCTCTTCTTCACAAGTGAGTCTCCGCCAGCCAGGCAAGCTCGTGAAGAAATGAGGGCACTCCTTGAGCGATCTCCGCGTATACGCAAGCTGTCTATGCTGGCATACCCCGCCTACAATCAGCACGTTGAGCATCTGAATAGTCAGGCTCACCCGGTACTTCTTGTCTTCAAAGTGCTCGCCAAGGACCCTGCGAAGCGTGTGCTGCACCCTTTCGTCAACGGATGAGAAGAGCTCTTCTTCAATCTCTTCTACGAACTTCCATTGGAAGGACACAAGCGACAGAACTGCGTTATTGATAACGGAGCTATCCGCAATCTTCTTGCTGAGTGATACAAGTGGCACAATGACCACGGTGTAAATTATCCAAGCAGAAAACGCCGCGAGGACGAGAAAAAGGATTTCTACTGGTGACATAACAAAGAACCTCCTTAATGTTTTGAACTAGACCACTCTAACTTTTTATTCATAACTTTGCAAAACAAAAACACCGGAGCCCCTCCGGTGTTTTTGAAGATAGATTGTATGTATGGTGTGTTTTGTGTAGGGAGCTAGAAGCCGAGGAAGCCCTTCATGCCATGACCGCCGCGCTTGCCTTCTTTTACGGTAACAGCTTTGGTCTGCATTGTGGTGAGACGCTTATCAGCCTGCGCCTGAGTGATAACACCCTTAGCCACGAGATTCTGTAGCTGTGTCTTCATCTTAGCTTCACGCTGTGCTTTTAGCTTAGCTTGAAGCTGCTCTTCAGTTACACCCTTCTCTTTTGCAAGAACGGAAATGCTTTTACCATCTGCCCAAGCAGCCTTCACTTCATCAACTGATGCGCCAATAAGCGTAGCTTGCTCTTGAAACATTTGTGTGTGGCGAGAAGCTAGTTCATCTGCTGAGAGATTACCCATCATTCCCCCCATCCCGAGCGCAGAGGCGGAGAGAGCTCCGGCTGCTGCAATCGTTGCGACTCCTAGGAGCGCTCTTTTTGTTAGTGTTCTTTTCATATGTATGTACTTCGTAGTTAGAGTTCAATAAGAAGGGAGTTCGCGCGAATGTTATTCTCTCCCTTCTTGCTTATTACTACCTCTGTCTGAACATATTTATTTCATCTTCTGGTGGAAGTCTTTTCATATCAGCACGCTCTGTTTCTCTTTTTCTTTTTTCAAAGGGAATTCTCGGCGCATTCTTTATTTCAGTAATTTCAAAATTACCGTTTACAAAATTACCGAACAAGAGAACATCTGTGTTTTCCACTGGGAGAACAAGTGCTCCTAGTGTAGTACTAGCATACGCTATCACCTCAACCCCATCGAAAAGACGGACAGTAACAAAACTAGAAGAGGCTGTTATTACAGTTCCTCTAAGGACCGTCATTTCTCGTCTATCGTCTAGTGGAATCGGTCTCTTATACGCCTTTGAGACAAGCGTAATATTATGCTCCCTAGCGTAATCGCGCATATATTCGTGCATCGGTGTAATACTCACAAGGAAACTAAGCAAAACAGCGGACGAAGTAATAACTAGAAGTGTGATGATAAGGGGCTTCCTAAAACTAAACGCATATCTGCGAGAAATGAGTTCGATTATAAATAACAGCGCAACAGTGCAGAGCAAGAGAAGGAGAGGGATTGCACTTAACATGTGGAGTGTAGTCATGAATCCAAACATCGGAAGATACATGAAGCCGTACCTCGACAGGACGAAAAAGATAAAGCTGAATGAGAAGACAACAATCAAGAAGAGGAAGAGCGCTGAGAGGATGGCTGCTAGAGAATAGAGAACAAGCCGCCACTTTGGTATCATCTTTATCTCTCCGCTTGAGAGCGTTTGAATTATTTTGTCTTTAAGATCTGTCATGGTGATACTTTTTGTCTAGTAATATTTTATGTAAAGCTTCTTTCCCCCTCTTTATTCTCACGCCAACTGTTGATGTTGGTATCTGGAGAACCTCTCCTATTTCCTCGTAGGAAAGGTCATCATAATAATAAAGGATAAGTATTTCTCGATACTTGGAGGAGATACCACTTAGGGAAGACTCTAACAGTTTCTTGGTCTCCTCTTTCTCGGCCAGTGTGTGAGACTCTTCGTCTGCGAAGAGGTGGGGTAGTATTGTGTCAAAATCTATAAACGACACCTTCTCTCCACTTCTCTTTTTTAAATAATTAACACACTCGTTGTGAGCGATACGGTATATCCAGGAGTTAAATGAGCGGTTGGTATCAAAGCCTCGAAGATTCGTGTACGCTTTTATAAAAATAACTTGGAGAATATCAGTAGCATCATCGCTAACCTGCGTGAATCTTCTGATATATCTCGAGAGCTTCCCTTCATAGCGTTCTACAAGTACACCATACGCGTCTTTATCTCCGAGACACACATTCTTCGCGATAACCTCGTCTTTTAGCTCTAGATCTTTGTTTATCATGAAGGGTTATTAGTTATTACTATACCTGAAGGGAATTTATTTCAAAACAAAGGTTAAGATAAAGCTGAGACAAAAAATGGGCGCGTCACTTTCGCAACGCGCCCGAGATCTCAGCAAGGTTCCCCCAAGGGCTACCCCTGGCAACTGCGTGCAGCTGGCCTTCAACATAAGCCGACTCCGAGAATGTTCATATTAAACAACAAAACCCCCCCCTTCTGTCAATCACTTAACTAGTTAAATAAAAGACCGTAAGGATGATACGCAAGTTATCTATGTAAAAACTTCTCTTTGAGGGGGAAGTATTTACATCATCGAACTTAGAATTTGAAATTTGAAAAGGGAACGACCTTCGGTCGCCCTTGTCAAATTCTAAATTCAATGACATCTCCATCTCTAACAATATATTCTTTCCCTTCAGTTCGAAGCTTCCCCTTTTCTTTCGCTTGTGCGAAGCTGCCTGCCTCCACAAGATCTTCATATGCGACGACTTCTGCTCGGATAAACTTCTGTTCGAAGTCAGAGTGAATTGCAGCGGCAGCACGAGGCGCAGATGATCCACGCTTCACAGTCCACGCACGTGTCTCCATCTCCCCTGTTGTAAGATATGTTTCTAGTCCAAGAAGGTTGTAGCCCTCCTTAATAAGACCGTCTACTCCGTTATCATGTGCGCCAAGCTCCTTACGCATCATCTCCTTCTCTTCTCCTTCGAATTCTTTCAGCTCGTCTTCAATCTTTGCGTCCACTATCACGTAATTAAATTTGTTCTCTCTAAAATATGCAATGAGTTTGATGAATCTCTCATCATTCATCTCGTCGAGATTCTTCCCTCCGTGCTGCTTGTTGAGAACATAAAGAAACGGTTTCATGGTGATGAGGTGCAGTTCTTTCACAAGCCTAAGCTCGTCTTCTGTAAATGAAAGCCTGTTAGCAAGCTTCTCAGATTCCAACTGGACCTTGAGGCGCTCAAGCATCTCTTGTAACTTAATTGCATCCTTATCCCCTCGCTTAACATCTCGTCCTATCGTCTGCATGCGCTTCTCCACGGTCTGCATGTCAGCCAAGATGAGTTCCATATTAATAATCTCGATATCACGAAGTGGGTCAACTGTACCTTCTACGTGAATGAGGTCTGCGTTTTCATAGATACGCACGACTTCTGCGATTGCGTCAGTCTCTCTAATGTGTGAAAGGAATTGATTCCCAAGACCTTGCCCTTCTGACGCTCCTTTTACAAGCCCTGCAATATCCACAAACTCAACAATAGCTGGGATAATTTTCTTTGAGTTAGAAATTCTAGAAAGAACTTCTAATCGAGGATCGGGCACGGGAACCACACCAACGGAAGGGTCTATTGTACAGAATGGGTAGTTATCAGCAGGCACACTCTTTTTAGTGATTGCATTAAATAGTGTAGACTTGCCCACGTTTGGAAGACCTACGATGCCGATGGAGAGAGAAGACATTGATGTTTGATGTTACTGGTATAAAACCATAAATTGATAATTCCGACCTTGTGCCCACAATTTTAGTAATAGTGTTTCGAACGACTACCTGCTTTTCCTCAAACTTTAACTTAGAGAGCACGTGCGATGTTGCCTCAGAGAATTGCTTAACGTCACTTATCTCAGGAAGCGGAGCTTCATTTCTTTTGGACCGCTCGTCTAAAGCCTTTGTGATCTGAGTATCTAGTAACGCAATTTTCTCCTTGAGAGATTCTGTGTACTCACCTAACTTATCAAGTGTAATGAGTCCTGCGCCATACGCCTTAGCAAAACGGTCTTCTTGCTCTTTGAGTTTAGAAATTTCTTTCTTAGCTTCTTCTATATTGATAACCGAAAAGTCAGTTATCGTTTTGTTTTTACTTTTAGTCCAGCGCTCAGCTTCTTTAAGCATAAGCTTAGGTGAACTCATCAGTTCTACCATTCTTTGCCAGACCACAGTATCGACTATTCTAGCATTTAAACCCTTTTCTTCACAGCTAGAAGGAACTGGAAAGCTTTTTACACGACTTGTACATCTATAGTAGAGATGTTTGCCGTGTTGAGGTCCTTCACCTGCTCTTCGTGAACCACACGGACACCAAATTCTATGAGACAGTAGATATTCATTTTTAGTATTTCGCATTGATGCTTGAAAGTTTGATTTGAGTCGTTCTTGGACTTTTATAAATAGCTCTTCATCGATGATCTTCGGTGATGCCATTTTTATCCACTCGCTTTCAGGTTTGCTTTTTCTGCTCGTTTTCTTGATCTTCTTGTACTTCTCATCTTTAAGTGGATTTTCTGGAACCACAGCATATGAGGCACCATAGTGAGCTTCGCCGATGTATGTTTTGTTACGGAGCAGATTACTAAGTGTGCTCGTACTCCATACACCACGCTTACTTTTACGCGGAGCAATACCTAGCTCTTGAAGTTTTCTCACAACGCCACGAAGCGTAAGGCCATCATTACCCACCCAAGAAAAGATACTCTGTACGACGAGAGATTCTTTTTCATTAATTTCATAGTACCCCTGCCTTTCAGTCGTCCTTGTAATGAATGTATATCCATACGGTGCCTCTGTTGCAATGATATGACCTTCTCGCGCCTTACGTACCTTCCCTAGACGAAACCTTTCCTTGATCTTCATTCTTTCATATTCAGAAAAAACACCTCTCATTTTTGACATGATTTTATCTTCATCAGTCTTAGCTTGTGGTACAGTAACATAAAGAACGTCGATACCTAGCTCATGCAATTCCTCTGTTACAACCTCTTGCCACGCAGCACGTCTAGCAAGTCTGTCCGGATCATATATAAGAACTGCTTCCCAATTCTTTTTCTTTGCATCCATGCGAAGCTGATCAAGCGCAGGTCTTACGATATTATCGCCGCTCCATCCTTCATCAATATATTTTTGCACGATGACATAGCCATTCTTTTCTGCATGATCATTCACTGCAGAGAGCTGTGTTTCAATGGTCCCTTCATTTTCCTGATTGGAAGTTGAGACACGCCCATATATTGCTATGAGTTTATTTTGTTGATTTATTTTTTCCATCTTGTTTTTTATCACTTCTGTGATCTTCTAAAAACCTTTCGACCTCTCCTTTTGGTATACGAAGCGTAGCTGTTTTACCATCACCAAACTTATACCCCTTCAAACTACCGCTCTCTATCCAGCGGTCAATTGTTCTCTCATGCACTCTAAAGTATTTCGCAACCTCGTTTCTTGTGTAAAATTCCATATATTAATTATACTCATAATTGTTCTTAAATGTCAAAAGCATTATCCACCTTATAAACTAGCTATTCTGGAAGTTAAGAACCTTTTGCTCCATCTCCTCGTCGGTATAGAACTTACCATCTGCGCCACATGCGCTACACTGGGCGCCTCCATACATCGGAGCTTTACAACATACACTTAGCTCTCCTTCACTTTCAACTAAGTACGCGTATTCATCTTCCTGCTTCCCGTCATCTATATATGTTAAGGAAACAGGAAGATCATTTTGAATGTGGGCACTCGTGACTCCTGGTACTCTATAGTAGGCCTTCTTCCTGTCAGCCTTTGGTATCTCTTCTTTCGGTACACGTTCAATCTTTTCCATCTCTTGTGCGATTTTTATGCCATCATCAATTACCGTCTTACCGTATTCATCAATAAGTATTTCTTGCAACTCTGAGCGATTCTTCATGCCGTCTGAGAGCAATAGTATGATTGCTTCAGCTACCTCTTCAGCCTTATTTCTACGCTCATCATAATCACCGATATACTCGAAACCCGATGGACCATGCTCACCCTGAGTGACACTGAGTTCAAACGCTGGTAATAGCTCAGCTTGTCTTAACTTTGTCTGCTTTATGATGAGTCTGTGTTCCTCTTCACGCTTTCTTTCAATCATAATGTGACAGTCCACAGCGGCCAATATATCCGAAGAACCTCTCATGCTCTGCCCTGCATTGCTACTACCGAACCCAGTTTGCTTTCTATGATGATGAGTAAAGAGTATTGATGCCCCAGCGGTGATAAATTTCTGTAAGTTGCTAAACACAGTCGACATACCGCTCGCATCGTTCTCTTCTTGATCATGAATTCTCACAAGTGAGTCGAGTATCACGAGCTTAATATCCTTGTCCTCGATAATCCTAAGAATGAATTCAAGCACATCTTCGTTATCAACTTTTATGCCACCTTGAGAGAGATAATGAATTTCGTCACTCTCTTTGGCACCAAGAAGCTCCAGTCTCTTTTTAAGTAACCTGATATGGTCCTCTTCATCTATAATGAGCACATTGCCTTGTGTCACTTTAAACTTACCGAACACCGGCACGTTACGGACGACACAGAGCGCTGTATGAATCGTTAGCCATGTTTTGAAGTCGCCAGGATTTCCTGAAAGAGCTGTGATACCTTGCTTAGATATGAGATTTTCTACTGCCCACTCCTCCTCTCCGAAATCAGTCGTTAAGATATCACTGATTTGCCACAACTTAGGCTCAACGAATTTCTTTTCAGCTTTACCTGATGAGGAAGTTTGCTTACCTCTCTTTGTTTGCTCTAGTTTGAGAATACCGTCAAACACGTTATCGATCTCCTTCCGTCTCTCCATTTCTGGCTCAGGAGACTTATTCACTATCTTATCCCATGCATAGACAGCTATTCTTGCCATATCTATTTCTGCGGGAGACTTTGCTTTTCTCAAGTAGTATCCAGCGACCTGTGCGATGCCAATATGCCTTTTCCCTTCTCCTACAGGAACGCCAGCGAGAACTTTATCAACTGAATCTTTGCCGTCACTACTCACTCCCAAGAATGCGTCTAGATCCTCTTTAGGAAACTCGGTTATGCTAGCTGGATCAAGGTCTTCCCAATCCCACGAGTACTCCTTCCCATTGGGATGAATTGATGGTGGTACAACCACCTGACCATTAAGTCCCTTCACATCCACAAGACGGCGTACACCAATACGATTACCAACCTCATATCCCTTTGGTGCAAAATAGAACATCTGCTTGCCGCCACTACCACTTGTTTGAAGAACTGTCGGAGGGCAACCTCGTATATCACCACGCTCCTTGAAGTCTCCATTTTCATCCAGCATAGGAATCTTGTTTTCGTCTTTGAGCACATCTTGATCGACAACGAACAAAAATCTTCCACCAGCTGGACCACATACAACCCCGATATTTGCATTCGGTGTCTCGGTCCACCACTTTTCAATTTCCTCAACTGTCGATTTTGTAGTTGAATACTGTTGCCAGTGCGTAAGCATTGGAATCTTACTTTGTGGCTTTAGCGGGATAACCGAGAACCCTTTCTTGTGATAGTTAAGTGCTGCCGTTTTGAATTTATTTTCCATAGGCTCGTTTACTATTCTCGTAAAACGTAAGTACTTGCTTGATATGTACCACAAGCGTATCGTTTATCTCTTGATAATTTACCTTACCTCTCTTTTCAGCTAACCAATACTTTTCGTAATGCTTTGCCAATACGTCACTCAGCTTCTTCGCCAAGATCTCGTCTTTGTTTTGTTGTGCCATAGTTTTGAATGTCTAACCAATAATTTTTATAGACGATTTCAAATAGCGCATCAAAAGCCTCCTCAATTTTTTGATTGATTACTTCCGGGTCATCAGATACCTCCTGATAACTCACCTTGATTTCTTTTTGCGCTTTCTTATCGTCCATGGGACGACTTTCGCATAAAGAAAAAGCCTTAGATATTAGGCTTTTTCGTATATATACATACTTTTCTGTGGATAGCTTTGAGCTATATAGCTGGAAAGAATGTCATAAGTACCATTGATAGTACTACTAGGTACTACTCAAATTACTCGCTTTAATAATTGATCGTTAGCATATAGTGATTAGTAGTATCATTCACAATCTCAACAGGGAGACCAGATTCCCTAAGTTTTGTTCTAAGTTTGGCTAGCGCTGCTCTGAATGAGTCTTCATCTCGATATGCGACGCTTTGCAACACACTTCTATGGACCTTTTCACCTTGCTTAAATAGTTTTCCATTTCTATTAATCTGAGGAGTTTTGTTGAGCTCAATAAACATCTTTTTATGGCCTCTCTCAATCGGCATTGTGATATCTTTAAAATTAACATTTCCACCAACGATTTCAATCTCATTATGACTATTCTTTTTTGAGCTCATTTTCTTTTGTATAGTGGTAATATACTTTGATGCTTTTTCTTGCCACTCATTATAATCTTTTTCAGTTGCACATAAAGAAAAGACTTTATCGATGAAGTGAAATAACTGCTCTGATTTTCCTTCTTCACCAAGGTTGTAGTAGACGGGATTGAGGAACTCAGCAAGCACTTCTGCAAGTGACACTTTATTCGAGTATGCATGGCTCAGAAGTAGGTCTACAAGAACATACTTATCATAGTGAAAATAGATATAAAGATCATCCGTAGAATAAAACTTAGCAAGCACTCGCATACATGCTTTCTTGTTAAATATAGAGTTGACCTGCTCTCTGATTCGCAACAACTCTTCTCGTTTAATAGTGGGACTTTCCTTAAGACCTTTCTTTAATTTTTTCACATACTCCTTAATCCCTCGTTTGTTAAAACTCAACGAATCAAAATCAACCTCAACGTCCCGCCCCTCATCGTCTTGAACTGTTTTGATGACATATTCCCACTTTGCAAGTTTTTTAGTTTTAAGAAGATGAATCAAGTCAGAAACCTCATCTCTGGTCATGCCAAGAAGCGGAGCATAGCTAACAGAAGTAAATTGGTCCCCATCACGCTTTGACTCCAAAATTTTTTCACAAAAGTAGATAAGTTTTGCCGTGAGAAGAGGGTCCTTTTCCATATCTAGAATTGTACCACTCTGGTAAGACCTTTTCAAAAAGTGCGATTCATATAATAATTTGATACCATTAAAGTATGGTAAATAGTGATACAAAGTCAATTAAAATCATTAAGGCAAAGGCTACAACGAAACAGAGGAAGGCAATGAAAGCTTTAGTGGAAAATGGTGGGTCTGTGACTATGGCTATGCGTACAGCAGGTTACTCAGAAGCAACGATTAAAACACCAAGTAAGCTCACAAGCTCTGAGAACTGGACCACTCTTTTAGAAGAGTTTCTTCCGAATGAGTACATCATGGACCAACACAAGAGACTATTTAACCAAAAGCATATTACCTATATCTCTTTTGATAAAAATCTTGAAGATACTGAGATACGAGAACATCTCGAATCCTGTGGTCTTTACGTCATTTCGATTCGCCCCTCTGGGAATGCAAAACTCGCCTTCTATGCTGTGCCAGACACTCAAGCGATTAAAGCTGCTCTTGATATGGCCCATAAGCTAAAAGGTAATTACTCAACTGCAAAAATTGAACAGACGAATCGTTTCGTAGAGCCTATAACAGGTATGAGAATTATAGTTGAGAAATAGTTCGTAGATGTAAATACTTCTCTTGGTATTCAATCTATAAGGCCTCTTTTTAGTTCACATATATAAAGGTCTTACTATGACTACCTTTCTTTACAAGTCGGCTCTTATTACCTGAAGTGTAGCGTAAGAATCCTCGTTCTTGAATTTCCTCTTTGGGAATCAAAGCTACGCTTCCGCCATATTGTTTTATAAGTCTGTCTCCCTCATTTTGTATTTCTTCTTGTTCACTTAGCAAAACCATATCTTCCTTGTTAAGAATCGTTTCCATAGTCTGTCCATGGATAGAAAAATCCTTTGCGATTTTTTGAGTGCTATGTAATTTTTTTGTTGCCCGATGAGTGTCTAGACGTAATCCGTAGAGTGTGTACCTTCTTCTAGATTTTAGTTCAGTCAATGTCGAAGACAGGTCTATCTCTTCTACTTTTTCAAATGTTACACATGGTGACATATAATTATTATCAGATACAACTAGTCCAGTTTTAGCATTGATGATTGTTAGCCCCATTTCGTCTGCTATCTCACCCAACCTTTCCAGACTTCTAAAGCTCTGAGTATGCGCCAAATTAATCGTGACTCTGCCACCAACTTTAAGAACTCTTGAAATCTCTGCTAAGACAGTCAGTCTTTCATAATCTCCTTTTTCTGGTCGAAAAGACGAATAATGAAGTGAGTGAGATAAATTTACATAGTCTATTGAAGAATCACGGAATGGAAGTTTAGTAAGACCTCCAACCACCTGTTTACCACCTCTTCCTTTAAAGTGTTCTGGGTTTATGTCGAGGCTATACACATTTTCATTTGTTTCAGTTCGCATGCGTTTTCGTAACATTTCTGGACCAGATGCCAAATCCAAGACAGTTATATCAACAGGAAGATCTTTTTCTTTTCGATACTCTTCAATTAGAGTAGCCACAAAGCGAGCGGTATTTGCTTCGAAACTATGAGTCTCCAACTCTTCGTAGAAAGAAGCGTATGCCTCCCCATGTTCTGGAAGAAATCTTGAAACAAATTCCTTTTCACCGATTTCTTTCGTCATTTTAGAAAACCTGTTAAGTCTACCCATCGGAGTCTGGAGCCACTCCTCAGCAAATCCAAAATCCTTATCAACTGAAACAACATCTGACGCCTTTTCATCTAGGAGAAGGAGTGATTTTTCCATTTCTGACAGAGGTATCCCTTCAAGAAGTTTTACAACGGCACGGTATTTCATTTCAATATAATAATGCATCCCCTCCTCAACAGAACCCCTTGTTACCGATGTTCCGACTTCAATATCATGTTTTAATCCTGGCCGATAAACTCTCGATGTCTGTTGCATTTTATCAAATTTTGTCCAAGGCTCATTGTAAAATTGCACCCCTTCTGCCGCAGAGAAATCGACAGCAACATCAGCGGCCCCACCATTTACCACGAGTAAAATCTTTCCATTACTTGTATATTTTAATTCTTGTTCAATTTCACGGCGCTCCTCTCGTGAGGTGTCTCCATCAATAATTCTTACCGTAACCCCTTCAGGCATTTTCATTTGAGATAACACTGAATTTTCGCCACGTATGACTCCGTAAACATACCCATTAACAAAAAAAACTAGTTTATCTTTTGTTTCAAAAAAAGTAGCAATACTACTTTCTGCCTCAGTAATTTTTGAACCTACCATCTTACTATCTGGAAAGACTTTCCTCGGGTTTAAACAAAACAAACGTAAAGCAGAAAGCCTTTCCATGGAATTCATTTGATCATCTTCCATTACTACCTGATAAAGCTCCCTTTCTCCTTCAGATAAAGTTACAAAGTCCAACCGTTCCTCTTTTTTCGGCATTTGAATACTTTCAGATAGTTTTTTCATCTGAGTCCTTAATAGAAGTAACTCACGCAAATCAGTGAGATCTCCTCTAATAATACTTGAAACCAATAAGTTGTTATCCATATGCCCAAATCTGTCTGGGTATAATAATTTTAAAATTATAGCCATATCTCGAATTTTATTTGGAATTGGCGTACCCGAAAGGAGTACTGTGTATGTATCTCTATCTTCACAATCCTCTAACATGCCCAGCAAGGCGTTAGATCTTTTGCCTCCAGTAATATTTTTGAATTTATGCGCTTCATCAACAATTACCATCTCGTAAGATACCTCTCTTAATTTAGTTGCTAGTTCTTCACTAATTCGATCGTGAGATATAAGGACATAATCGTATTCCTGACTTCGTGCTTTACTTAAGTCGTCAACACTCTGAATTTCAAGAACCCGAGGTGCCTTCCCTGGTTTAAAGTACCCGACTTGCTTTCCAGATGGAGATACGTTAGCAGATAAGTACTCTTTCCACATATCAATTGCATTGCTTGGGGCAATGACGATCGCGGTACTTACTCCGAGGTATTCTTTCGATAAAATAGCCGACCCACTTTTCCCCATTCCCATCTCATCTCCAATCAATACATGTCTATTATCTGCAACCTCTTTGATATTAATAATTTGATTTAGGTCAGGGAATTCTCTTCCAGCATTAAGTTCATCGACAATTGCTTCAGGTTTTTGAAAATCATTAAGTAATGACTGTATATATTCCTCAATGCCTTTAACTACCACTCTAAGTTCATTACTCTTGAGTAACTCAGCTTTTTGCTCCAATATTAAGTAGTACTCATCTAGAATTTCCTGGTCTGTCCGCTCTCGTGACTCTCTCTTTTTTTTGCTATAGTAGATCGCACAGTTATTTTTCAAGATAGTAAACAGGGTCTCACTAAAAACTTTCTCATGAAGGAAGGGTACTGCTGCGTCCAGGTCTTCAATAACATTTTCTGAACGAGAAACCATATAGTCACTTAAGTACGAAGCGACCTCCTTTTGCATATATTGAGCTGGAATTTCTACAAATTCGGGGTAGAATTTTTTAAGAAGATCTATTGTTCTTGCTCCGCCGAAAAGTGATACAGCCCTCCTAAAGGGAGCGGTTTCAGGCAAACCTCGACTTATATCATCGAGCACAGAAGCTAGCCTTTCTTTTAATTTTATTGTTTCTTCTAGGATTCTCTGGGCATCTTCAATTTTTTCTCGTTGAAGTTTATCATTTTTTTGTTTTAGTTCAGTTATTGCTGACACGAGTTCAGGCGAGTAAAACACACTGAGGCCACGAGACTGTCCTCTTCTTCTGTTTATTACCCCTTCTTGCTTTAGTGTTGGTCGAAGATAAAGACATTCATCTACCAACTGTTGAACTTTATTTGCGCTTATACCTAAACTAATAGTGCAATCAAGTAGAGATATATAACCCTCTGGAATAGCCTCTTGTTTTATTTCTACTGGAGAGTCTTTTTCATTTGCTGTCTTAAATTCAGAAATAGCTTTGATTAATTCTTGCGAATAAAAAATTCGTGGTCGCAATGAGCGATTTGTTCTGGGTATAGCTACTGTTGGGCGAGAAAATTCAGGATGATGCTGGGACACCTCCATGACTAATCTCTCGAATTTTTCGGGGGTTATGTCCAGTATAGAAATACACTCTCTTTTTGAAATATATCCTTCTGGTGTTTCTGTTTCAACATCAAATACGATCAGTTCTCCCTGACTTTCGTCGAGAGTTTCTTCGCGTAGAGATTCGTCAAAAATCTTTAGTTCACTAATTTTTTTAAAAAGCTCTGGTGAATAAAAATATTCAATTTTTTTTGCTTTACTCCCCGGCTTGAAAAGTCCAACAATAGGTTTCTCTAGAGTGACTTCTGTCAAAACTTTCTTTTTAAGTACTTCTAACTTAGAAGGAAATAGCTCTAACGAGTTTATTATGTCTCGCTCAGATATATACCCTTCCGGAACATCTTCAGTTGCAGTCACAAAGCTATTATCGCTTTCATTTATCTTACGAATAAAAGAAAGCAAATCTCTTGAATAGTATATTGTAGCAGGACCACCAGCAATATCTGCTTTTTCAACTATCTCCTTAGATAACCAAGGATATTTTTGTAGAAAATTGTCTATTTCCTGTTTTAATTTTTCATTCGCATCTTCTGGCTTACCATCAGCGAGTCCTAGCTCCTGAATTGCTTGTGAAGCATCTAGATACTTTCCTCCATCACGTTTTCTGAAAATTGTTGTAGACAACTCTGTAAGTCTTTCAGCAACTTCTGGCGAAATATAAGTGACACCATTATATTCAACTGTCATTTCTGAAGTACTTTTCTGCACCAAAGCTCCAAATGGAGTATTTGCTAATCCAGAGCGCAAACCAGATAGTGTCACCTCATGAAGACAAGACCTAATTTCACTTCTTTCAAGCCCCAATTTTATTCTTAATCTTCCGAGCGAAGGCCAGTTTTTAGGCGGTTTGTTATCTTGAGTTACCTCTTTTTCATTTTCATTTACTGATGGGGATTCATTTTCGATTTTATAATATCTTCTCACCTGTTCTGCGTCTACAGATAAGCAAGTAAGGGTCGATTTTCGTATTGCAGGCTTACCAGATCGCGGGCGTAGTACATCTTTACGCTCCGGCTTTGCACATCCTAATTTTATTAATACTTCACGTATTTCCTTTTCAGAAACACCACACTCCTTAGCTAGAGCGCTTAATTCTACTGGAGGCTTTTCTGTGTTAGCGCTAAACCCCCAAGGGTGGCGAGGTGCTTCGTCGTTCATAGATAGATAATTTTAACTTAAGTATGTTGAAAGTGTAACAAAAAAAAGCCGACCGGGACAGGTCGACTTCTCTGAATGCAGTGCGCAAACTGCAATCTTCTTATTTTTTTGCCCAGGTTCTTTCTGGTGCGCCCTTGCCGGTCCTACGCCCACGAGTATCGTAGCGAAGCTGATTCATCTTGAGCCCCTTGGTCTTTCCACCTAAGGTATCAAGTGCTTCCCACCCACGTTGACGCAGATCTTCTGCGCATTCCTTGCTGGCCGCACCCCACATCTCTTCTGTGGCTTGAAGCCTTTGCGCGTTCGCAAGAACGTTCTTCACAAAAGTTTCTTCTGTTGGGGTCTTTGCAAACACCCAATCAGAGAACCTCTTGTTGACCACCGTCAAGAAGAACGGAGTACCAGCGTGCGCGCGAGTAGCCTTCGCTACCAGTGGGTAGCCTGCTGCTTCAGCCTCCTTAAAAAAGGCTAGCGCAACCTCTATGCCGTGAGCTTCCACCATCCGGTGAAATATCCAGCCGAGGTTGTAAGCTTTCTTCCAGGCTTGGAAGAAAAAGCTAAGATACGAAATAAGCAAAGGAGTTCCCTCCATGACACACCTCCGTTAGTTAAAGAGCTTTGTTCTTTTTATTATAGCACACATTATATAGTTTTGTCAATAGGCATTGGTAATCTAGGTTCGGTAATAATTCCACTTAATTATGATTCTGACAGTTTAAGTGCATCAATAAGTTCAGCTGTCGTTATATCGTCAAAGGGTAATCGGCTTTGAACAAAGTCAATTTTTGACTGCCAACCTGGCGGAACGATGACTGCATCAATGAAATTTCCTGCATGTTTATCATGAGTAAAACTCTCATCAATCTTAAATAGTAAATCGTCTCCGAGTACGCGTGAAAGTGCTTCTAATCGTCTCTCCGGTGCAATAATTGCATCACCTTTTTCTTTTGAAAAGCTTTCTGCGAAATTATGAAACAACTCATCACTATCAACTTCAATAACAAAACGCAGGGAGTGCATTTTTTGTGTTTGTTTTACAGCTCCTATCAAACTAACAGAGCGAACATGTGGGTTAGTTTTAAAAATCTCAGACACTTGCTGTGCCTCACTTATGGTGAATTCTTTCAAAAAGTTAGGTGTCTCAAATTTAGGGGTCTCAAATTTCATATTTTAGTATTTATGTATCAAGGTAAATTATAGCAATATTTATTTATGTTGTTAAATTAAAAGATTTTGATTATTTGATTTAATCAATTCTTTTATGCTATAAAATCGCCTTATTTTGTAATATAATATGGATATGGAGATAACAACGACACGAGGAGGTAGAAGGCTTGGCGCGGGCCGTAAACGAGGCTTAGCAAGCATCAAAGCTGAGGAAGCGAGGAAATATGCTGTTACGCGTATAGCTGAAGAACTAGAGCCGATTTTGACTGGTCAGATTGAACTTGCTAAAGGGTCCTACTACGAGACCGAGGATGAAAATGGAGAGAAGGTTGTCTACCGTCAATTACCGGACCCAAGAGTCGCTGCTTTTCTCCTCAATCAAGTAATAGGCAAACCAAAGGAGACAATGGATATGAATGTCAAACCTCCATTCTCCCTCATAGAGCTTTCTAAGCGTGCTCAAATACTGAAAGCTGAAAGAGAGAAAGAACTCCTTAAATTGATCGAAATTATCTAAATCCCTGCCATTTGATTTAAGGCACCGCTGTTGCGTAAACTGTAAATACTAGACATGAGAGGTACCCTAAATGGGTGCCTTTTACTTTTTAGATTATTTTTGGACCGAAAGAAATGCTTCTAATCGCATCTAAATAATTAGGACCAGAATAAGCATAATTAACTCTTTGTTTTCAATACATTTTTAAATTGCTTCTAAAAGCTTCTAGAAAGCGAGCATGTAATACGTGTTCACAGATGCACCTTTTGTGACAATAACACCGAGGTCTTTTAGTTTTTTAAGATCTGCATTTATTGTCGCACGAGGTATTCCCTTTAGAATCTTCAAACAGTCAGCAGCAGTCAAACGACCTTTAATCAAAAGAACATCAATAATTTTTATTTGTCTATCGTTAATATCTTGATAAGTATTACCTAAGAGTATCGCTTCAAAACTGTTTACAGAATTTCTAAATAGAGGTGAAGGCAAACTCCATTCAGACATTTTTTTAACAACAATATCAATACCTCGTCCGTACTCTTCAAGATATTTCATATCTTTCAACCTTGCTGCAATCATTGAATTGCGACTGAACTGAGCTTCTTTAAGATTATCAACATTAACTCCAGGCGGGAGCGATCCCGGATTAGTAATTTCTATGCGATCCTGGAAAATTCTAATCTGTGTGTACGTTTCAATAATTTTATAATCACGATGTATAACCGCATTAGCAACAAGTTCTCGAATAGCTGCCTCTGGATACTCGTAGCCCTCGACTCTTTTAGTTCCAACAATGACTGCTTTTTTAGAGATATTTTTTAAGATAAATTTATACGCTTCATCAATTTGAGTATCAAGCGTTCCGGCGACATCAATAGTATCAATTATCTCAGATGAAGGATCACTACCAATGTAACGAATACATCTCACAGCATATCGATCATAAGGGCTTTTATTTTGAGGAATGTCCTTTGCGAAAATTAAATAACCCCCAATTGTTGGCTTATACTCACCATCGAACAAAGAAACTATTCCAAGATTTTCAAGTACAGAATCATTAACAATGTGATCAGCTCCCCTATTTAATTGAGACTCACTCTGCCGTAAAAGCGCATCGACTTTATCTACAGAAATATCACCCCTCTTAGCCCCTCTGGCTTCGGAAAGATCAAATTGAAATTCTTTTGATGTTGCAACATAAGTACGAAACTCGTTGTCTGTTATTTTTCTACTCGTATTCCCCTCTCTGATGTATGCTCCGTTGGGCAATCCTACGTTTTTAAAATAACAAGGCATATAATCTTTTGGACACTCAGGAATATTTACCGCAAGAATCGTTTTATTATCAATATCGATTACATGGTACTCAGGACGCAAAATAAAACTCATCTTGTCATTAAAAATCTCTGTGAGTTTTGTTTGCATTTGATCAATATTTGCACATCCAGTGATTGCATTTTGTCTCTCATCAACTCCAAAGACAATGAGGCCTCCACCTCTTCGATTTGCAAAAGCTGAAATACTTCGCCAGATATCATTTGGAATAGAGCTGGTCGCTGTTTTAAATTCAAGATCAGAAAGCTCACTTGCTATTTCAAGTCCGTATTTTATCTTCTTAATTATTTCTTCTTTTGTCATTTTACTTTTAAAACGAGTCTTTAGATTCTAATATAGTAGCATAAAATATAGCCAAAATAATAAATTTTTAAATAACATGCAAATAGCTCAAAAAGACATTGAGAGATACAAGGAAATTTACAGACAAGAGTATGGCACTGAGATAAGTAACGACAAAGCCTACTCTGAGTTAAACGCTTTGTTGTGCCTTATGGATGCTGTGTACAGACATCAAAATAGAAGAGTCTAATTAAGATGAAACTTCTCGATGAGAACCTGCGGCATATATACAATTACGGGTTTATTATCTTGAACTTTGATTGAGAGAGCTCCGTTTTTTCTCATGCCTAAAATCTCTGAGGCAAGAAGTAGTTCCTTAGATCTATTCAATGGCTTACCTTTAATATCCTCTACAAGGGCCGTAACAACTAAGCTTTCATCTAATCCATATTGCTTAAGTAAAGACCTAAAACCCTCGCTATGAGTCAAATTTGAGGGATTGTTCGCTGTTGCTTCTGAGTAGCCAGCATCTATCATTGCTCTTGTGACGTTACCACCGTTTTCCACTAGTTTCTCTAGTGCTACTTTCTGCTTAATTGTTGTCATGTATATCCTAAGTATATCAAAGTGCACATTACCAATTTCTAAAAATGGTCTCGCTTTGAAACAGTGAGGGATATTTTGAAGAGTTTTCTTAGAAAAGAGCATGGCCCTACCCCCCTACTCGTAACTATTTAATTTTAAAGGCAACTTGATGTTGAACTGGAACGGTATAAGTTTTTCATTTCCAACACTTAAGAAATGTTGGTTTGTGTTCGCTCCATGCCGATTGAGAGTGACATAAATAATATAAATTAGAAGTTATTGATTCGCGAATTCTAACATATTCCTTCATCTCTTTCCATTATGAACGCGGGTCTAGACGTTTGACTTTTACTTGAGCTTGGAATAGTTTAGAGCCAGGCTGACACGTCACGTCAGAAAAGAAATGGATCTCTATGACAACCGCAATGAACTCCAGGGCGATGAGCCCTTCGTACTTGCCAAACGTCTTATTCCTCTGCGGGTACGGCCAAGGCTATGACGACTTCTGGTACAAAATGACTTTCGAAGAGACCAGAGATGTCATCGACGGCGTACTGAACCTGGTCCCGGTGCTTGAGTCCTGCAGGTTCGAGGAAACGAATTGCTTCATGGTCAACCATTCAGACGACGTCACCGAAGAGGTCCGTCATCACTGGGCATCCACGGACTTCAATGAGCTGCCCGAAGTTCTTCAGCCGTTCCTCTATCTCGCCTTCAACAAAGCGACGAAGACGTTCGGTGTGGCGAATCTAGTAGCAAACATCGCGTGCTACCGCATCGGTCCGCGCAAATACTGAGGTCTCACGGCCAATGGTGAGAAAGGGAGCATTCGTGCTCCCTTTTGCATTACTAATTACATAAAAAAGAGGCCGCGTGAGCGGCCTCGGGAAGGATCTTGGTCTGTCTTGGAAGTGAGAACCTTCGGTATGTCGACGCAATCAGAAATTCTGAGAGGTCTCGCTACCCGAATGTATACCTCGCCTAAGGTGTGGCAGAGGTTGCAAGTTGCCTTGGTTTTTTCGCAGAACACCACGAGAGCGGCCTGCTCGCCCAGTATACCCTCCTACTCAAAAAAATGTAATACCCAGTTAATAACTGCAAGGACTATCGAGAAGTAGATAGCCATGAGAAGCGACGGGACAGAGAACTCTGGAACAATCTTATCTGCGAGAAGTATCATGAGGCCGTTAATAACGAAAGAGAAAAGTCCGAGAGTGAGAAGGTTGACCGGTATTGAGATGAGCATGAAAATCGGACGAATCGTATGGTTAATAACCGCAAGTACGAGTGCCACGAGAAGCGCAACCCATGCGGTGCTCAAAGAAATTGCAAACGTGCCAAAGGCAAGTGGTACACCGACTTTAGTAACATAGCTGGCAGCTAGGACTCCAATTGTTCGTATAATAATAAAATTCATAACGAGGCGGTGTAAGCCTTACGACTTAAGTAACTGCTGCATCTCTTCTAATTCCTCCTTGGAGGCAGCGTAGACAAGAGACTTGTCAAAGTCAGCTGGGGAGTTAGTTGGCACAAGGTGCACATGAACATGTGGCACTCCGTAACCTTCCACGAAGACGCAGACGCGTTTACAATCTGTCTTCCCTTTTATTACTTGAGCCATGTACCTAACGCGGTGCATCATTTTATCAAACATCATCTCATCAAGTTCAAAGAGCTGATCAGCCTCTTGCTTTGGAATAACAAGTACGTGACCTTTCTGAATTGGATTAATGTCTAGGATTGCGCAAACGTATTCGTCCTCATAAATTTTGTACCCAGGTATTTCGCCGTTTATTATCTGTGTGAAAATTGATGCCATAAAATACTTTTTATACTGATACTAACTAGTGTATAGCAAATAGAGACCGAAACCTACCTGCCTTATCAACTTCTTTAATCACCCTCGAAAATCAAGTTTTTAAGAAATGTTTTACGATGAAGTGTGCAAAAGCCTTTATTTTTCAATGCCTCATAATGAGCAGCCGTGCCGTACCCTACATGGGATTCAAAACCATAACCGGGGTACTGCTTAGATAATTCCACCATCAGGTCGTCTCTATAGCCCTTGGCGAAGATAGACGCGAGTGAAATCTGGGGAATCTTTTCATCCCCCTTTATAACTGTCTCTTGCTTGTACATCTCAGGTGCATGTAACGAACCATCGAGATACACAAAGGAGTCGTTAGATACCCCTTCGCTGTGAAGTATAGTGAGCGCAAGACCCATCGCCTCCTTAATAGCAGGCACAATCCCGATCTGGTCAATTCTCTCTGCGCTCACCTCGCCAACTCCAAAACGTATCTCACCTGTTTCTACGTGAGACTTTATTGCTTCGAGAATTGTGAGGCGTTGCTTTTGAGAAAGTTTCTTACTGTCACGTAAAATTCCTTTTGGGAAATACTTAACAATATCTACTGCGTCCTTAATAGCACACGCGCATACCACGACTGGTCCAGCGATTGGACCTCTGCCAACTTCATCAATACCTATTGTATACATATTACTTAGACGAGCTTCTTCACTTGCTCTATTCTCTCTTTACGAGAACCAGATATAACTTTTACTGTTATGTTATTTGAGCGGACGAGCTCAAATAGAATCCTTAAGAACTGTGTATTGGTTGCATCAATAAATGAAGTGTCGATGTCTCGAAGCTCATCGTTAACAAGCGGAACTGAAACAGCTGTTGGAATAAAAAGATACAAGTCCACGCTCTGAAGTGTGTCCCGCATCATAGCCTCACTCTCATCTACGAACCACTTTGGGATAGTGCCTTGTTCATGTTGTAGACATGTATAAACAAAGTTGTCTATCAAGCAGCGATCGAAAATAACATTGTACTCGGTATTATGACGCAACTGACCGAACATAAAGTCTCGGATTGCTTTTTGACTTTCTGTGGTGGTTTGCTGGTTTATTTCTAAGTTACCTTCTGTAACGACATCTCGATATGTTTTATCAAGTGCAACATAGTGAGGAAACTCCTTGAGAAAATCCTGAATAAAAGTCGACTTGCCTGTATTTTGTGGACCGATTACAGCGATACGCATGGAGAATAGTTGTAGTTACTCGTTAATGGTTACTAGTGTACCACGCGAAAAAGCGAAGCTTTTTCGCGTGGTCATTACTTAAATTGACTCGCAAGACCTGCTACTCCTTCCAGGCGATACCCTTTTCCTCTCTAATCTGACAGGTCTTTTGTACGAACCCTTCGCGACCGCTCCCTTGTCTGTACATATAATAATGTGACGTGTTCTTCTCGGCGTAGTTCTGATGATACTCTTCTGCAGAATAAAATGGCTTTCGTTCTAGAATTTCTATCATACTTGGAGAGTCATAAACATGACTATCGTTTAACTCTTTAACTACTTCTTGAGCACTATTTTTTTCCTCTTCGTTTTCAAAATAAATAGCAGTTTTATAACTATCCCCTCTGTCACCAAACTGCCCACCACTGTCTGTTGGGTCGATATGATCGATAAAATACCGCAGCAGTCTTTTGTATGAAGTCTTTGTGTCGTCATATGACACCTGGACTACTTCGCGATGTCCGAAATGTTCTTCATACGTTGGATTAGTGGAATTACCTCCAGAATAACCAGAGAGTACTTCAAGCACGCCAAATGCGCCACGGAGATCGTGCTCAACACACCAGAAGCAACCACCGGCTAAGATAAGAGATTTGATCATGAAGGAAGTATAGCAGGTAGAGGGTAGGACTTGGTCACAGTTTCTACTCCTCACTACGTTCACCGATGTTCGGCAAGACCTTGGTCACAGAACCTCTCGCTTTGCCCTAGAACCGCTCTTCGCGGGTTGCTGCCGCGGTCCAAATCCAGTCCGAAGCAAAGTAAAATTAAAAACATGGCAAGAGGCCATGTTTTTAATTTTATGTGCGCCGGGCTGGATTTGAACCAGCGAAGCCCGAAGGGCGATAGATTTACAGTCTATTGTGATTGACCACTCCACCACCGACGCAAGTAGAGAAAATTCTATCATAAAAATAGGCAAAACAAAAGAGCGGCGCCTGTGGCGCCGCTCTTTTGTTTTGATATTCACTAACAGCTAGTAACTAGGTCTAGTAACTTACTTCCTCTCCTTCACCACCTCCTCTTTCGTGAGTGGACTAGGAATCTTCTTTGCTTTCTTTGCTTCGACAGTTATCTCACCTTTCTTATCTAGCGTTACCTCTGCTATCCCACCTTTAGTAATCTTCTTAGAGAGCATGAGCTGCGCGATCTTGTTTAAGATAGCTGTCTGCATGTATCTCTTAATCGGACGAGCTCCATAATGAGGGTCAAATGACTTCTCTCCGATAAAGGTCACAGCCTCAGGGCTTACAGTTAAAGTGATTTCTTTTTCAAGAAGACGTTTAGCGAGAATTTCTGTCTGAAGACCAACAATTTTCTTTATCTCATCTTTCGTCAGAACATCAAAGACAATAGTTTCATCGAGGCGATTTAGAAACTCAGGCTTAAAGAATTCCTTGACCGCATCCATCACCTTGTCTTTCACCTGTGCGTACTCATTACCAACTTCTACATTACTAAAGCCCATCTGTTCCATCTTTTGGATATACTGACTTCCGATATTAGAGGTCATAATGATAACTGTATTCTTGAAGTTAGCAACACGCCCCTTACTATCTGTGAGACGTCCTTCATCTAATACCTGAAGAAGCAGATTAAATACCTCCGGGTGAGCTTTTTCCACTTCATCAAAAAGAATAACTGAATATGGCCTATGACGCACAGCTTCTGTGAGTTGCCCTGACTCATCATGACCAACATACCCAGGAGGTGAGCCAATAAGTTTAGACGTTGAATGCTTCTCCATATACTCACTCATATCCACTTTGATAAGTGCCTTCTCATCGTTAAACATAAACGAAGCAAGGGCCTTTGTAAGTTCAGTCTTACCAACGCCAGTTGGACCAAGAAACATGAACGATCCAATAGGTCTATCTGGGTCATTGATTCCAGCGCGGCTTCTACGAACTGCGTCTGATATCTTAGTGATTGCGTCACGTTGACTCACTACACGCTTCTGTAGCTCATCTTCCATGCGTGAAAGTTTCTCTTCCTCTTCTTCGAGCATCTTCACCACAGGGATGCCCGTCCAGCGAGCAACTACAGATGCTATGTCTTCTTCTGTTACTTCTTCCTTAAGAATGCGACGAGTCTTTTGAAGCTTCTTAAGACGTTCGAGTCTATCGTTCAACTCTTTTGTAAGTTCCGGAATCTGACCATAACGAATTTCAGCTACACGGGTAAGGTCTGCGCGCAGCTCTGCATTCTCGGCTTCAGTACGCAAAGATTCGAGCGACTTTTTTATCTCACCAATCTCAGCAAGCGTCTTCTTCTCATTCTTCCATTTGAGTTCAAGCTCTCTGGTCTTCTCTTTCACGTTAGCGATTTCTTCATCTATAACCTTGATACGCGCCTTAGTGTTTGCTTTGTCATCCTTGTCATCAGCACTAAGAAGTTCCTTTGAAAGGGCTTCCTTTTCAATTTCTAAACGCATTATTCTTCGGTGAGCCTCTTCAAGAATCGGAGGCTTGTTCTCTAGAGCAATACGAAGAGATGACGCAGCTTCATCCACTAAGTCAATTGCCTTATCTGGTAAGAATCTTGAAGTAATATAACGAGTCGAGAGGTTAACAGCAGAGACAAGTGCGTCATCTGTAATACGAACACCGTGGAAGAGTTCATACTTTTCTTTGAGTCCTCTTAAAATAGCGAGAGCGTCTTCTTCTGTCGGTTCTTCAACAAACACTGGCTGAAAACGACGAGCGAGCGCTGGGTCCTTCTCGATATGCTTCTGATACTCTTTAAGAGTAGTTGCGCCAATCGCGCGTAGTTCTCCACGAGAAAGTGCGGGCTTAAGAAGGTTCGCGGCGTCAGCTGAGCCTTCTGTTGCCCCTGCTCCTACGATAGTATGAATCTCATCAATAAAAAGAATAATGCCACCTTCTGAGCGCTCAATCTCTTTCATGATAGCCTTTAGGCGTTCTTCGAATTCTCCTCTAAACTTTGTCCCCGCAATAAGCATTCCGAGGTCTAGAGACACGAGCTCTTTACCTTTAAGACTTTCTGGCACATCACCCTTTGCCATACGGATAGCAAGACCTTCTACTACAGCAGTCTTACCAGTTCCTGCTTCACCGATAAGTATCGGATTATTCTTGGTACGCCTAGAGAGTATCTGCATGAGACGCATGATTTCTGTATCACGACCAATTACTGGATCTAGCTTGTCCTGACGCGCCATATCTGTGAAATTGCGTGTGTACTTCTGAAGAGCTTTATTTTTCTTTGGACTAGTTGCTTCAGTAATGTTCTGAGTACGTAGCTCATCTAATATATGATAAGCCTGATCCTTGTCGATACGGAATCTAGAAAGTATCTCTCGGATCTGTCCTGAAGAATCAAGGAGCGCCAGGAAAAGATGTTCTGTGGACACGAACTCATCACTGAAGGATTGCGCCACCTTGAGTGAATTTTCAAAAGTTGTTGCGAGGTCTGGTGTGAGATACATCTGGTATGACGGACTCATCGTCTGAGAAGAACCAGGCACCTCAATTGCATCAACCACGGTGTCAGTAAGTAAAATGAGGTCAACTTCAAGTTTTTCAAGTATCGCATGAACAAGAGACTCCTCTTGCGTGAGAAGTGCACCCATCAAATGAAGTGGGCTAACTTGGTTCTGCCCGCGCTCAATAGCAAGCTCATGGGCGCGACGAATCACCTCTTTTGCTTTGGTTGTAAAATTGTTAAACGGAGGCATAAATACAGTTAATAGTTAATGGTTAATAGTAATTAGTGATACATACAAAAAACCAATAACATATATTTCAAATACATGTACAGTGTAGCAGTTTTCGGTACTTCAGTCGTGGTGGATAAGCGGTATTTCTTTCGGGACGGTATATATTAGTTCTAACAAATAGAGAGCGAAAGTCAACATGAAGAAAGCGGCGCCGTAGGCGCCGCTTTCTTTACTTATCTAAGTATCTAAAGCAAGTCCTACAACACGTCCTTAGATTCTCTCCTCCGCAGCGTGCCAATCAATAGCACCCATGAAAGTATTAATATAGTCAGCGCGCTTGATACCATAATCAAGCATGAACGCATGTTCCCATACATCCATTACGAGAACTGGTGTAAGCCCTGCCAGATGCCCACCATCATGCTCTGCAACCCAAACATTGAAAAGCTTCCCGTCCTTCTTGTCATGAGCAAGTATCACCCACCCTACACCACGCATAGCTGCTATTCCACGGAATTCTTTTTCCCATTGTTCATAGGTTCCCCATGTGGCAACCATCTTCTGCTTAAGCGTGCGCTCACTGAGTGCGACTCCATGCTTAGCAATATTTTCAAAATAAAGCTCGTGTAGTCTCATACCATTCCACTCCCACCCAAAACGTCGATGAAGTTCCGCGTATTCTGGAGTCCCCGGTTCCATAACCTTCATCTGTTCAACTAACTTATTCGTATTAGTGACATACCCCTGATAGAGGGTGAAGTGATTGCTAAGGAGTGCGTCACTTAGTCCAGGTAAACCTAATAAATGTGAAAAAACTTTTGCTGTATACATATGGTAGGAGTATATAATCAAACGTGGCTTAACAACTAATTCATGACCTTATACTTCTCAGATATTTCCTTCATCGCTGCAACAAGTATCTTCATATCATTACTTTCTGTAGACCTTCCCATACTGATACGAATATTTTCCTTCGCCTCATCTTCTGTGGTTCCAATAGCTTGAAGGACATAACTGCCGTCAGTCTCCATCGAAGCGCATGCACTCTTGTGTGAGACAGCTATACCTTTCGCATCTAACCGAAGAATCATCTCTTCGCTTGAGATGCCTGGAACTCTACAGTTAATATTATTTGGGAGACGTTTTTCAGCATGTAGCTTGTAGGCGGTAGCTGGTAGCTTAGAATACTCATCAAACGCACCGTAGAAGATAATCTCTGGGATTGCAATCTTAAGATCTTTGACTACATCATCGCGAAGCGCGCGTAAGCGCGCGCTTTCATTTTCTCTCATCTCCTGCGACTCTTTTAAAGCGATACCGAACGCATATGCGCTTGAAACATTCTCAGTTCCACTTCTGAGCGTGCGCTCTTGCCCACCACCGTATGTGACAGGGTCAAGGCTTATTCCTTCTCTTTTATATAAAAGCGCTGAACCTTTTGGACCATAGCACTTACTACTATTAACTGTCATGAGATGGCACTTAAGACGAAGCACATCTAAGTTACAGTAATTTGCTGCCTGACATGCATCAGTATGGAAGTATGGGTACTCTGTGAAAGACTTCTCATTTTCTTTTTTCCACTCATCAATTGCACGACCAATTTCTTTTACTGGCTGAATAGTTCCTATTTCGTTATTGGCATACATCACACTCACTAAAATAGTCTCTGCTCGTAATGCTTCACGAACATCTCTCACTTTGACTATACCATCTTCGTACACAGGTAAATATGTGACAGAGATTTTTCCTTCTTTCTCTAGACTTTTTATCGGTTCGAGAATCGCAGGATGCTCAATAGAAGAGGTAATGATATGAGGGAGTGGTGAGTTTTCGGTTTTAAGTTTTACGTTTTTAGAAAATGAGAAATACGTACCAAGAATAGCTAAATTACATGACTCGGTTCCTGAGCTCACGAAATATACCTCATATGCATGTGCGTTAATCTCTGTCGCACACATTGCGCGAGCTTTATCTAAAAGCACACTGGCCTCCGCCCCCTCCTTATGAATACCAGAAGGGTTTCCATATGTTGCGAGAGCCTCGAGGAGAGCGCGCTTCGCGCGCTCTCCTATTTCAGTTGCCCCTGCGTTATCTAAATAGATTCTCTTCTGCTTCTTATTAAAAAGATTTTGTAACATAAAAATACTCTAACACGGAGATCTGTTACTAGGTAGTAGTTACTGGTTAATAGTTAATACAGAAAAACAAAACAGCCGGACTCCGTTCCCGTTGAAGGGGTTTGGAATCCGGCTGGTTGGGCGACATACGCCCATTCTTGCCCAGCGTCAGCCTGCGGCGCGACCGAGCGCCAAGCCAGCGCGGCCGGCGTCGGAGGCCTTCATCAGGACTTGCCCGTTCGGCAGTTGCAGCGTGCCACCGTTGGCGACGATCTTGCCCAGGTCTTGTGCGCCGTCGGCGACGGTCGACGGGAACGGCGTTGCATTCACGGCGATCATGGAAGGCTTCTTGGCCTTGGTGGACAGCACCTGGAAGTCGGTTGAGGACAGGGAGGGATGCAGCGTGAACGTCGCGGCGGTCTTGGCGTTGGCGGCGAGCGGCGCGGTCTTGGCGTCGAACGTTGCGGCTGAAGCGGCCAAAGCGGTACCGGTCAGGGCGATGGCAGCGAAAGCTGCCAGGGTAAGCCTCAGTTTCTTCATGGAGGGTCTCCTGTGAGAATGATGAAGTTGAAAACGAAAGAGCGATGCACCGTAAGGTGAACCGATCGTTCATCTCCACGGGCATGAGTTGGATTCCTCCTTCTCCTGCTATTCATAAGCCTATCATTTTCGTTCTATAAAAAACAAGAGTTATGCACAGTATGAATAAATATTACAGTTTACGTAATACAGGAAAAGAAAAAAGGCCCGGGTTCTCCGGGCCTTCGTCGTGGGGGTATTGTTTTTGGCCTCGTCGCTTTCACGACGAATGTGGCTACCAACCTGTCAGCCCCGTCTTGGCGATGTTACTCGCTGACTAAGCTTAAGGCTTCGGGGATTTGTCTCCTTTTTGGTTAATGCTAACAGGACATCCTGTTAGCACCGTCGCGGCTCACGGGTGAGCGCCGATCGAGGATCGCCAGCAAAGCTGACGGATGCGGTATCGCACCATGTGTTCAGTCTCCTTGGTTGGTTGGCCGCAGGCAACACTTGCCTGGGGTCCGAGAGTAGTCGGAAGGTGTCCTGAGGTCGCTTCACAGATTGTTGCAGCGAAGCGTTTTTCTGGACATCCAGTCCGACAGGCCGCGGCCGCGCGTTCAGGTGCGGGCGCCGGCCTTCCAGCAGGTCTTCTTGAAATCGGCCAGGCCGCAGCGGGCGCCGCCCAGGGGGTTGTAGCTTGCTTCACTCATGTTGCTGAAGGGCGGCCCATGGCTGCTGCCTTGCGCGACGGACGGAACCGAAACAACGAAGGGGGAACGGGAGCGCATGGATTTCTCCTAGATGCACGGTCACATGACCGTTTTAATAGTATAACATTTTATTGATTATTGTCAAGGATTGAGTAGACCTAGCTACAGCGGTGTCTTTCCCCTGGCTCATATCACCACTCCACTGCTATACTCATTTTCACCTATCTTTGTTTATGCAAACCCTTTCCCCTTTTCTCACCTTTATTATAGAGAACCCTACCATCCCGCTTGGTACATCACTCATACTGCTTCTCCTTTACACGGCGTACCTTCATCATAAGATCTATCGCTTCACAAGAGGTAAGACTTCATCATCGCTTGAGGAAGTGATTAGGAGCTGTGTTGACGGGATAACAAAGATAGAAGAACGTAATGAGCTCATCTCAAAGCATGCGCTCATCTTAGAAGAAAAAGTGTCCCACTCACTTCGTAACACTCAGACTGTTCGTTACAAAGCATTCGACACTAATAGTTCCAACCAAAGCTTCTCAATTGCCTTTGTTAATGAAAGAGGGAACGGTGTCGTCGTATCTTCCCTACATGCACACGACAGGATGAGCACATTCGCAAAGCCAGTCCAAAACTACAAGAGTACGTATGAACTTACTGACGAAGAAAAGCAAACTCTTGATGACGCAAGGAACGCACATAGAGCAACATCACAAGTAAACGAGGAAGACTAACCCTAGACATAACACAGAGAATGGAACCTAAATATAGTCAGGGAATAGTGATGTGCTCTTTCTACTGCCTACACTCTAAATTCTATGTTCTGTGTTCTAATTACTAGGTTTTTCAGCTTTTGTGTGATACAATAACGCCTATTATATGTCAAAAACAAAAGACCAAAAAGGCGCAGTTTCCCGTCAACCGGTAATCGCAGTACTCGGACACGTTGACCATGGAAAATCATCTCTTCTTGATTACATTAGAAAGTCTAATGTTGTTGAGGGTGAAGCAGGTGGCATCACACAGAGAATCTCTGCGTACGAAGTTGAACACAAGTCAGCAGAAGGGGCTAGTAAACACATCACCTTTTTAGACACACCTGGGCACGCCGCATTCCAGAGCATGCGTGAGCGTGGCGTAGAAATTGCTGATATAGCAATCCTTATCGTATCTGCAGAAGACGGTGTAAAAGCGCAGACGCTAGAAGCGTGGAAGACAATTGACGCTCGCAAGCTCCCGTATGTTGTTGCAGTTAACAAAATTGACAAACCAGGCGCTGATATCCAGAAGACTAAAACATCACTTGTGGAGCACGGCATCTATATCGAAGGCTGGGGTGGTGACATCCCTTGCGTAGAAATTTCAGCCAAGACTGGCCAGGGTGTTGACTTCCTTCTTGAAACTCTTCTTCTTATGGTTGAGATGAACGACCTAAAAGCGAGCCTAGATACTGACGCGACGGGATATGTCCTAGAAAGTTTCGTTGATCAAAAGCGAGGCATCTCAGCAACGCTAGTTCTCAAAGATGGAACGCTTCCTGTATCCGGTGCGATTCTAGCTGGAACCGCACTTTCCCCTATTCGTATCATCGAGGACTTCGCTGGTCGTACCATTAAGAACCCACATGCAGGACAGCCGATTAAAGTAACAGGTTTTGACGACATTCCGGCGACTGGTGCGATCTTTATTTCTTCTTCAGACAAAAAAGAAGTAGAAGTACTTCAAAAAGAAGCAAAGGCTAACAGCGTGAAAACAGTTCTTGACCCACGTCTTTACCGCAACGCAAAGGTGGTTATTCCAGTTGTTATTAAATCAGATTCACAAGGGACACTTGATGCGGTCCACATGGAACTCAAAAAGCGAGAGACTGATGATGTGAAGATAAAAATCATCGCGGAAGGAATCGGAAACATAACAGAAGGTGACATTCTCCTTGCATCATCAGATGAAAAAACTGTCATCCTCGGCTTTACTGTGAAGATGGAAGGAAAGGCTCGCGACCAGGCTGATAGATTCAATATCAAGCCAGAACTTTTCGATATTATTTATAAGCTTTCTGAGTGGTTCGACACTCTTGTGGAGAGTCGTCTTCCGTTTGAAGAAAAAGAAGTCATCTTAGGAACCCTCAAGCTCCTTAAGACTTTCAGTTCTCAAAAAGACAAGCATGTAATTGGTGGACGTGTAGAGACTGGTCGCATTGATAACGGTGCCCTCGTACGTATTGTTCGTCGTGGCGTTGATATGGGTAAGGGTCGTATCCTTGAATTGCAGTCACAAAAGCTTAAGGCTGCGAGCGTGATGGAAGGCAATGAGTGTGGTCTCATGGTTGAAACCAAGACAGAAATGATCCCTTCTGATATCCTCGAAGCTATTTCAGTTGAGAAGAAGCGCATTTAGTTTCCCTAACTTCCTAACGAAGAACTCCTAACTTTCCCTATGAACGCAGACAAGCCAAAAACAGAACGCATCCTAAAGGTTGAACAGCAAGTGCTCGGTCTCGCACAAGATTTTTTCCAGAGGGAATCTTCTGGCCTTTCTCTTATCACAGTTACTCGCTGTGAGATAAGTAACGACATGCGTAATGGCACTATTTTTATAACTGTCCTCCCAGAGAGCAAAGAAGAGGCTGCGATACACTTCGCGAAGCGAATGAGAAGCGAACTCCGTAAGTATGTAATGAAAGGACTACCTGTGCGAGTGATTCCTTTTTTAGAGGTTGAAATTGATTACGGAGAAAAAAATCGCTTACACGTTGATGAACTCCTCAGGAGGGATAAGGCTGTTCACCAGGCATATGAAGGTCTAGCAGAGCAGAAGCAAAAGGAGCTAGAAGATAACTAATAACCTGTACTGGGAAATAATTTTTTTAAAGAGTGGCGCCTATGGCGCCACTCTTTAACTTTCTACTTTTTACTATACCCCTCAATGCCTCCCTCACCTTTCATTAACTCTTCATACACTTTTGCATTCCCCGCATAAAAGCTGAGATTGGTATAATCATATCCCTCTGAGTTAAAATTTTTAACAACGCCCCCTGCTTCTTCTATGAGCAGTGACCCTGGTGCACAATCGTGGTCCTTACAAAATGGATCATAGGTGACACGTGCTTCAATCTTACCTGTGGCGACTAGTATGTACTCATATCCAGAACTACGAAGAACAATTTGTGGCGCTCTTTTTCTAATCTGGTAAAGCACTTCACTATTTTCTTCCTTCAACGAATTAACCTCACACGAAATATATGCATGATGTAAGTCTCTATTTGAAACAGAAATTTTTTCTCCATTTTTATATGCCCCCTTTCCTCGTTCAGCATAGTAGGCAATATCATTAACGAAGTCATAAATAACAGAAAGTTGGACTTTACCGCCCCTGATTAAAGCAAGCATCGTAGTACTAAATGGAATCCCACGAATATAGTGAGCAGTACCATCGATTGGGTCTGCCAACCAAAAAGCATCTACACCCTTATCTCCACCAAACTCTTCACCGACAAATGAGATATCGGGGTATAGTGCTTTTAACTCACTCTTTAAGAACTCTTCTATATCAAGGTCGATTTGAGTAACTGCATCAGATTCACTTTCAGTTTTATATGCCTTTACGTCAATATTGCCAAAACTAGGTAATGACATTAGTCTTGTTTTTCTTATTACTTCGACAATCTTTAAAATATCAACTTGCATGTTCAGATACTAAAAGTATATCAATAATTAATGCAAATAACAGACAAAATATGTTGGTCTTATATATGTTGTGCCCAGGAAAGGACTTGCCTCTCGCTTTGCTAAGCTCGAAACCTACACCCGCTCTCGCGGGTTGCGGCCCGCGGTTCAAGTCCTTACGCAAGTGACGCGTGTATCTAGGACTTGGTCACCAAACATGTATTTTTACTTCATGAATTACATTCATAAAAATA